>PALU01000047.1 GCA_002706585.1 Rickettsiales bacterium
GCAGTGCCGGGTAGCTAAGTATGGACGAGATAACTGCTGAAAGCATCTAAGCGGGAAACTCACCTCAAAACTAGTTCTTCCTATAGAGCCGTGGTAGACNACCACGTTGATAGGCTGGGTGTGGAAGCGTAGCAATACGTGTAGCTGACCAGTACTAATAGCTCAATTGGCTTGATTTATGCACTGAAAAAAATTTTTATGTAAATTATTTTAATAATTAATTATTTGTTATTTTAAAATTTATTACTATTATTTATTGATGTCAGAAAAATCATCAGATGTTAATAAAGTTTTAAAGGACGATGGAGTATCTTCTATAGATACAATAAATTATCAAAATCTAAACAATATTGATATAGAGGAATTGAAAAAAAAATTTGGGAAGAACAATTCTTGGGCAGTTAGATTAACTTTTAATAAAAGATTTGGTGGTGTAGCTATACAACAACTTCCCGGTGAAGGAAATAGGTTGCACCAACATCCAAATGCAGCTGAATGCTGGGTGATTCTCCAAGGAAAATGGAAATGGTTTATTGAAGGCAAGGGAGACATGGAGGTTTCCAAAGGTTCAATTATTAATGTACCAGAAAAAACTTACCACAAAATAACATGTATAGGTAATGAACCTGGAATTAGGTTTGCTGTCACAGCTCCAGATGTAGAACATGTTTACAAATAATGTTTTTTCATAGTTTAGCTAAAAAAAATTTTTCACAAGATTTTAAAAATAAAACTTTTATTTTAACAGGTTATAGCAGTGGAATTGGGCAGCAAGTTTATAAAGATTTAAAAAAATTGGGAAGCAAAATTATCTTAATTGGCAGAAAAAAAATAGTAGGTGAAAAAATTATTGAATGTGATCTTGGAGATTCAGCTAAACTTGATTTATTATGTAATCAAGAGTCAAAAAAAATTAAAAAAAAAATAGATGGATTTGTCCACTGTGCTGGTATTAATAATTGCGTAAAAATATCCAAAATATCAGTCGATGAGTGGAATAAAGTTTTTTCAGTAAACTTAACTTCTGCTTTTATAATATCAAAAAATTTTAAATTAAACCTATTAAAATCTCAAAATCCATCTATTGTTTTTGTATCTTCAATTGCTGGCCATAGAAAAAGTATTGTTAGCGGTACTCATTATGTCTCAAGCAAAGCTGCACTAATTGGATTATCAAAACAATTATCACATGAATTTGGAAGATTTAAAATTAGAGTAAATTGTATTTCACCAAGTCAGACAGAGACAAAAATGTTAAAGAAATCTATGACTAAAAAGCAAGCAAATAAATTAATCCAATCTATACCAATCGGAAGACTTGCCAAAACCCAAGAACAATCAAATGGAATTTTGTTTTTATTATCTTCTTTTTCAAAATATATAAATGGATCTTCAATAAATATAGATGGTGGGCAAATATGATTAAAGACTTAACATTTGTGATTGCAACAAGAAAAGGAAGCAAAAGAGTAAAAAATAAAAATATTAGAAAATTTGGTAAAACAAGTTTATTAGAAATTAAACTCAAACAAGTTAGAAGAGTTTTTAAAAACTGCGAAATTTTTTTAAGTTCTGATTGTATAAAATCGATTAGAATTGGCAAAAAGTATAATGCTACAATTGATGTGAGACCAAAAAAATATGCTTCGGACAAAGTGCCAATGAAAAAGGTTTATAGTTACCTTGCTTCTAAAATAACCTCTAAATATATCTGCTATCTTCATGTAACATCACCTTTTTTAAAAGATCAAACATTAAAAAAAGCTATAAAATATTTTTTTAGAAAAAAAAGAAATATAGACTATACGCTAGCGTCAGTAACAAAGATTAAAGAGTATTTATGGTATAAAAATAAAGCATTAAATTATAATCCAATTAATCATCCACGATCGCAAAGTCTTCCAGATTATTTAGCATTAAATTTTGCAATAAATATTGTTGAAAAAAAATATATGGAGGCGAAAGGCAGAATAGTGGGGGACAAATATTATCCGATAATCTTAGAATTTCCTGAAAATATAGATATAGATGATATGTGGCAATTTGAATTAGGAAAAATATTAGCAAAAAAAATCAATATAATTAACTGAAAAGGCTTAAACTTGACTAAAATTTTAATAACAGGTGGATCAGGATTTATAGCAAGCCATGTGGCAGATGAATTAAGCAAAATTGGAAAAACTGTTTATATTTTTGACAAAAAAAAATCGAAATATTTAAGCAAAAATCAAAAAATGATTATTGGTTCAGTAGGATCTAAAAAGTTATTAGATAGAAGCTTTAAAAATAAAGATATAATTTATCACTTTGCAGCTACAGCTGATTTAAATGAAGCAAATAAATATCCATTACTTACAATAAAAAATAATATTATTAGTACGACTAAAGTTCTTGAGGCATGTAGAAAAAACAATATTAAAAAAATTATTTTTGCAAGTTCAATTTATGCATTGAGTGAGCAGGGTGGGTTTTATAGTACCTCAAAGCTTGCTTCAGAGATGATTATAGAACGATATTCTCAAAAATATGGTTTTGACTTCTCCATTTTAAGATTTGGAACTGTTTATGGCGAAAGAGCAAATAAGTTTAACACAATAAAACAATATATTGACCAAGCAAAAAAAGAAAAAAAAATATTTAGAAACACAAAAGGTAATGAGATACGCAATTATATCCATGTAAAAGATGTAGCAAAAATTTGCGCAAGTTTAATAAGAAAAAATTCTAAAAGTGGATTTTACAATATTATTGGTAATAGACGAATAAAAGTAAAACAATTATTACAAAAAATTAGAAAAAATTTACCAGAAACTAAAGTTTTATTTAAAAATACAAATAGACCTTATAATTATAAAATAAATCCATTCACTTATAGCTTGAGAAAAGGAAAGAACATTAGATTGAAAAAATATATAAATCTCGATAAAGGTATAAATGACCTTATTTCAAAGAATTAAATTATATTTTTTTTAAAGATTTAATAATTTTAAATTTTAAAATCGTCTCTATAATGGCTGAAAATATTAGTGTTGAAATTATTGAATAAGCAAAAAATGGTAATGCAAGTGTATAACATGTAACTATACCATTTAAATTATAACCATAAGAGCCTAAAGACCAAACTCCAAAATTGGTAAGAATAAAAAATATTAAAGCTCCTGTTAAAGCTCCTAAAATTCTATAAATAATTGATTTATTAAAATATCCTGAAATTAAACCAATTAAAACAATACTCCCTGATGTGAACAACATTGTTGAATGAAAGCCTATAACAAGGTCTGTAAAGAGCAATGCTATTAAAACTATAGCAATATATCTAATTCCAAATATTGCAGGAATATAAAAACTCAAAGCTAAAAGGCTCGTGAAATTAGGTGGATGAGGAATAAATCTGCTGGCAGACAGTGCTATTAAAACTCCTATAGCTATTTTTAAGTGACTCATGCGTAGACAATATCATTCAAATTTTACAAAACAACTTTTTAATATTTAAATCCAAATTTTACTACTCTATTTTCTTGATTGTAACCGTGAGGCCTTTGATATGATTCATCTAGAGCATTAGTAATTTTTATATAAAAATTAACTTTATTTAATTTCTTTGTAATTTTTAAATCAATTATATCAGTGCTATCTATTTCAATAGTGCTAAAATTTGAAGAATGTGTATCAAAGTGTTTTCCATAATGATTATAATTAAGATTAAAGTTAAAATTACCTAAAAAATTATTTTCAATTTTTTTTGAAAAATTTAAACCATAATTTTTTTCTGGTCTTCTTAATTGGTCTGCTCTATTTTCTTTTTTTGATGATAGAAAAGATGAAAATAAGTTTATATTCATATCTTTTAATTTAAGATTAAGTTGATTGTTAAACCCAGATTGATTTAAATCAATATTATCGCCATCATTTTGATATTTGTTACTTATATATTCAATATTATTTTGAATATTTGCTCTAAAAGCTCTTAAAGTTAAATTTAAATATTTATTTAAAGCTATATTAGAATAAATTTCATATGTGTTGCTTTTTTCAGGTCTTAAATTTTTATTTCCTGAATATCCCCAATTATCAGTACCAAACATTTCGTATAGAGTTGGGTTTCTTAGCCCATTCATATAAGAAATTCCTAAATTAAATTTTTCAAAACCTTGCTCAAAATTTAATTTGTACGTATTATTTTTACCTGTTTGTTTATGTTTATCACTTCTTCCAAAAAGAGAAATATTTGAATTTTCAAAAATATTCCAACCTAAGTTACTGTACAAAGCTAAATTATCAGAATGGCCCTTGGTTGAAGCTTCATATGATCCTTTATTGTCAAAATATCCCCAGTCATATTTATATTCAGAACCTGCACCAAATGAAATTTTTTCGTTAATCATTCTAGACAAATCATATTTTAAACCTAAAACTTCACTTTCATATGAATCAATAGTTCCTCTTTCATCATATTTTCTGTCATAAACATTATAATATAAAATGTAATTATCTTTACGAGTTTTAATTTGATTTTCTAAACCAAATTGTAAAGATCCCATTTTATTATTGCCCTCATAACCAGTTTGATTGGTGTTTGAATTATCATACTCAGCCTTAGTCTGTCTTAAATATAATGTGTTATAAAATCTAAGGTTTTCATTAAAAAAATTTTCGTAATTAATATTTGTAGAATAATTTTTTAAACCATCTTTTTCATCAGATGAACTTCCTCTAGCACTTATAGTTTTATTTTTTACACTGCCTATTTTTATATTAAGTGAAGAATCATCATAAATAAATGCTTTGTTTCCAGATAATTCATAATTTGCAATATTATCGCTTGCTAATGAAAAAGAGTCTTTGTAATCCCCAGTTAAAATTATATTTACCGCACCTCCTATAGCATTAGTGCCAAAGTGAGCAGCACTAGACCCAGGATAAACTTCTATTTGTTGAATTGTTTGAATGAAATCTACACCAAAATCATGAAGTCCTTGTGTTGTTGATTGATCATTAATAGCTATTCCATTAATCATAACAAGAGTATGATTAGAACCTGTTCCCCTCATAAACATAGAGGCCTGTTGCCCTTTCGGTCCTGATTGAGTAATATTAATATCTGGAATAGTTTTTAATATATCAATTAAATCTACTGCTCCAAACTCTTCAATTTGTTTTTTATTTATTATTATTTTATTAATTCCAGATTGGGAAAACTCAGAATCATTTGATATATGACCTGTTATCTTTATACAACTTTTTCCATTCTTATTATCCCAGTTGCATGAACTGTCTTGGTTTTCACCAAAAGAGTTATTTATCAAAATTATGTTAATCAATATTAAAATTATTAACCTAAGCATATTTTTTTATCTCATCAAGAGTATTAACTCTTGAATTATTAAATTTTATGCCTCTGCTAATTTTTCATTGTAGAATTAGACTTTTCCTGGCCTTCATTCAACAAAGGACTTTACTGGGTGGCGCTCCGACTTTACGGTTCCAGGAAGAGCCAATGAATTTCACACTGATTTCCCACCAAAGTTCAGTAGTTTTTTTATAGTGTTTACTATAAATAAAGTCAAATATAATATGATTATTTAGTGGATGAAAAATTTGATATAGTAATTTATGGAGCTGGACCAGCTTCACTATTTTTTTTAGAAAAGTTTTATAATACAAACATAAATATAGCTATAATTGATAGTGGGAGTTTCAAAGAATCTGAAAATTTAAATAGTATAGACAATGTAACTGGGCCTATAAAATTTTTCCAAGGATCAAATAAAGAAAAAGCAGAAGGTTTTTTTGGAACTTGCAAGTATTGGAGGGAAAAAGGAGTAGGTGGAAAATTACAAAAATTTGATCCTTCTGATTTTGAAGAAAATTCATGGCCCTTTGAATATACAAAAATCAATAAATATTATGAATTAGCATTAAAAATAATATTAAATCGAACAAAACTGGATCTAAAAAAAGATTTTGAGATTAATTCTTTGCCGTCTTTTCTTAAATCTTTTAATAATAATTTTGATCTTAAAGCTGCGTCATCAACTTTAAGTTATAGTTTTATAAATCTTTATGACAGTATAAAAAAAGATTTTATTAATTGTAAAAATTTCTCGTATTTTTCTAACACAAAGTTATCAAAATTTAAAATAAATTACGAAAAAAAAAAAATTGAGTTTGCTGAATGTTTTAATGAAAAAAAAAAGGAGCTTAAGTTTTTTGCAAAAACTCATATTCTGAGTTGTGGATGTTTAGAAAATAATAGAGTTATTCTTAATAGTTTTAGCAATAAACCTGAATATATAAAAAACTATAATATTGGAAGGTATGTGTCTTTTCATCCATCAATTGGATTTGGAAACTATAAATTTAATAAATCTTTAAGATTATCCCATTTTAAAAAAAAACTTAATCCGAAAAATAAATTAATTTTTTTAAAATCTCATAAACAAAAAAATTTTAATTCTGCATTAAATTTTTCTTTTTCATATTATCGTAGTAATAATTTTTTTTTAAACAAAACAATATTAAAATATTTAAATTTTATAGATCAAATAGACTTCTCATTACTAATAGAACATAAACCAAGTTTTAACAGTCAAATTACTTTATCTAAAAACAAATCTTCAAACGATTTACAAAAAATAAATATTCATACAGAATTTACAAACGAAAATTTAGATATGGTAGAAAAAAGCAAAGATTATTATTATAAAGTTTTAAAAAGAACAGCTATTTTAGAAAAGCATAAATTTAATTTTTCAAATTTAGATATCAATTATGAAACAGATAATCACCATCATGGAGGATTGCTTTTTGGTAAAAAAAAAGAATTTCCTGTAAATAATGATTTTTCCTTAAAGGATTTTAATAATTTGTATATTAATGGAAGTTCTATTTTTCCATCATCAAGTATTTATGGGCCAACATTTACCATAATTGCTTGTTCATTAATGCTTTCAGATATAATTTATAATAAATTAAAAATTAGCTAATTGATATTTCAATCTTTGCTGTTATAAATTTGTAAAATTTTGATTTTGTAGAACTTAACAAAATCATAATAATTACATGCTTAATAATCAAACAATTTTAATTACAGGTGGAACAGGTTCATTTGGAAAAAAATTCACTCAGGTAATCTTAGAAAAATATAAGCCTAAAAAAATCATAATTTATAGCAGAGATGAATTGAAACAATCCGAGATGCAAAAGGTTATCTTGGGCAGTAAAAAAACTAAAATAAGGTTTTTTATAGGTGACATTAGAGACTTGCCTAGACTAAGTCAGGCAATGAGCGACGTTGATGTCGTTGTACACGCCGCAGCTTTAAAACATGTGCCTATTGCAGAATATAATCCGTTTGAAGCTATTAAAACAAATATTATTGGTAGTCAGAATGTAATAGATGCATCTTTGATGAATATGGTTAAAAAAGTAATTGCACTAAGTACCGATAAAGCAGCAGCACCAATAAATCTCTATGGAGCTTCAAAGCTTGCATCTGACAAATTATTTATAGCAGCGAATAATTTCAAAGGAAATAAAAATATAAAATTTTCAGTAGTAAGATATGGAAATGTTATGGGTAGCAGAGGTTCTGTAATTCCTTATTTTCTAGAATGTAAAAAAAAAAATTATCTTCCAATAACCGATTTGGGCATGACAAGATTTAGTATTACTCTTGATGAAGGCGTAAATTTTGTATTAAAATCTTTAAAGAATATGCGAGGAGGCGAGCTCTTTGTTCCAAAAATTCCATCATTTAGAATAATCGATTTAGCAAAAGCGATTTCAAATGATATAAAAATTAAAATAATTGGTCTTAGACCTGGAGAAAAATTACATGAAGAGATGATCACAGAATCTGATTCTTACAATACAATAGAGTTTAAAGATTATTATATAATTGTTTCAGACTCAGAATTTAATCATATAAACAAAAAATATTTTTTAAAAAAAATTAAAAATAAAGGAAAGGCTTGCAGACAAGGCTTTAGCTATAATAGTAAAAATAATAAAAAATTTTTATCAATTAAAGAAATAAAAAAACTAATAAAAAATAATATTTTAGATATTTAATAACTAATATGATATCTTATGGGAAACAATTTATTGATAAATCCGATAAAAATGCAGTTTTATCAACTCTTTCAAGTAATTGGTTAACCCAAGGACCAAAAGTTCAAGAATTTGAGGCTGAACTAAAAAATTTTTTTGGATCACGTTACTGTAGTGTAGTTGCAAATGGAACTGCAGCTCTTCATTTGACAGGAATTGCTCTTGGTTGGGGTAAAAAGGATATAATTTTATGTTCTCCCATGAGTTTTGTAGCTGGAGCAAACTCTGTAATTTATTCAGGAGCCACCCCAGACTTTGTAGATATAGATGAAAATACTTACAATATTGATGTTGAAAAACTTGAAGGAAAATTAGCAAACTTGGCTAAAAAAAAAAAAAAAATCAAAGCTATTATAGCTACTGATTTTGCTGGCAATCCTTCTGAATGGAAAATTTTAAAAAAAATATCAAAAAAATATAAATTAAAATTAATCAATGACAATTGTCACGCTTTAGGCTCTAAATACGAAATGAATCAGAAGTATGCTGTAAAATATGCAGATGTAGTTATTCATAGCTATCACCCAGTAAAAAATATAACCACAGCAGAGGGTGGCGCAATTCTCACTAATCAGAAAGCAATTTATAAAAAGGTAAATATACTTAAATCGCATGGAATAAAAAAAAATAGTAATAATTTGTGGTACTCTGAAATGAAAGAATTAGGTTATAACTATAGAATTTCTGATATTCAATGCGCTCTAGGAATTAGCCAGCTTAAAAAACTAAATAAATTTGTAAAAAAAAGAAACCAAATTGCAAAATTATATTCTCAAAATTTTAACAATAACATTTTCAAAAAACCTTTTGTTAAAAAAAGAGATTTACATTCGTTTCATTTATATCCTTTATTAATTGAATTTAATAAGATGAAAATTAATAAATATTCCTTTCTTAATAAAATGCTTAAAGAAGGAATAAAGCTTCAAGTTCATTATATTCCAACTCATTTGCATGCTTATTACAAAAAAAAATTTAAATTTAAAAAAAATGATTTTCCAGTGTCGGAAAATTTTTACAAGAGCGAAGTATCTCTACCTATATATTATGGACTCAAAAAGAAAGAAGTATACAAAGTTATAAATAGTATAGAAAAAATTTGCTTAGATAATTTAAAATGAATATAGCTATAATTCCAGCAAGATTTGGAAGTAAAAGAATTAAGAATAAAAATATAAAATTTTTTTTTGGTTTCCCAATAATCTATTGGTCATTAAAAAAAGCAAAGCAATCAAAACTTTTTAAAAAAATCATTGTTTCTACCGATAATGAAAAAATTGCAAATATCGCAATAAAATATGGAGCAGAAGTACCATTTATAAGACCTAAAAAATTTTCTAACGATAAAGTTGGAATTGACGAAGTAATGATTCATGCAATTAGGTCAGTAAAAAATTTAAATCCAAAATATGTTTGTTGTATTAATGCGACAGCACCTTTCATATCAACTAAAGATTTGATTGCTGGATTTAAAAAAATAAAAAAAAATAAATTTGACTATGTGTTTTCAGCTGTAAAATATGATTATCCAATACAACGATCATTCCAACTTAAAAAAAAAAAAATAAAAATGATTTTTCCAAAATTTTATAAACATAATACTCAGGATTTAGAGGAAAATTACCATGATGCTGGTCAATTTTATTGGGGAAGTTCAGAAGCTTGGTTAAAAAAAAAAAGAATTTTCTCTAAATATTCCTCTACAATTAACATTCAAAATCATTTGGCTCAGGACATTGACACAATCGAAGATTGGAAAAAAGCACAATTAAAATATAAAATACTTTATCAAAATGAAAAAAAAAAATAAAATTTTAGTAATAGCCGCTCATCCAGATGATGAGGTATTGGGATGCGGGGGCACAATAGCCAAAATGTCAAAAAATGGTGATAAAGTTTATGTAATGATAATATCTGATGGAGAAAGTTCAAGAAAAGCAAATAAGACAACTTTGAATAAAAAAATAACGTTAAGAAAGAATGCTTGCGAAGCTTCTTGTAAGTTATTAGGAACAAAAAAACCAGAATTTGAAAACTTTCCTGACAATCAACTTGATAAGATACCATTGTTAAAAATTACACAAGCTATAGAGAAAAAGATAAGCAAAATAAGACCTAGTATTATTTTTACACATCATTGGGGTGATTTAAATATCGATCACCAAAGAATTAGTAAAGCAGTTATAACAGCATGTCGACCTCAAAAAAAAAACAGTGTCAAAACTCTCTTATTTTTTGAAGTTCCATCAAGTTCTGAATGGCAAATCACTTCAAAAAAAAATTTATTTTCACCCAATTGGTTTCATGACATAAGTTCTACGATCAATTTAAAATTAAAAGCGTTAAAATTATATAAATCAGAATTAAGAAAATCTCCCCATCCAAGATCAATCATTGGAATCAAATCATTAGCCAAATGGAGAGGATCAGTTGTTGGTTTTAAAGCTGCAGAAGCATTTGAATTGGGAAGAAAATATGAGTGATATAAATGTTAGTAAAAAAATATTAACTAAAAAAAAATTTTTATCACAATCTATAATTAATTCTATATTGCTAGAAGTGCATAATTCAATGTTATTTAAAAATAATAAAAAGAAAATTAATAAAACTAATTTAACTGATCTTAATTCTTATTATAAAGTTGTGAAAAAAAATAAAAGCTGGTCTAAAATTTACGATGATTTTAAAAAATTAAAAACAATAAATAACATTTTAGTACCAAAAATTTTAACATACTCAAAAAAAATATTGAAAAAAAAAAATATTAAAATAATTACAAAAGGACTAAGAGTTATAGAAAAATCTTCAACTAGGAAGTATCCTATACACCAAGAATATCCTGGTATAAAGTCAAAAAAATTTTTGGTACTTTGGATTGCATTGCATAACATAAAAAGTTTACAAGGTGGGCTTTTAATTGCAAAGAACGTGATTAATAAACCTTTACCTCATATGTTAGATAAAAGAAAATATTGTATTTTAAAAAATCAAAAATTTTGGAAAAAAAGAGTTTATGAAAAAACGTTTTCTTCTGGAGAATTGATAACGCTAGGCAAGTATGTACAACATGGTACTGCACCTAAAAAATTAGGAAGCCCAAGATGGGCTTGTATAATTAGAGTGGGAATATAATTTTAATAATGAAAAGAAAGTTAAAATTTCTGATTTTAACCTCTTTTTCTTCAAAATTAGGTTATGGACATTTTAATAGATGTAAAGTTCTTGCTAAAGAACTGATCAAAATAGGAAATAAAGTTTTAGTAATTGTAAGCACTAATAATAATATTAAAATTAAAAAAAAAGAAAAATGGATAGAGATTGAAAATAAAAATAAACAATATCCATATGCTGATGTTTGTATAGTCGATAAATATATTTATGATGAAACTTATTATCAATCTTTACGTAAATTCTATGACAAACTAATAATATTTGATGACGATAAATATAAAATACCTAATAATATTACTGGTGTAATAAATCCAAATATTTATGCAGAGGAGTTTAAATATGCCCAAAATTTAAAAGTTTGGGTTGGGAAAAAATATATTATTTTACGAGAAGAATTTAATAGAAAAAATAAATCACAAAAAAGAGAGAATATTTTTTTATGTGTTGGAGGGAGCGATCCAGTAAATCAGATAAGTAAATTAACTAACATTTTACTAAGAAATACACTTTCAAAAATAGATGTAGTTTATGGACCAGGTCATAAAAACTTAAAAGAACTAAAGAAATGGAAAAATAAAGAAAATAGAGTTATCGTTCATTACAACCCCCAAAGTATTAGCAAAATCATGTCCAAAGCAAAGTATGCAATTTCTTCAGCTGGCAGCATTCTTTATGAGCTCAATGCACTCAATGTGCCTACTATTTGTATTTCCTTAGCAAAAAATCAAAAAAAATTAGGAAAAAGTATGTCTCAGTTTAATAACATAAATTATTTAGGTTTCTATAATAGTATTAAAAAGTCTAACTTAATTAAAGCCATAAAAATAAAAGAAAAAAAAATTGTAAGAGGAATTAAAAATAAGAATACTTTTTTAAACGGTTCTAAAAAACTTGCAAAAGATTTAACTAGACATTTTTTAACAATAAAAAATAATAAAAAAACTCCATATACACCTTTTCAAATAATAAAAGAATACAATGAGTCTGCAAAAGAAGATAGAGACTTTAAAAAATTAAGATGGGGATCAGAAAAGTCGATGAATAATAGGTATGATTTTTTAATAAAAAACGTAATATCTGAAAAAATTAAAAATTGGCTAGATATAGGATCTGGTACAGGAAATCTTCAATTTATTGTTAAAAAAAAATTTCCAAAAATTAACTCCATAGGATTAGAAATTTCTGAAAAACTTTATTCTATTTGTTTAAAAAGAAATAAAACATATAAAATTAAATTTATTAACACTGATTTTTTAAATTACAAAAAAAAATTATATAATTTTGATTTAATCTCTTGCATTGGAGTAATGTCTAAATCTAATATAACAATTGAAAATCTTATAAAAAAATCAAAAAAATTGTTAAAAAAAAATGGATTACTAATAATAGATTTTAAAAATAAAAATTGGAAGAAATTTAGTGAAAAAAACTATTTTCCTGAAGCAAAACATATTTGGTTTGAAAAGGATCAAATTTTAGGGGAACTAGCAAAATATAAGAATTTTAAAGTTTTAAAATTTGTTGGTTTTTTACCAGATCAAAATAGAGAAGTTTCAACACAAGACTCTCATACAAATTATTTGATAGTAAAAAAAATAAATTAAAGCTAATAATATTTAAAATGAAAAAATATTCGATCATTGATTGTGAAGTTCGAGTTGTTCATAAAGCCGCAAGAAACAAAAACTTTTTGAAAAATTCAAATGAAGGTGTAGTAAAAGATATTTATCAACATAAAGCAATAAATAAAGCAATTAAATTGTGGGACGTGGAGTCTTTATTAAAATCTATGGATAAAAATAATATTAAATATGCTATTTTAAGCGGACTGGCATGGAGAAATAAAAAAGCATCGCTAGAAAATAATGAATATGTCAAATATTGTCTTAAAAAATATAAAGGAAGATTTTTAGGTTTTTACAATGTGCCATTACATAATATTAAAAAGGCAGTAACAGATATTTTAAATTTAGATAAAAATATTTATATCGGCGTTGAAATAATTCCTAAATGGCAAAATACAACCATAAATGATAAAAAATTATCACCTATAATAAATGCAATAAAAAAAAGAAAAATGTTTTTAAAGATTTATACGGCACATCCAACGCAAACACTCAATGGCGATTCTCCATTTAGAACTCTAAAGTTTTTAGAAAAAAATAAAAATGTAAAAGTTATTGTTCCTCATTTAGGAGGTTTATTAACAATTTATGGATTATTTCCAAAAATTAAAAAAATCATTAAGAATGCACATTTTATTTCATCTGTTAGCAAAACAATGGAAATGGTTAAGTTTTCTAGCGAGGTAAACCCAAAAAATTTATTGTTTGGAACAGATTTTCCATTTAATCATTGTTTTAATCAAAGTGAGCCAATAAAAAAATTTAAAAAATTAAACATACCAAAAAATATTAAGCAAAATATACTAAGCAAAAATGCAAAAAAAATATTTAATTTTAAAAAATGAATAAAGTAATTAATAAGAGAATTTTCGAAGAATTATTTTTTAAATTGATAAAAAATAAACAAAATAAATATCACCCTTTAGTTTGGATAAATGGCAAACCCAAAATAGGTAAAAATACTTATATTGGTGGCTTTTCAGAAATTAATTCTAAAGGTTCAAAAATTTCAATAGGTTCAAATTGTGATATAGCATCATTTGTATCTATCAATGTTGCCGATAGTCACAAAAAATGTATAGGATTGAAAAAAAAAATTGTAAAGAAACCTGTAAAATTAGGAAACAAAGTTTTTGTAGGATCTCATTCTGCTATTCTGGGAGGAGTTACAATAGGGAGTAATTCTGTAGTAGGCGCCGGTACTATTCTCCAAAATTGTAAAATTCCACCTTATTCTCTAGTTGTCGGGAACCCTCCTACAATAAAAAAATATTATTACAAAAAAAAAATAAAAAATGATTTTTCATAATCGTCCAACAATAGGAAGAGACGAAACTTTGGCTATTTCAAGGGTTATTAATAGTAAACAAGTATCACAAGGGAATGAGGTTAAACAATTCCAAAAAGAATTTGCAAGATATTTAAAACTACCTGAAAAAAATGTTGTTGCTGTTAATAATGGAACTTCAGCACTTTATCTAGCATTGTGGGCTCTTAATGCAAAAAAAAAAAATATAATATATCCAGCTTACTCTTGTTCATCACTCAGGTACGCTACTTCATTGGTAGGTGGCTTAGAAGATTTAAGAGATATTAATAAAGACTCACCAAATATGGAAATTGGAGACTATAAAAAAAATAGTATTGTAATTAATCCACATATGTATGGCTTTCCATCAATTATAAAGAAAAAAAAAACAATTAATTTTATCGATGATTCATGCCAATCTTTAGGATCTAAACTAAAAAATAAACCATTGTTAACTGGAAAGGTTAGCATCTTTTCTTTTTATGCTACCAAAATGATGACTACAGCTGGCCAAGGAGGAATGCTGGCTTCAAAGGATTCTTCTTTAATTAGTGAAGTTAAAGATTATCTTGATTTTGACTGTAGAAACGACTCAAAAATAAGGTTCAACTTTCAAATGACAGACGTACAAGCGGCTATGGGTAGAATTCAATTAAAAAAATTAGAAGATTTTATTTTAAAACGTGATGAAATATTTAAATTCTATAAGAATTTAAATTTACCACTTTTAGATATTAAATATAAAAGTAAAATAAAACCTGTGAGATATAGAGTAATTTTATTAAATAAAAATCCTAAAATAATAATTAATAAGTTTAAAAAACTTGGCATAGAAGTTATTAATCCATTAGAAACATCGGAATTATTAAGTAAAAATAAAAGATTTAAAAATTCCATAGAGTTTACAAAAAATACAATATCACTACCATGCTACCCTTCGTTGAGAAAAAACGATTTAATTAAAATAGAGCAGGCTATTGATAAACTTCGATCTTATATTTAAAGAGATATGATAATTGTATCAGGTCATCAACCGGTTTATTTACCATGGTTAGGACTTTTTCATAAGTTATCCTTGTGTGATAAATTTGTGTACATGGACACAGTTCAATATTTAGATGGAGATTGGAATAATAGAAATAAAATAAAAACTTCCAACAAAGAATTTATGTTAACAATTCCAATAAATAAAAAAGAGTCAAAAGGAAAAAAGATAAACGAAATAAAAATTTTCAATGATAAAACAAATTTAAAAGAATTTTGGCAAAGAAAACATTGGGAAACAATTAAAGTTAACTATAAAAAAGCTCCTTTTTTTAATGATTATGTTGAAGATTTTGAAAAAATGTATCTTCAAATGGAATGGGAAAATTTAGTAGATATATGCTGGTTTCAATTTAATTTTTTTTTAAAATGTTTAGAATTAGATCACTGCGAGATAATAAGAATGTCAGAAGTATTATTCTCTGGAAAAAAAGATGATTTAGTTTTAGACCACTGTAGAAAATTAAATGGATCAGCGGTTGTATTTGGGTCTCAAGGAAAAAATTATGTCGATATAAATAAGTTTAATAGGGAAAAAAAATATGTGTATTTTCAAAATTATATACATCCAACATACAAACAAAGATTTAATAGCTTTGAACCTAATATGAGTATAATAGATCTAATATTTAATTGCGGTCCAGAAAGTAAAAAGATACTAATGTCTAACAATATTACTATAAACCAATTAAAAGAATGTAATAATTGGTATAATAAATTTTAAATTTGTGAGACTTTTTAAAAAAAAACCTTATATGATTGCTGAAATTGGTGTCAATCATAATGGTAAATTATCTTTAGCATTAAAATCCATTAAAGAGGCTGCAAAATCTGGAGCCGATGGTGTAAAATTTCAAATTTTTAAAGCAGATGAATTCATGTCAAAAAAAAAATTAGTTTTTTGCTACAAAACTAAAAAAGGAAAAAAATATGAAAATATGTATGACATGTTTAAAAGGTTAGAGTTTTCTGAATCCTGGTTACCTAAAATTATAAAAGAATGTCAAAAAAATAATGTAGATTTTTTAAGCTCTGCAGCAGATAAAAAGTCAGCTTACTTAATGAAAAAACTTAAAGTAAAAGCCATAAAATTAAGTTCAGAAGATTTAATTAATTATCCCTTACTTGAATATGTTTCTACACTAGGAAAAAACGTAATCTTATCAACCGGTATGGCAAATTATGAGGAAATTAAAAAGGCATTATCTATTTTTAAAAAAAAAAGTATCAAAGTTGCCCTTTTACACTGTGTTTCAATTTATCCAGTACCTTTAAAAAATGCTAATTTAAGAAGAATGTTGTCATTAAAAAATAAATTTAAAATTAGCGTTGGTTACTCTGACCACACTTTAGGGAACCAAGCTAGTATTGTTGCTACAATATTGGGGGCAGAAATCATTGAGAAACATTTCACAATAAATAAAAATCTTATTGGTCCAGATCATCTTATGTCATCTAATCCAAAAGAATTTAAAGAACTTGTTGACTCGATAAAAAAGGTTAAATTAATATTAGGAAGTTCAGATATTAAACCGAAGCAATTAGAGCAAGACTTTAAAAAAATTTATAGACGTAGTATCACTTCTATATCTAAAATTGAAAAAGGTGAAAAATTTTCCTTAAAAAATATTGCTCTTAAAAGGCCTGCAAATGGCTTACATCCAAAATACTATAGTAAAATATTAGGAACGAGATCAAAATTTAAAATATTTAAAGATAAAAAGGTAAAATTAAAGGATGTAAGTATTAAATTAAATTAAAAACTTATATCATTACCTCTTGCATATTTGTCAACAGATACTTGTTTATTAAAGTTGGACATTTGAGATAGCTTTATATCAATTTTTTCATCATTTTCATTTAATATATCTCTTTTTAATCGGGATAAATAAAGTCTTTTTAAACCTGAAAATTCATAAGTGTCCCCATCCTCAAGGTTAAATCCGAAACTTTTCCAAACTATATTTTTTTTTATTTTAGAAGTTTTGGTTAATATAAATTTTAATTTAGTTTTTTGTTTAAAATCACTCATATTTTTATCTTTATGCTGCTGTATCCAATCAGTTATATTATAATCAAATTCATGTTCTATTAATGACTGCTCCTGATAGTTTTTACTTCTTTCAATATAAGTAAAGTATAAAAATTTTTTTATATTGTTTATCTCTTCATTATGATTTTGAAAATTTTTGCACAAGTTCATCAAATTTGAAAAAATCCAGTCTAACATGGCATCAAAATGGTCAATCCACAGTTTTTGAGAATACCTAAGTAAATCTCCACCTTTTTTACCATTTAGATAATCCTCTTTGTTTTTATTTACAAAATCAAATACTTCTTCCTCGGTATCAAAATTTTCCTCATACAAAGTTTTGACATATTCATCTAATGAGTCTTTTATTTCAGTTGGTGCTTTTGAGAGATTATTTATCATTGACATTGTAAGTTTACTTCTTTCAAGTTTTTTATTGTCTAAGTAATAAAATATTTCGCTTACAGGTTCTTCTCTTAATAAAGCATCCATCATAACAACATATTTTCTGGCAGTCATAACTTCTTCTTCTTTCATTTTTTCTGTAGAAAATACATTGCACTCAGTTTCACAAATTAGCTGATTGTCTACATAACCTGCTAAATTTTGATTTTGTCTATACTTTTTTATAAGCCCATGCTTCCCAGATTTATATTCTCTAAGCATATCTGTGTTGCTTAATAGTAGAGTTGGGTGAACAGTGAATCTAATAGGAGCTTTAGTATCTAACAATTCGTTTAATCCACTCATAAAACTCTGTAAAGTTTCTTTAGGAAGTGGCAAGATTATATCGGGTTCTGAAATTGTATCCATACTTTTGATATACTCTTGTAAATTATGTAGGTTAGTTCTTTTAATGCTATCTAGAACATCATTGTTTAATGATTGAACAGCATTAGTAATTCTTAGAGCTCCATCGAGAATTTTAGCAGTTTCTATAATTCTTGGAAGTTGGCTTTTTCCTGTACTACAATGAATATACATAGGCCATTTATATTGATCTTTTAATTCAGCTATATGATGGGCAATATCAATATCTTGTTTGTACATCCCCCAATTTGAATCTGCTATATGCAATCCTACTGGTGGATTTATTCTTTCAGCTATATAGCTCAATTCTTCTTTTACATACTCAAGTGATCGATAATGAATTTTATTATAATAAGACATGCCCTCATGGCAAAAAGTACACTTATAAGGACAACCTCGATTAGTTTGAATTAATGGTTGAAAGGTTCCTTCAGCTAAGAATTCATCAAATAATCCATTAACATATGGTGATTCAACTTCATCTAAATGTTTAATTCTTTGAAGCTCAGGTCCAACTACAAACTCTTTTTTTTCATTAATGTAAAAACAATTTCCTAGTTCGTTGATATGTTTTCTTATTTTTGACTTATCCTTTCCATCTTCTAAAAACTTCTCAACAATCATTGAAAATGAAAGTTCCCCCTCTCTTTCAACCAACAAATCTGCATGACTATATTTTTTTATAAAATTGTCGATATCTATAGGCTCTTTATTAATTTCAGGACCGCCAAAAACTATTAAGGTTTTAGGGTTTTTTGATTTTGCATAATTGGTTATTTTGCAAGATAAATTTGTATTCCACAAATAGTTGCATACACCAATAATATCAATATCATTTTGATCTATGTATTTTATTATATCATCACTACGTTTTAATATTTTTATGTTTGCGTTTGGAAAATTTTTTTTAACATTACTTCCAATTAATCCAACTGCTAATGGTATTATATTGTTCGATATACCCTTTGATGAATAACAAGGATCTACAAGAAGAATATTTAATGAAGAACTTTTAATCATAAACTATTGTACATTTAATTATACTTTATTCAATTTTAATTAGATTTTAAAATAATTATCAATTAAACAATAATATATGATTAGTCTTAAATTTAAAAAAGTAAAATGTCCAGTTTGTGACTCAAAAAAATTCAAAAAATTTAGCATTAAAACAAGAGTGTCACATTTTCCAACAAAAATAGGCCTTTTTAATCTTAAGTGTTTTGATGTAATTTGCGAAAAGTGCTCTTTTGTATATTCAAATCCCGAACCATCAGAGGAAAGTCTAAAAAAGTATTATAGTAATAAATTTTTAAATAAATCTTTATATCCAGATTATAATGTTAAAAAACAATTAAACTTTTTTAAAAAAATTGCCAAAAAGAATCAAAAGATACTTGAGATTGGATCTTCAAATAATTATTTAATCAATCTTTTAAAAAAAAATGGCTATAAAGCCTATGGCTCCGACCTACTAACCAAGACAATGATTAAAAAAAAAAAATATAATTTTATTTTGCTGAATCATACTTTGGAGCATATTCCGAGTCCTAAAAAATATTTGAGAAATTTGAGAAATAAGTTAGAGGACAATGGCAGTCTCATAATTGAAGTTCCAGATTTAAATCAATATCACAAAGATGATACAATTTTAACTGCTGAACATATAACACATTTTACTGACACTACACTAAAGAAACTTCTTTATTTAAGCGGCTACATTTTTGTTAATAAAGAAAATAAAAATAATTCAAGAAAATATTCAATTAGAATGATTTTTAAAAAAGGAAATTTTACCGAGGATGATAATAAATTTGACCAAAAAAAATACATAAGAGCAAAAAACACCTTTGCAAAAGCGCTTTCTTTAAATCAAAAAAGAATGAATAATTTTAAAATTTTATCTAATAAAATTAATTTACTTTTTAAGAATGAAATTTATTTTTGGGGATGTAATTTAATATTTATAAATATTTATTTTTATTTAAATAAAAGATTGAAAAAAAAATTAAATTTGGTTGATGAAAACTTTAAAAAAATTAAATATCTTAAAATTGATGCTAAAAATAAAATTATAGTTAAAAATCCTAGCAGAATAAAACTATCTAGTGCAAGTGATGTTAAATTCATTATTTGCGCAATTAGTTGGAAAAATATTATAAACAAAAAAATTCTGGATAAGGGAATTTTTAAAAAAAATATAATTATTCCTAAAATTTGAATTTTCTTATTTTATCAAGATTAGTGTCTTGGCTTAATTGAACTTTTGAAGTTGTAGGTTTGTAATTGTAGGGGTTATAAATCGAATTATCTAAAAAATTATATCTAATTTGAATTGAAATCCTTACTTTATTTTTTGATAAATTTTTTGAACTTCTGTGTGGAACTGAATGTTTAAAAGAAATAAAATTACCATAACTAATATTTGGTTTACAATTTGGAAGGTTTTGCCAGTTGCCAGGTTTTACTCTTATATAAGGGCGTTTATTAAAAACTTTGTGTTTCAAAATACCAATTTTTTTTGTATTTCCTTTCAACACTAATCTTCCTAATTTAGAACTCATTTTAACTAGTGGCAACCAAACAGTAACAGAGTCTCTAGGAGCATCGTAAGCCATTACCTCTTGATGCCAAGGATCATTATGTAAAGAATTTTTTTCAGGAAGATCTAGTCGAAGTCTAGGATAGTCAGCGATTTGAAGATTTGAAAACCCATAAAGTTTTTTCATATCACTAACTAAGGCTTCATTTAGTGCGTGTAAGGACGGCAAACACTGAGATGCATCAAAAAAAGATCCAAATAATTTCCTATCTTTTTTAGATAAATAAATCATTTTTTGATGGATGTTTTTTTTGATATAATCTATTTTTTTGTTTTCTTTGTATTCTGATAAATAAAAGTTTAGTAAGTTATTTAATTCAATTATAATTTTATCTAAGCATTTTTTATTTTTAATTTTTGAAATTTTAAATTCATTCATAAGATTTACTTGATTAAAACTCTATTATAATCTTTAAATAGATAAATCAATAGTATTTAATAAATCATAATTTATTTGGTTGAAGATTTAAATTGTTTATATTCAATAAATATAATTTTTTATAATTTAAAATGAAAAAAATACTTTTAATAAATAACGCACAAGAGATAAATGAAATTAATAAGCTAAAAACAAATTTTTTTGATAATATTCTGGTATTTGATTATCAAGTTGCAATAGCTTGTAATCAAAAAAAAATAAAATTTTTATATGTAAATGATATTAATAAAAAATTAGGTAAGCATCATAATCTACCAGCGTTATTAAAAGATTCTTTTAAAATTGCAAAAAAAATTGATAAAAAAATTCATTTTTTTTCAAAAGATTTTAAAAATATTAATTTTTTCACTAATTATCAAAAATTTCCTTTATGCAATTTATTTTTAGAGAAATATTATTATAATCTAAATTTTATTATAAAAAAGTTCCCTAAAGCAAAATTCTTCTATTATTATAAAAAAATAGATAATTTTGATTTTTTAATTGAATGTATTGAAGTATTAAAATTAAAATATAAAAAGAAATTCTTTAAAATTTCTAACTTAGAAACTTCAGCTAAAAATTTAAATTATCCCAACTTGTATGACGATATAAATCCTAGTTTCTTCAAAAATTTTTATAAAAATATTTCAAATTTTCAAAGTAATGAAAAAAATTTTTATTTAATTTACTTATTAGAAAAAGAATATAGAAAAAAAAATAGAATTATTTGCAAAAAATAAAAAAATTAATCTAATTAATTATAACAGAAGTTTGTTCAAAAAAACCTATTTTCAACAAAACTCATTTAAAGAAAAATTTAAATTTGATATTTTTAAAGATAGAATAAAAAATATATATTTTAAAAAACTTATTATATTTTTGTCAGATTATATAATTAATGATGTACTAGAAACAAAAAATAATATTTCAAAGTTTTTACAAAAAAAAAACATTAATTTTTTTTGTACCTCTCATAATACACTTATCTCTAATACTATAAGAGAAACTTTAAATAAAAAAAATATAAAATCATTTACACTTTTACATGGAGGAACTGTTGGCCATTTCAATCATGGTTTTTTTTGGCCAGATTTGGCCCATCAAAACTTGAAAAATAAAAAAATCTCATTTAACCAAACTTATTCAAACAATCATTCAAAAGAATTAAAAAAAAATAATCACTCATATAAATTAAATAAAAAAAGTGAATATATTTCTTTTAAATCAGAAACTTTTTTTAATTTAAAAAATCTGAAAAAAAGACGAAAAAGTTCATTTAATATTGGATATATTACTCAATCTAATAGTAATATATTGTTTAATTTGAATAGAGGCAATAACGACCCCTTAAACTTATATAAATTCAGAACTAATTTATTAAATGAAATATTAAAGAGGTACAAAAAATTTAAATTGTTAGTATCATTAACTGAAACTAGCGATGATCTTTTTTGTGAACAAAATATATTAGAAAAAGCAAAAAAAATGAATATGATTAAAATATATAATTGGAATGCAATTGAAATTTTAAAAAAAGCAGATTTACTAATTCTTGAACAACCAAGCACAACTTTAATCGAATCATTATTTTTAGATGTATCAAAAATTATAATAATTAATAATCCGCTTTGGGATTTTAATTATAGTCAGAAAAAAATTTTAAGTAATAGAGTTAGTTTTGCTAATACTTACGATGATATAATTTCATTTATATTGAAGAAAAATAAAAAAAAAACAAATAACCTTTTTTTAAAAAAATATTACCAACCAAAGAAAAATAAAGAAATAAATTATTTTTTAAATAAAATGCTTATTTGAATTACGACGTAAAATAAAATCAAAAATATATATGATCAAGAATGGCACTAATAAAATTCTTATTTCATATTGGATAATAGGTGTAAAGATTAAAAAAACAGAAAAATAGATACTCATTAATATTATTAATTTTTTTTGAATTATTGATTTATTATAAAAGAAAAAAATCACAAATATAATGATGAGATAATTATTAAATAATCCATTTAAACTTGATATGCTAAAAATATTTAACTCATTATTGATCAATGTAATTTCAGAAACATCGCTCGGAATAAAAAAATAAGATTTACCGAAACACTTAATTAAATCTAAATTGAAAACGATTAATGATGTCAAACTTAAAATTATTGGTAAATATGATTTATAATTTAATTTTTTTATTTGTAATTTTAAATTAAATATTTCTCTATTGGTGTTTAAATTGTTAATAGTCAACCAAAATAATGAACAAATTATCCCACTTTCACGATTCAGTGTACACAATATTACGCATAATATGTAAGGTAAAAATTTTTTTTTTAAAGCAAAATAAAAACTTGTCGTGACAAAGAAAAACTCAAAAACTGAAAAACGCATTTCGCCTATTGGGTTATTTAGATACAAATTTATAAAAAAAATAAAAACTAAAAAATTTAGAATAATAAATTTTGATTCTTTATTTCTATAATTTTCGCTTAAAATTTTATTAATTAGATAAAATGAATTAAAAAAAATTATAGATAATATTAATGTAAATAAATAAGTATTAAATGCAATATTATTAAAAGTTGTTTTATTTAAATCAAATAAAGAAATTCTAAATTTTTCAAAAATCCATCTTAAAGAGTGTCTATTAATATTTCCAGATAGAACCTCTTTGCAAATTGAATTGCTAGTTTTTCTTATTTGTGATCTATTTTCATAATCTAATTTAATATTATCTAGATATATATTAAAATTTTTATGCAGGTTGTTTGATATGGGTTTATCAAAATTATTGTTTATAAGCTGCTTTGAAAAAGATAATAAAAATAAAAATATAAAAATATATATTAATTGAAATTTGGTCAAAACTTTCATAATAAATCCGTTATTTCACATAAATTGATAACACTATAAATTAATTTTTATAGAAATTTGGATATAGTATCAAGTTATGGATTTTACAAAGTTTAATATATATTTAAAAAGATAATGGATTTAAAATTAGGTTTACATTTAGGTTATGCATCTACAAGATACTACGAACCAAAATTATGGACCGAAATGGTTAGAAATGAATTTGGTTTAAATTATGTACAATTTACATCTAATTTGATGGAACCATCATTGCCTAAAAGTATACTATCAGATGAAATTCAAAAAACTAAATACTATTTAAAAAAATATAAGATAAACGTTGATCATACATTTACAAGTCCAAGAAATAATTTTTTAGGGCACTCTAATAAAAAAATAAAAAATTATTGGTCTAATTGGTTAAAAAAATTTTTATGGATATCTAAAGAGCTTGGTTCAAAAGGCGCAGGAAGTTTGCTAGGAGTTATGTCTTTTGATGACTTAAATAATAATTTTAAAAAAAGAGAAAAAGATATTTTGAATGGCTGGAGAGACCTGTCCGTATATGCAAAAAAAATTGGACTTAAATATTTATTATGGGAACCTATGTCTATAAGAAGAGAATTAGGAGACACAATAAAATATACTAAATATCTTCATAAGAAATTGAATAAAAATTCAAAAATACCAATTCTATTAAATTTAGATGTAGATCATGGAAATCATTTTTCAAAAGATAAAGGAGATGGGAATCCCTATGAATGGTTGAAAAATTTATCTTACTTAAGTCCATCTATTCACATAAAACAAAAAACTAAAGATGTTTACTCTCACAAACCATTTACAAAAAAATATAATAAAATTGGAATAATTAAACCTGAAAAGGTGCTAAAAAACTTAGAGAAAAGTAATTGTAAAGAAACTACTTTATATTTTGAATTTTCATTTAGAGAAAGAGAGCCATTTGATTCTCAGTCAGTAAAAGACATAAAAGAATCCATTAAACTTTGGAGAGAGTATGTTAAAGAGTAATTATATTACAAAAAAAAGTATATATTTAACTGGAATCAATAAATTTAAGATTAGTGAAAAAAAACAAAAAATTAATAAAGATAAAGTATTAATAAAAATAGACTCTTGTGGAATATGTAGCTCAGATTTGAAATTTATTTTTACTGGCTCAAGAATAAAAAAATATCCTATAATTCTTGGTCATGAAATATCAGGATCGATCGGTAAAAACAAACATATAGTATTTGGAGCCGAAGCTCCTTGTGGAAAATGTATTAGTTGTAAACAATTAAAAAAAGACACAAATTTATGTGACAACCCAATCTCAGTTGGCTCAAATTTTGATGGTGGGTTTTCAAATTATTTTTCTATTGACAAAAAAATCTTATCTAAAATTCCTCATATAATTTATAAGAGTAATACAAAATTAAAATATGCCTCATTAGCTGAAAGTTTAGCTTGCGTAATAAATGGACTGGAAATAACTAACTTTAAAAAGAAAAAAAATATTGTAATCATTGGAGCTGGTTATATGGGTTTGTTATTTGTTTCTCTTTCAAAATTAAAAAAAGCAAAAAATATTTCTATAATAGATTTTGATAAGAAAAGATTAAAAATTGCAAAAAAACTTGGAGCAAATAATTTATTTGCTATATCAAAAAAGGAAAAAAATTTATTAAATAAAATTTTAGAACCCACAAAAGGCTTTGGATATGATGCTGTCATTTCTGCCAATGGTAATTTGAAAAGTCATGAACTTGCATGCAAGTTAGTTGCCAAAAGAGGAGTAATTAATTTATTTGGTGGAGTTCCAAAAAATATTAAAGATAAGCTTAAGATTGATGCAAATTTTATACATTATAAACAAGCAATAATAACAGGTTCTTTTTCATCAAATCAAAATCACTTAACAAAAGCTTTTGAAATTATCAAAAACAAATCTATTGATTTTTCAAAAATTGTTACTTCATATGCAAATTATGAAAATTTTAAAGATAAAATAAAATTACTGAAAAATAAAAAAGAGGTAAAATCTATATTTAAACCAATCTAATGAAAAAAAATATTTATCAAATTAATTCTGAAATAATTATTAGTGAAATAATGAATATTTTATCAAATATTCCTGTTAAACAAACTGAAAATCTTATTAACCAAATTATAGATGCTAATAGAATTTTTTTGGTAGCTATAGGTAGGGTTAATTTATCTCTGCAGTGCTTTGGAAAAAGACTTTCTCATTTAGGTTTTAAAGTTGAATTAGTTGGGGCGTTAACAGAAAAACCTGCAACAAAAAAAGATTTATTAATTGTTGCAAGTGGATCTGGAGAAAGTATTGTTCCATTACATATATCAAAAAAAGCAAAAAAAATTGGATGTAAAATTCTACATATTACATCAGCTAAAAAATCTTCTATTAGAAAAATAGCAAATTTTGTTGTTGAAATAAATGCTCCAACAAAAAAAACTAAAAAAAAAATTAAAGAAAGTCTATCCGACTCTGCAAGTAAAACAAAAGTTTCTATACAGCCAATGAGCACATTATTTGATCAAGTTCTCCATATTTACGGAGACATAGTTTCAGTCCAAATTATTGAAAAACTTAGATTAAATAAAATAAATCTTTGGAAAAATCACGCCAATCTAGAATAAGACTAATGAAAATAATTATCCCAATTGCAAGTACCGACCAAGATATGATCGAAAATTATTCCAGAATAAAACCTTTAGTTAAACTTGGTAAGAAAACAATGATTGAAACATTTATTGAAAATTTTAAATTTAATTTTGAATATATTTTTTTGTGCAAAAAACATGATTTAATAAATACAAAATTGCTAAAGGTAATTCAAAAGTTAAAAATAAAAAAAAAATAATATCAATTAATAAGGAAACCTCAAGCGTAATAGAAACAGTAAGTTTTGCTGAGAACTATGTCAATTTAAATGAACCAGTGTTAATTTGTCATCCAGATAATATAAATTTATTTACTTCAAAAGTTGACCTAAAAAAAAAATTAAAAAAAAATAATTATGACGGTTTACTTTTTGTTTTCGATGAAGATGCTCAAACAAATACCTCAGAAACTCATACTGGAAGAGCAATATTAAAAAATAATACTGTTTCAGAAATTATAGAAAAAACAATAAAGATAAAAAATTCAAAAAGACTTGCTGGTATATACCATTTTTCAAAATGGGCAGATTACTTAAAATATTCAAAACAAACTATAAAGGACCAGCCACCAATTAATGGAAGACATTTTATATCTCAGGTTTACAATGAATACTTAAAGGACAAAAAAAAAATTAATATTTTTAATGTAAAAAAACACATAACCTTTGGTTTAGTGTCTTATATTAATGAATATAATTTTTGGTATAATTATTTTAAGTTCAACATAAAAAAAAGATTAAAATATAATTTTAATTTTTTAAATTTAATACCTAGCTGCGGGGATGGTTCTAGATTTTTACAGAATGATAAAGATAATTTTAAACCATTAATAAATGTTGATGGAAAATCTATGATAGCCAAAACCATAGATTCTCTGCCAAAAAGTATAAAAAATACAGTAATTATAAGAGATGATCATAATAAAAAATATCATTTTAAAAAAAGAATTAAGAATAAAGTAAAAAATTTAGATGTAATGATTTTAAAAAATAAAACATCTGGTATGGCTACCACTTGTTATGAATATTTAAAAAGTTATAAAAAAAAAAATCCAATTTTAATAAGTTCATGTGATTATGCGGTGGTTTTTGATGAAGAAAAATTAAAAAAGATAATTGATTTTTTTGATCCTGACGTAATTATATGGACTTTTAAAAATTATCCAGACGCTCGCATAGCACCTTTTGCATATGCATATTGCGAAATAAATAACGGAAAAGTTACAAAAATTTCTGAGAAAACTCCAATAAGTGATAAGCCTCACTTAGATCATATAGCTCAAGGAATTTTTTATTTTAAATCAAATAAAATTTTTATGAAGGCTTTCAAAAAAATGATTCGTGATAAAAATAAAATTAATAATGAATATTATGTTGGCAATTCAATTAATCAATTGATTAAAGATAATTACCATGTTATTCCTTTTGAAGTTGAGCAGTACATATGTTTAGGAACTTTACAAGATTTGAAAGTCTACAATTTTTGGTCAGATTATTTTAATGATTAAATCAAAATCTGCAGTTTTAAAATCCTTAAGTAATTGGGATTATGATGAAATTACTGTTCAAAATCCTAATAAAGACCAAGTTTTAGTAAAGGTAATCCAATGTGGAATTTGTAGTACAGACGTAGTTAGATCAATGAAAGTTGGTTTTTATAATTATCCCATTGTTCCAGGTCATGAAATAATTGGAAAGATATATAAAATTGGAAAGAATGGTCATGGCTACAAAGAAGGGGATAAAGTTTGTGTTTATCCATTAATAACATGTGGTTCGCCTGAATGTTGTGGACATAGTATCTCAGCTTATGGTTTGCAAAAAAACCCAAATCTTTGTTCAAAATATGATTTTCTAGGCTCAAGAAGTCACGGAGGATATTCAGAGTATGTACTTGCACCGATTAAAAGTTTGGTAAAAATTCCAGATAATTTAGCTGACGATCTTTCTGTATTTACGGAACCATCTGCAGTAGCACTACACGCATTCAGGATGGCTCAAAAAGACAGAAAGTTTGACAGTGTTTTAATTTCAGGTTTAGGACCAATTGGAATTCTTTTAGCAGCTTGGTGTAAAAGCTTTAAAATAAAAAATATTATAGGGATAGATAGGAATGAACATCGGTTTAAAAATTTTGAAAATATTGGCTGTGATCAAAAAATAGATACAATGACTGATATTTTTTTAGAAAAAATAAAATTATATACAAATAATGATTTAGCAGAAGTTGCTTTTGAATGTTCAGGATCTGAAGATCTTTTATTAAATTCAATTAGTGGATTAAAAAAGGGAGGAAAGATTATTATTTTGAGCAATCAAATTAACGAAATAAAATTATCTAAAGAGGTACTCAATAAAATTTTAAGACAAGAAATAACAATAGTAGGATCTTGGAGTTCAATTATAGAACCAGTAAATGAGTGGGAGGAATCGCTAAATTTTTTAAATCAGAATAAACATATTTCTAGTTTGATTTCCCATAAATTTAAATATTCTGAGGCAAAAAAAACATTTTTTGATATGTACAACAAAAAATTTAAGTTCTCAAAAGTTGTTCTTAAACCAGAATAGCTGAATTTTTTATATTTTAGACATATCTATAATTTTGTCAAAATAACCTTTATCTAGAATTTTATGAGTAATGAAAAAAATTATCTTATTTAATTTATTTGCTTTTAACATTTGATAAACCTCTTTTTCACTTTGTCTATCCAAGTTAGAAGTTCCTTCATCTACAAATAAAATTTCAGAGTCGTTGTATAACGCTCTAGCAATACAAATCTTTTGTTTCTGTCCCCCTGATATATTTTGCCCTTCAAGATATATATCTTTAGAAAAGATCTCATCTTTACTTAAAGAATTAAATAATGTCAGAGAATTAATTATTTTTAGAAGTTTGTCTTTATCATTTTCATCTAAACTATCCTTAAATGTTATATTTTTTGCAAGTGATCCCTTAAAAATACATGGAGATTGAGAAATATATGCAAAATCAGAGTATTTTTGCATAACTTCATTATTACTATTCAAAAAATTAATAGATCCACTTTCTGGTTTAATAAGACCCATAATTAAATCAACCAGTGTAGTTTT
The DNA here is from genome assembly GCA_002706585.1 of Rickettsiales bacterium. The sequence continues at coordinate 29,766 of PALU01000047.1, forward strand.
GCCTGAACCCGACGGCCCAACAATACAGTTCATTGTGCCAATTTTTATTTCATCATTATAATTTTTAATTATTAATGAAGAATTATCATATTGAAAACTTAACTCTTTTATCTTTAGGGATGATAATTTGTGGTCAGAAAGTTTAGAAAATGTGTCTTCAATCTTTTTATTTTTAATAGTAGTTAAATTAAATTCTGGACTTTCATAAAATTTTTTTATTTCATTCACGCAATAGCTAACTTGTTTTAAAGTATTAAAATTAGATGTTATTGAATTTATATAAGGGATTAGTTTTGCAATAGCAAAACCAAATATTCCTAGCATTGCTATGCTATTTTCAAGCATATTAATATTTAATAAATAAAAAAATATTATACTTATTAAAAGGATTATAGAAATTTCATAAAAACTTTTTAAATTTGACTGAATCAATAAATATTTTTTTTCACTTTTAAAATATTTTCTAATATTAAGGTTAAACTGATCTATCGTCATATTTTGAATTTTATAAGCATATATTTCTTTAAAATTTTTGATAATTTCAAATAAATATTGTTTTGTTTTTTCTTCAGAGATCGAAATTTCTTGAGAATTAATTTTTAATTTTTTACCTTGAGTATTAATTATGATAAAAGCTATTATTCCAAGATACAATATTGCCAGAGAAGATATAAAAAAATTTACATAAAAAATAAAACAAACTACAAACACTACAGTGATAGTATCGGCAGTTATCTTTATGTATGATGTTATATAACCATTAAATGCATGATCTAAATACCTTGAAAAAATTTGACTATGTTTTATATGGCCATCTTTAATAATATCTAGATAGTTTGAATTCAGAACTTTAATAAAATAATTATGATATGTTTTGTTTTTAATTTTTTCTAAATTATTAAAAGTAAAAAAATTGAAAAAAATAATTAATAAATTTTTTAAAATAAATATTAAACAAAAAACAATTGTTATTATAATCATAGTATTTTGTTTAGAATAATTATTAATATGTTTTAGTACTAAACTATCATTGGATATCTCGTTAGATTGAATATTATTTAAGAAAGCATAAAGAGTACTCAATCCAAGAATTTCTAAAATAGAGCTTAATATTGTAATTAATATTAAATAAAATATAAATTTTTTTGGTACATTTAGGTATTTTTGTAGTTTAAAAAATTTATTAAACATTGCTTGTTACAAAAAATAATTCTCTTTTATTATTTTTTAAAGATTGTTTATCAATAATTGTAAATTTTTGTGAGAGGAGTTTAATAAAATTTTCTCTATTGTAATCTTCATATTTTTCATTTTTATTTTCCATAAGTTGAGTGACCATCTCATCATCTCTATCCACAAATTCAATTATCATATTTGCATTTAATGAATGAAGCCAACTAATTATTTGATTTAATGGTATATTCGCAACTAAACGTGCATGATGAATAAAGGCAAGGCATAAAATATGGTCTGGTATCGATCTTTGTTCAATTCGTTTTAATTCATTATTCCAACCTTGGTTTGGAGATTGATTAGAAAAATTTATAACCAACGGCATTATATTTGTGTTTTGAAATTTTTTTTCTGATAAATACAAATCTTCGATTACCTCATGATCATAATCAAAGGCAATAATTTTTTTAAATTGCTCTTTTAGTAATTTTGAAAAATAACCATTGTTACATCCTATATCCCATAAAACATTTGATTTCTTATTTGAAAAATTTTTTTTTATAAATTTTTCTTTAATTTGCTTATCCTGTTCTTCATATGAGTTTTTTTTGTCATAACCAAGCCACAAAGATTTTTTTTTAGTATAATCTAAATTTTTAATCAATTCATAAATTGAATTCATTAAACTTAAAATATTTTTCTTATTCTGTGATATTTTTGTTTTTTTTTTATTATTTTTTAAAAAAAAATTATTTAATAAAGTTGGTAGAAATATATGAGAAAAAACTCCTTTTTTAAATTTGTTTGTTAATTGAAAATACCTATTCCCAATTTCTGGAAAAATACCATCCAAATTGGATCTCAAAATTTCATTAAAATTTATATCTAGATGTTTTTTAATCAATAACGGAATTAAAAACATTGCACAAAATTGACGATAGCCTTCCCAATTAAAATTTTCATTTAAAGGAACAAAGGATGCGATATCAATAAATATGGGTTTTCCGTTTTTCCACTGAACATTATAAGAAGAAGCATCTTTTAATTTCCATGAATTTTCAAAAGATTTTTTAATAATAAATAATTGTAAAATAGCTGCGTCTTTAAGCATTGAGAAAGACCATTCATAAGGATATGAAATAAAATCTACTAATTCATGCTCTAAAATTTCTTTCCAACTATCAGCTAAAATAGTTTTTTTTTCCAAAGTTTCTTCAGAATAAATTTTTGTATTAATAATCATTTCTGAAGTAATTAGTTTTTTATAAAATTGTTCACAAGAAAGATTTGCATAATTCTCTTTAGTATCTTGCCTTAAACCTCTTAAAATTTTTATAAGATTATTATTTTCATCAAACACTTCATATATTTTTGATGATGGATCCTTATATGATAAGGAGTTGATATTAATTTTTGTTTTCAATTTATGATTTTTCTTCAAATTTTTTTTCTAATTCATCTTTTTTATCTTTTTTAGAAAAAAAACTTTTAATTTTATGAAAATAATTTTTTACAGTAAATCCTGCAGCAGCAATAAATCCCAAAATGGCTGTTATAATGGCACTAGCAGATCCAGGGTCGATATAAGCTTGGGCATAATTTGTCCAATTTAAACTAAAAAAAATAATTAAAACTAGAGTTTGTATTTTATTTTTGATCATAAAGATAATTTTTAGGGTTTAAATTTTTATTATCATATCCTAATTTTATATTTTCTTCATTATTGAAATATTTAATTTCACCTCCAGTATCCATAAAATAAGGTTTATCATCAAAATTTAATGCTAATGGGTCTTTTTTAATACAATTTATAATTATTTTTGCTGCATCTATGAGTGTCACAAAATTTCTTTTTTGATTTAAAGGGTAAATAAAATTCTTACATTTATTTTTAGGGTATATGCCTGAATATACAGCAAATGAATCTAAAATTTTAAATGAGTTATTATCCTCAAATTCAATACCGCTACTTAATTTTGGACCATGATCAGCATAAACAAATAAAAGTGCATTTGGATCTTTATATTTAATAAAGTTAATTATTAGTTCTAATTCTTTTTTTACAACTTCACTTTTTTTTTTATAAAAATTAAGATAATTTTCGAAATCACCCTTCCTACCATATATATATTCTCCCGTGTGACCTGGATTTATATGATGAGCCATTAAAAATTGTGGGTTTTTTTTGTTTATATTCTTTTCCATGATTTCCATTATTTTTTCAATGGAGGTAGTTTTTTTTAAATCTTTATTTAAAATAAATGACGCTAGTTTAAATTTAATATTATCAGGAACTAAACAATACCCAAGAAATGATATTTTAAAATGAAGACCAAAGCCAGTATCAAATGCACATGTATTAAACTTACCTCCTGACTGATTGACAATATAATCATAAATATATTTACCCTTATGTCTTCCAAACCAAAAATTATCATAATAAGTAGTTATTTCATATCCATTATCATTAAATATTCTGAACATCGGACTTTCCTCAACACCTGTAAAAAAATATAGATGCTTATTTTCTTTTTTTAAAGACAAATATTTTTTTTGATCAAATGCTAATAATGAATTTAGGCTTTCACGAGATGGAAATGCAACTGTAAAAGAATTTTTAAAACTATAAAAATTTTTTTCAAGAGTTTTATGGTATGCAAAATCAATCACTTTAAAATTTTTTTTGGCTATTGAAATTGGCACCAAAGATTCAAATGATATAAAATATACATTGGGAGTATCATTAAAAATTATCTTTTCCGGATTTAAATTTGTTGAAGGTTTAGATGATTGATAGTTATTTAAAGAAGGTATTTGGTAATTTATGAAAAAATTAATTATAAAAATAATTATTACACCTAAAGTAAAAAATTTTGAGATAGTAATATTTTTTTCAAAAGTTTTACAGATGAATAGAAATAAAAGAAAACAAATTATAAAAATTATAATTTCTAAATAAAAAGGCAATAAATGAATAAATTCTATAAAAATTAGATGGAGAGAAGTAATATTAATTGAACAAAATATTGCCAAAAAATAAAGTCTAAATGAAAAATTATTTATTATATATAAAAATATTGATTGTAAAAAAATTACACCAATAAAAAATAATAAAATGATTAATAAATCATATTTTGTGAACATATGTTCTGCCCCAAAGTATGTGAAGGAGAAAAATAATACAGAGGAACTGGTTAAAAATAAAATTTTATAAAATAAATTCATAGATATATGATGACAATTTATGATATTATTTATTACATATCTTTTATTTATCAAATTTAATTAATTTAAGAAATTATATGAGTAAAAAAGCTATTATTTTCGATTTTGATGGGGTTTTAATAGACTCTGTTAATATTAAAAATAAGGCATTTAAAGAAATAGTTAAAAATAAAAATAAGACAATTAAGAAAAAATTTATTCAATATCATTATAAAAACTTAGGGATATCAAGAAAAGTTAAATTTAAATATTTACTAAAAAATTTATTAAAAAAAAAAAATATAAATCAAGGTATAAATTTTTTATCTAAAAAATTTAATAAGCTTATTTTTAATAAAATATTAAAAAAAAAATTAAACAAGGGTGTTATAAAGTTTTTAGAAAAATATAAAAAAAAATATATTTATTTTATATCCTCTGGGACGCCTCAAGATGAACTAAATTTAATTTTAAGAAAAAAAAAAATAGATTCGTATTTCTATAAAATCTATGGATCACCAGATAATAAACACCTCCATATAAAAAAAATTATTAATGATTATGCATTTTCGAAAAAAAATCTTATATTTGTAGGAGATGGAGAGAGTGACTTTAGAGCTGCCTCCAAATCGAAGATAAAATTTGTTCAAATTGGAAACAATTTTAAATCAAAAAAACAAAGTTTAAAAATAGATCAATTTCATGAAATAGAAAATTTGATTATACTTAAAAAATTTTAATTAGTTATAAATGATAATAAAGTAGATGAATGAAATCAAAATTTCCAGAACTAAAAAATAAAAACATTATTCAAAAAAATAAGATTATTATTAAATATATCAAAAATTTTACTATTAATATTAAGGATAAATCTTTACAGAAGAATTATTTTAAGATTCCCAAAACTGAAATTAATTTTTTTTTCAATAAAAAATTGTTAGAAAATTTTGATTTTACAAAAAACGAATTCAATAAAAAAATCTGTCTAAGGTATTTGCCATTATATTTTTTTGCATATTTATTTTATTGTTTAAAAATTATACTTTTTCAAAATTTTAAATCTCGTAAAATTAAATCTTACAAAATTATGATAGATAATATCGAGTCAAATAATGAGCTTAAACTTTATGATAAATTTTTTAAATTTTACAATAAAAAAGATATTTTAATTAGAGCAACAAACTCTAATGTAAAAAGTATCAATACAATATTTTTTCAGAAAATGAAAGATTATAATCTTAATATAAATGATATTAATTTTTTATTTAAATTTCTTTTTTCAGCGCTAAGACTAAGTATATTTTATAGATTTAATTTTATATATTTAGCTTTAAAATTAATTGATGATTGTTTTTTTTATAGGACTTTATTTTCTTATTGCAAACCTAAAAATATAATTATGCATCAACATTATTATTCAAATAATATTAAAAACTTTTTTTTTAAAAAAAATGAAGGTCATAAAAGTTGCCTGATACAAAAAAACATAAATACCAAAAATACTAATGGTTTCTTCTATCATGCAGACATAATTTTTACTTTTGGTTTATTTACGAATATTTCAAATAAAAAAACTAATTCAAAAATTAAAAAGAATATAAATATTGGATCTTTTGTTATGAACAAAGAAGATAAAAATAAGATCAATAAAAAACATAAAGATATTGATGTGCTTTACATAGGTGGAAATGGACTTTTTAAAAATTCGTATTATGATGTATATCGGACATATAAATCTGATTATATTGATCAACTAAATTGGTTAATAAGGCTTTCTTTAAAATTTCCAAAATTAAAAATTAACTTTAAACATCACCCAAATAATTATGCAAATGATGAAAAATATTTATTCAAAAACACAAATATAAAATTTATAGATCAAAAATTGAATACATATAATTTGTGCCATAAATCAAAATTTATTTGTAGCTGGGCTTCAACTATGATCATTGAAAATAAATCAAAAAATTTTTTTTCATTTTTTCTTGATCCCAAAAAAAGAAATGACCAATTTTTATCCGATATTAAAAATAGAAAAGAAATATCTTTAAGTAATTATGATGAATTTGAAAAACAAGTTCTAAAATCTCAAATTGTAAAATATAAAAGAAAGGCAAATAAAAATTTTTGTATCAATAATAATAAATTGTTTGAAAAAATTTGTGAAAGTTTAGATTAAAAGAAATTTATGAAAAAATTGCTAATCGCCACCTCTTCTTTTGGAGTAGATCAAAAAGTTTTAAAAAAATTGAAAAAAAAATTTCAAATAATAACTAATAAATCAGGAAAAAAACTTAATATTTTGAGTTTATCTAAATTGATTAAAAATGTTGATTATGTAATTGCCGGAACTGAAATGTATAATGAAGAGGTTTTGAGAAAGGCTAAAAATTTAAAAATAATATTTAGATTTGGTAAAGGTATTGATAATATTGATATTAAAATTTGCAATAAATTTAAAATTAAAATTAAAAAAATTAAAGTTGATCTATCAACATCTGTAGCAGAACTATCTTTTTCACTTATATTAAATTTAATTAAAAAAGTTAATTTTTTTGATACTAGTTTAAAAAAAAAAGAGTGGACAAAAAAGACTAACAACTTATTAAGTTATAAAACTCTTGGTATAATAGGATATGGAAGAATTGGAAAAAAATTAATTCAAATTTCAAAAGGATTTAATTTAAATTATTTATACTACGACATAAAAAAAAAAAACACTAAAATCAAATTTTCAAATTTAAATAATATTTTCAAAAAATCAGATATAATAAGTATTCATCAGTCTTATAATAAAATAAATAAAAATTACATTAATAAAAAATATTTAAATTCTGCGAAAAAAAATTTGATTTTAATTAATACATCTAGAGGTGAATTGATTAATGAAAACGATTTATTTAATTTTTTAAAAAAAAATAAAAATGCATTTGCTGGATTAGATGTTTTTCAAAAGGAACCATATTATGGAAAATTATTAAAATTAAAAAATGTTTTATTAACTCCCCATATCAGTTCCTACTCTATTGAAACAAGATCTAAGATGGAAAGAGATGTTTGTAATCTTATTTTAAAAAATACAATTTAACATTAAATTGACTATTGTTATAGTTGTTATATATAGTTTTAAATCTTAGCTAAATTTGTAATCATATTAAATGTACAATAATACTAAACATTGGAACATATTTTATCAAAAAAATAATTTAAAAAAAAAAACTAGTTTTGCTCAATTTGTTATTAAGAATACATTTTCAAAAAATAGTATAATTGATATTGGCTGTGGAACAGGAAGAGATGCTTTTTATTATTCAAATTTCTTTAAAAAAGTTTATGCCCTTGATAAATCAAAAGTTGTAATTAGTTTAAATAAAAAAAAAAATAAATTTTTTAAAAATAAAGTTTTTTTTTTCCAAAAAAATATAGCATCAAAGAATTTAATATATAAAAAAAAATTTGAAAATATTTGTGCACGTTTTTTTTTACATACATTAACTGAGGAGGAAGAAAAAATATTTTTCTTAAATATTAAAAAAATTGTTAAAAAAAATAACTTAATTTTTTTTGAATTCAGAACAATAAAAGATAATTTAATGAAAAAGGGAAAAAAGCTATCAAAATATGAACGAGTATATGGTCACTATAGAAGATTTATTAATACAGTTGATTTAAAAAAAAAATTAAAGAATTACAATTTTAAAATATTATATGAGTCGCAAAGTAAAAATTTTTCAATATTTCGAAATCAAAAACCTCACTTAGCTAGATTTATTTTAAAAGCATGATCTTAAAAGTTAAAAAAATAATATTTAATATATTAGTAAATTTTTTAAGTTATTTTGTTAAAACAAAAAAAAATCGCTGGCTAATTTCAATAGATGGAGGAGGGGGAAGTAAATTTGCAGAAAATGCTTACGCATTAACAAATTATATAGAAAAAAAAAAAGAAATTGATTTAAAGATAATATCAAAAAAAAATATTCAAGAATTTAAAAAAAGATCTATAAAATTATTTTCATTAAAGTATTTGAATTCTGTTTTAACTAGTCGAGTATTAATTATTGAAGATGATTTACAGAATGATATACCATCTTATAGAAGCAAAGATACAATTAAGATAAATTTGTTTCATGGAGCTGCTTTAAAAAAAATATATCACTCAAGCTTTACTGTTAAAAGAATATACCAAAAAAGTTTTTTAAATTTTTTAAAAAAATTCTTAGTTGGGTTTTGTTTTACAGATGAGTATGATTTAGTTTTATCAACTAATTCTTTACATCAAAAACTTTATAAAAAAGCGTTTCAGAATAAAAAAGTTCATATTTTGGGACAACCAAGAAATGATATTTTGCTTAAAAAGGATAGATTTAGTGTAAAAAAAAAAATTTTTAAAAAATTTAAAATAAATTTTAAAAATGATCCTAAAATAATATCATACCTTCCAACTTTTAGAGATAGTAAAATTCAAGAAGAAAATTTTTATAATTTAACTAAAAGTGATACTTTTAAAAAATTCTTAAAAAAGAAAAATTATATTTTTTTAATTAAAAGCCACTTTTATTATGAAGATAATTTTAAATTATCTTTTAAAAGAAAAAATAAATTTAAATCTAAATATATTTTTTCATTAAGTGATGAATTTCTTACTCAAGATTTATTAAAAGTTTCAGATTGTTTAGTTACAGACTATTCAGGAGTATATTTTGATTTTTTGTTACTAAAAAAACCAATAATATTTTATTGTTATGATTATAAAGAATATTTGAGAAATGATAGAGAATTGTATTTTAATTATTTTGACGACAATATAACTCCTGGTCCTAAAGTAAAAAATGTTAAAGATCTTATTAAATCTATATCCAATGAAATGAGAGAATCATCCTATAAAAAAAGAATTTCCCAAGCCCAAAAGTTATTTCATAAATATCAAGATAATAAGAATTGTGCTAGAGTATATAATTTTATAAAATCAATTGATTAATATTGAATTATTTCTTTTTGATGACACAATTAAATTGTATTTACTGGACTAAAAAATTTAAATTATTAAATAAAAATTATGAATTTAAGAAATTTAACTAAACTTGCTCTTTCCAATATTGGAATTAGGAATCCTTTTAATGAAATTTTTAAGGAGATTGAATTTGAAACTACCGCATATTGCAATAGAAAATGTAATTATTGTCCAAATGTAGATCATGAAAGATTCGCTGATGATGATAATTTTTTGATGAAAGAAGAAGTTTTTAAAACATTAGTTTCTCAATTAAAAGATATGAATTTTAGTGGTTTGATTTCCCCTCATCTATATGGAGAACCAATGTCAGACTTACGCATGCCATCATGGGTTAAGTATATTAAAAATAATCTTCCTAATTCTAAGGTAAAAATAGTAACCAATGGTGATTTTTTAAATAAAAAAAGTTATGATGAGTATATCCAGTCTGGAGTTGATATATTTTATATATCCAAACATTCAAAAAAATTAAAAAAACCTTGCAGAGATCTTTTAGAAAATTTAACAGAACAGGAGAAAAAGAAACATATATTATTACAGGACTTCTATTCAGATTTTTATGACAATCAAGAGATGCTTAACAATAGAGGAGGATCTATAGATATGGAAAAGAAAAAAAACCCACCTGTAAATTGTTCTTATGCAACCTATCCTGTGATTAATTCAATCGGAGACCTAATTTTATGTTGTCAGGATTTTCACAATAATTATGTTTTTGGAAATATAATGCAAAGACCATTAAAAGATATCTGGAACGATGATAAAAATATAAATATGCGTAAAAGAATATACAATTACAAATTTGATTTAAAGATCTGTAAAGATTGTAAAATGTAAATTTTTATGGTCATAACACCATTAGAAATAAGCAACAATTCAAAAAAATTTAATTTAAACAATAAAAATTTTTTATTTATAAAAAAAAAAAATTTTTTAAAAATAAAATATTTTATAATTTATAAGCCTTTTGATTTTTATTTTGAGATTGATAAAAATAAAAAAGATCTAAATAATTTTTTTCCTTACTTTTCAAGACATAAAGGTTATTCTAATATTGAGACTTGGTTTTCTAGCATTAAAGAAACGATGATTAAAAGTAATAAGATTGTCAAAGATTTAAAAGAGAGTAAATCTTTAAGAGATAATTTTAAAAAAGAATATCAAGTTTAAATATTTTAATGTTTAAAAATTTTTTTCCAAATATTAATTTTTTCTTTTTTTATAATTAGCATATCTAATTTATTTTTTTTAAAAAAAGAGATTTCTTTTTTTTTTATTTTTCTATTTTGAAGATCATGACTTACATAACAAATTTGAAATTTCATTTTTTTAAGAGTTTTGATATTTTGCAATTTCATTTCATCTTTTTTAAAATAATCAAACCAAATCCAATTACTTTTTTTTTTTAATTTTTTTACAGTTTGAATACTTTCTAAGTCTGAAACTCTCAAGGCAATTTTTTTACTCATTTTGCTGTATAATTTAACTATAAATGGAAATGAAACATCCAAAAAAAAGAAATTATTTATTTTCTTTTTTTTTTAGAATATCAAAAATTTTTTTTTCAATACCTTCAGATTTAATATTTATAATTAAAAATTTATGTTTAAAATGTTTAAGATATTCTAAAAATTTATCACCTTTTTTAAAAGGATCATGGTTTAGTATTAATTCATTTTTATAATCTCTGATATCTATTTCAACACCATATTTATATGGAATTTTTTTTAATTGTTTTATAGAGTTTATTCTATGGTAAATAATAATCATAATTCATTTTCATTGATTATACCTTGTTACAACGAAAGCCTAAATATTCCAAAACTTTTTAATCAAATTAGAAAAAACCAAAAAAAAACAAGGTTTGAGGCAATTATTATAGACAATGGTTCAACAGATAACTCACAAGAAGTGATTAAAAAAAATAAAAAAAAGTCAAAAAATATAAAAATTATTAGTATTAAAAAAAATATTGGTTTCGGTCATGCAGTAAAGATTGGAATTTTAAAAAGTAGATATAATTTAGTTTGTTATACTCATGGAGATCTACAGATAGATATTAAAAATTGTCTAAAAGCATTTAAAATATTTAAGAAACAAAAAAAAGAAAAAATTTTTGTTAAAGGTGAAAGAATTGGTAGATCTATTATAGACATTTTTTTTACAACAGGCATGAGTTTTGTTAATACGATCTTATTTCGAACTTATTTATTCGATATTCATGCACAACCAAATTTTTTCAAAAAGATGAGTGAAAAAATTATAAATAAGGCTCCAGATGATATGAGTATAGATTTGTTTTTTTATGCTTTTTTTAAGTTGAATAATTACAAAATTTTTAGATTTGATATTTTTTTTGAGAAAAGAATTTATGGTATAGGTAGTAACATTGGTTTTAAAAAATTAACGAATACTTTTAGATCATTGATTAATTCAGTAAAAATTTTAAATAAAATATAATATTATTCTTTTAATGGTAAACATAAAAAATGTTGCAAAAAAAATAAATAATCAGCTTATTAATAGAGGGTATGGACCAAAAAATTATCCAAATAAATTTAAGTATATATTAAATCATTGTGAATTTGATGAAGAAAACTTTTGTGAAAAAGTAATAAATAGTTCAACTAGTAACAAAGCTAATATTAAATTAGCATCAAAATATACTATTATGGATGCCAAAAATTTTTGGAAAAAAAAATACTTTGAGGATGATGAAGATATAGGTTACTTGCATAGATGGTCTTGGGCATTAAATTTAATTTTAGAAAAAAACAATTATAAAAAATCATTTACTCAAAAATATATAAAAGTAGTAATTAATAATTGGTTTGCGAAATATCAAAATTCATCTTTTGATAATAAAAAAATTGAATGGTATCCTTATAATATTTCTGAGAGAATATCTAACTATGTGTTATTAATCGAACTAAATATTTTAAAAAAAAATAATATTTTTTTAAAACTTCTCAAAAAACAAATGTATTTTTTAACTAAAAATATGGAGTTTTATAAGAATAAAAAATCTAATCATTCCTTAAACAATGCTCGAGCTATTTTTTTACTAAGCTGTATTACCAAAAATGAGATTTTTAAAAAATTTTCTTTAGATTTAATTTTATTTTTGTGTAAAGAGTTTATCGATAAAGATGGTTTTTTTAAATTTGGATCTAGTCATTATCAGTTCATATTTACTAGATGGTTAATTGATATACATAATGTTGGTAAAAAATATAATGCTAAAAAGATCAACAATCTAAAATCATACTTAGATAAATCTTTAAATGCTTGTAATTTTTTTATTCAAATAGACAATCAAAATAAAAAAACAATCCCTCTCTTTGGAAATATTAGTCCTGATTTTACACCTGAATTTTTAATAAATAATTTTAATCAATTTTATAAAAAAATAGCCCTAAGTAAAAAAAAAATTAAAAAAAATAATGAATGGTTTAAACTAGAAAATAAATATCAATCAATATATTTTAGAAATCCAATTATTAATGGATTTAATTTTAATCATGCCCATTCAGATTTTTTTCATTTCGTAAACTTTTTTAAAGGAACTCAAGTTTTTGTAGATATCGGCAGACAAAATTATCTTAAAGATAACCTAAAATATGCACTTGCAAATGCCCATAATTCAATTTGTTTTGAGAATTCAGGTTTTTTTGATAATTTTATAAAAAAAGATTTTCTTACAAGAATTGGATTAGTCGAATTAAGTAAAAAAAAGTATCTTGTTAAAAAGTCTAAAAACTGTATTAGATTTATCGTTTTATTTGATGATGGATCGACCATTGAGAGGAAATTTCAATTAAAAGGAAAAATATTAGTAATAGAAAATAATTTCAAAAAATTTAGGAATAAAAAAAAAATGCAGATGTTATTTTATTTAGATAATAAAATAAAAATCAGCAAAAAAAACCAACAGAGTTTATTCTTAAAATCTAACTTGATTAATTCATCATTAGAAATTCAAAGCACAAATAATGATTTAAAAATTGAATTTGACAGAAGCAAAAAGGAAAAATTCAAATTAAATCAATGTAAAAGTTATGGTTTTGGCAAAAAGATTAGTTGTATTTGCATCAAATCATCTGGAAAAAAAAATTATAAAATAACAATTAAGTTAGAATTTTTAAAATAGTGTATGTGTGGAATTTGTGGAATATATAATTTTGACAACTCAATAGTATCTGAGAAAGAAGTCAAATTGATGAATGATGAAATGTACTTGAGAGGCCCAGATGACTCTGGAATTTTTAATAGAAATAATCTGGGAATTGGAATGAGAAGATTATCAATTATTGATTTAGAAAAAGGAAGTCAGCCAATGTTTAGTAATGATAAAAACATTGTCTTAATATTTAATGGTGAAATTTATAATTATATTGAATTACGCAATGAGTTAAAAGATAAGAATTATAAATTTTTAACTAATTCAGATACTGAAGTTATTCTATATATGTATAAAGAATATGGTGAAGATTTTTTAAAAAGATTGAATGGAATGTTTTCTATTTGTATCTTTGACAAAAAGTTAGAGTCATTAATAATTGCTAGAGATAGGCTTGGTATTAAGCCTCTATTCTATTTTTTAAATGAAAAAAAAATAGTTTTTTCCTCAAATATTAAATCAATTAAAAAAAATCTTAGTAATATTGAAATTAGTAATAGCAATTTTTTATTATATTTAAGTTTAAATTATGTCCCTAATTCAAATTCAATATATAAAGATATCAAGAAATTAAAACCAGCCCACTATATAAAAATAAAAAATAAAAAAGTAGAATTTATCAAATATTGGAACTTACGCTTAAATGAAAATGAGTTGGATAAAAAAGAATTTGAAGAAACTCTAAAATATCTATTAATCGATTCAATAAATATACAAAGCAGAAGTGATGTAGAGGTGGCTTCAATGTTAAGTGGAGGTATAGATTCGTCACTAATTTCGATTTTATTTGCAAAAAACAGCAACAGGAAGATAAAAACATTCTGTCTTGATTTCTTAGGTAAAAATCAAAATGAAAATTTAGATGCTGATTTAGTTTCAAAAAAAATTAATTCTGAACATTTTTTTAATGAAATTGATCACAATATTTTTTTTTCATCTTTAAAAAGAATTTCAAGTTTTTTAGATGAACCTATATCTGATAATGCAATTGTTCCATCATTTATCATCTCAGAAATGGCTAGTAAAAAAAATATCAAAGTCATATTATCTGGAGCAGGAGGCGATGAATTATTTGGAGGGTATACAAGGCATTATCAATCTTTCAAAAATTTATTTTATGGTGCTTTAAAATTAGAAAATAAATTTTCTATACAAATTTCTAAACTATTACCTAAGAATTTAAAAAATTATTTTTTTAAATTAAACAGCAAATCTTTAGCATATGCCAATGAGACTTCTGGAGTCAATATTTCTTCACTTTTACAAATTTTACAAAACGATAAAATGCAATCAGAAATTATTTATGAAATTGAAAATTTATTTGAGCCTTATTTAAAATATAAAAATACTGAATTTAAAAAGAAATTAATGATGACAGATTTGTTAAATTATCTACCAGAAGATATTCTAAGTCTTCTTGATAAAACGACTATGATGAATTCAATAGAAGGAAGAGTGCCATTTTTAGATCATAGAATTGTTGAACATATTTTTTCATACAAGTCTGAAATATTTCAAGAAAAAAAAAGATCAAACTCTAAAAGTGTTTTAAAAAAAATTTTTAAAAAAGAAATACCAGAAAAAATTTTAAGTAAAGAAAAAATAGGTTTTAATGTACCATTGAAAGCCTGGCATAAAGAAAATTTTAATTTTTTCAAAAAAAACTTTTCTAAAAATGATTTTTATGATCAATTTTTTAAAAAAAATTTTAGTTTAGATGATAACCTATCCAATCAAGAAAATGCAGGATTAATTTTTTCATTAAACTTATTTGATGAGTGGTTAAAACAAAATAATGCAAAATAATTTATCATTTACAGTAATTTGTCCCACTTACAATTCAGAAAATTTTATAAAAAAAAATATTTTTTCTCTTTTAAACCAAAAATATAAAAATTTTGAAGTAATTTATTCTGATGACGGTTCAACTGATAAAACATTACAGATACTGAGAGATCATGAAATATTATTTATTAAACAAAAAATAGGTATTAAGATTTTAGCAAATCATCACAAAGGTCCTGGTGCAGCAAGGAATAAAGGTATCAAACTGTCAAATTTTAATTGGGTTTCTTTTATTGATTCTGATGATCAATGGACTGAAGATAAGCTAGAAAGAGTATCAAAATCAATCAAACAATCAAAAAATTATAATTGTATTGTGCACAATGAAATTTTTAAAAAAAAGAATGGAGGTGAAATTCAGTTTAATTATAAAAAATTTTTTAATCCACATAAACCAATTTTTAGTCAATTATTCTTAAAAAATTTTTTATCAACATCATCTATGACAATGAAAAAAAAATTAATTATCAAAGCAAATTATTTTGACGAGGAATTACAAAATGCGCAAGATTATGATCTCTGGTTAAAAATTGGAGATAATTTTAACTTTCATTTTATAGATGAATATCTAGGATTTTATAATGAAAGAAATGATAATATTACTTCAAGACCGTATAATAATAAAATTGTCAATTTACTAAAAATATTAAGAAGAAATAAAGAAAATGTTAGCAGATTATTCTATTACTACAAATTTTTAAGAATTTTAATCAGCAAGGAATGGTTTAAGTGAATCCAATATTTTTTTTAAGAGGCCGTACAGCACTTTATTTTGGTTTAAAATATCTAAAGCTCAAAAGTGGAGATAAAATATTCGTCCCATCACTGATTTGTGATGCTGTTACAGATGAAATTAGAAGGTTGAAAATTAAACCTGTCTATTATGAAATCAATAAAAACTTTGATGCTAAATGGAATGATATTTATCAAAAGTATTCAAAAGATATTAAAGGAATTTTAATGGTACATTTTTTTGGAAAGCCTCAAAATTTAATCAAATTTAAAAAATTTAGTAAAAAAAAAAATATTCATTTAATTGAAGATAATTGTCATGGTTTTAATGGAGTAAAAAACATTAAATTTTCTGGAGATATTACAATCATGTCTCCTTATAAAATTATTAATATGATAAATAATGGTGGGATTTTATTTATAAAAAAAAATTCTAAACAAAATTTATTAAAACTTAATTCATTAGAAAATCATAAAGATGCAATTTTTGATGATATTAAAAATAAAATAAAAAATTTCAAAATTCTGAAAAATTTATATAGGAGTTTTATTAAAAGACCTGATTATGAGTCATTATCTGTTACAAAAAAAATATCAGTATATAATGATAAGCTTTTAGATGAAAAAACTATAAAAAAAATACAAGATTTTTCATTTAAAACAGAAAGAAATTTAAGAGTTAAAAGATTTAAGGAATGGGAAAAAAAAATTAAAGAATTTAATTTAACACCTTATTTTAATTATACAAAGAAAGATAATTATATTTTGTGGTATTTAGTTGTCAAAATAAATAATTATGAAAGTAGAAAAAAAATATATGATTGGGGCTGGAATAATAATGTTGATATAATTTCTTGGCCAAGTTTTCCAAAACAATTTAATAAAAATTGTAAGACATATAGATTTTCAAGAAAGTTTGTTTTATTTCCATTAAATAAAGATTTCAAAGATAATGTTAAAAAATTTAAATATTAAAATTTATAAAGAAATCGATAATGAATTAGAGAAATTATGGACAAATTTTGAAAAAAATTCTTTTAATTTTTATTTTCAAACATATCAATGGCAAAAATATTGGTTTAAACAAATTAAAAAATATAAAAATGAATCCATTTCAATATATGTTGCTGTTGTAAAAAGTGAAGAGAGAGTTCTACTTATTTTACCTTTTTGCATACGTAAAATTTTTTTCCTTAAAATTTTATCATGGTCAGGTTTTCCCTTCTCGGATTATAATGCTCCTTTGATTAGTAAAAATTTCAATTTTAGTAGAGACAACTTTGATATAATCTGGAAATTAATTCTTAAAGAAAACAAAAAGAATTACAATTGTATTTTTTTAGAAAATCAGCCTGAATTAATCAAAAATCAACAAAATCCATTTTTCAGCAATCTTAAAACGTTTGAAGCTAACATTTATTTAGGAATAAATCTTAAAAATTTTTCAGCTAATAAAATTAACCAGTTATCAGACATTAATTATCAAAAAAATAGACTAAGAAAAATGGGAGACTTAAAATTTAGTTTTGTTAAAAATAAGAATGAAAAAAAAAAAGTGTTAAAATTTATAATAAAAAACAAAATAACCCAATATAAAAAAACTAATGCGTGGAATGTGTTTGAAATAAATGCTTATAAAAAATTTTTTATTCAATGTAACTTAAAATTAAATACAAATTTATCATATTTAACATTAGATAAAAAAATAATAGCTGCACATTCAGGATATATTTATGATAAAACATTTTATTATCTCTTTCCTACTTATGATTTTGATTATAAAAAGTATTCTCCAGGAAAAATTTTATTACACTATTTAATTGAGAATTGCGTTGAAAAAAAATTAAATTATTTTGATTTTACTATTGGATCAGAGGATTATAAAAGAAACTGGTTTAACAATAAAATGAAATCATGTATGACACTTAAGTCAATAGATACGATAGGTTTGTTATATATTTTATTTATAAATTTTAAAATTTTAATGAAATCTTTAAATATAAAAAATAATTTTTTAAAAATTACTTACAACAAAATTAAATCAAGTGTCACTAAATCATAATTTACTAATTAAATTTAATTATATAACTCTAATTTTATCTAAAATTTATGATTTTTTTAATCTATACAGTTTAGATAAATTAAGAATTTTAATTTATCACCATATAGAAAGTGACCAATTTGATTTATTTGAAAATCAATTGGATTATATTAAAAAAAAAAATTGGAAATTTATAACTCCAAAAGAGTTTGAGAAACATATTTTGGGTAAAAAAAAACTAAAAGGCAAAAATGTATTATTAACATTTGATGATGGCTTAAATTCAAACTTTCTTATTGCAAATAAAATTTTAAAAAAATTAAATATAAAAGCAATTTTTTTTGTACCAAGTGACTTTGTAAAAATAAGAAGTGCTCGCCAAGCAAGAATTTTTATGAAAAAAAATATATTAGATCAAAAATTACCTAAAGATTTTAAATATACCAGAAATATGAGCTTTAAAGATTTAAAGCAACTTATAGATAGTAAACACCAAATAGGCGCTCATTCGAAAACTCATGCTAATTTAGGTTTTATATCTAATCAAAAAATTTTGAATAACGAAATTCTTCAAAGTGCAAAATTTTTAGAAAGAAAATTAAAAATTAAAATAAATCACTTTGCATTCACATATGGAAATTTTCAAAGCATGAGTCAAAAATCTATTGAAATTGCTCAATCTAAATTTAAATTTATTTATTCCAGTTTGAGAGGTAATAATTTTAAAAATGATAAAAATGAAATAATTAAAAGAGACTCAATTTATCTTAAAGAAGGAAATAATTTAGTTTCAATTTTTTTATCTGGAATTATTGATTTAAAATATTTTTTTCAAGTTTTAAAAATTAATAAAATAATAAAAAAAAATTAAAGAATGACTTTAATTGAATTTAAAAAAAATTTGACAGTTGTAATTTTATGTGGTGGCAAAGGGTTAAGACTAAGACCACTTACAAATCAACTTCCAAAACCATTAATCAAAATAAATGATAAAAGTATCCTAGAAAATATAATTTCATATTTTTTGAGTTATAATATTAAAAACATCATAATAGCCACAGGATATAAAAATAATTTAATTAATAAATTTGTAAAAAAAAAGTTTAAAAAAAATAAAATTAAGTTGATTTATACTGGTTACAATTCTGACATTATAAAAAGGTTAGAAAAAACATCTGAATATTCAAAAAATTATCTTTTAGCTTGTTACGGAGATACTATGGTTGATATTGATTTAGATAAATATATTAAATTTTATTTAAAAAAAAGTTAATAAAATTACTTTAGCTTCATATCAATTAAAATCTAATTTTGGTATTTTAGAAATAGACAACAATGAAACAATTAAAAAATTTAATGAAAAACCAACTTTAGATATATGGTTTAATGTAGGATATATAATATTTTCAAATGATAAATTTAAATATTTTAGAAAATTTTCTCTTTTTAAAAATTTGTTAGTATTTTTATCTAGGAAAAAAATTATGAGAACATATAAGCATAAAGGAAATCATATAACAGTTAATACTATTGAAGAACTAGAGCAAGCAAAGCGAAAAATTAAAAAATTTAATGTCACGAAAAAAAAATAATTTTTGGAAAAATAAGACCGTTTTCATTACTGGAGTTTCAGGTTTTGTTGGATCAAATTTAGCAAAAAGTCTTCTTGCCGATGGTGCAAAAATAATTGGTCTTACTAAAAGTAAAAAGATAGAAAGTTTATTATATTTTGAAAAAATAGACAGTAAGATTGATTTAGTTTTTGGGAATATTACAGATAAAGAATTATTGAAAAGTATTTTTTTAAAATACAAAATAGATATTTGTTTTCATTTAGCCGCACAAGTAGAAGTTGGCTCTGCATTAAGATATCCATTTTTAACATGGGAAACTAATGTTAGAGGAACCTATACACTTTTGGAGACAATTAGAGAGAGTAAAAATGAAATTAGATCAATAATTGTAGCTTCATCGGATAAAGCATATGGAGAGTATCCATTAAAAAAACTACCATATAAAGAAAATTATGAACTAAAACCAAAATATCCCTATGACACTTCAAAAGCTTGTGCAGATTTAATTTCTAAATCATACGCAGGTAAATTATTTAAGCTTCCAATAGTAATAACCAGATTTACAAATATTTATGGACCTGGCCAATTAAATTTTACTGCATTAATACCCGATGCAATCAGAGCATGTCTATTAAAAAAAAAGTTTATTGTTAGAAGTAATGGAAAGTCAATAAGAGACTTTATTTATATAAAAGATATTGTTGCATTATATAAACTTTTATCAGAAAATTTATATAATAATCCTAAAAAATTTTCTGGTGAGGTATTTAATGCAGGTACAAACGAGAAGCACAAAATAAAAGATGTATTAAAAAAAATTTTTGTCTTTGCAAAAAAGAAAAGAGACCTAGAAATTATATTTAAAGAAATGAAAAAAAAAAGAACTAAGGGCGAAATCTCAGTTCAATTTATGGATTATGAAAAATTATATTTTTATTTAAAATGGAAACCAAAATATAAATTTAGCACAACAGTCCCAGCTTTATTTAGATGGTATAATAAATATTTTAAAAAAAACTAATTTTTTATGGCTTTAGCAATTGATATGGTTGGTACACGTTTAGGAAGTGGCACAAGGACATATAACCTAAGCTTTTGTGAGTATATTAATACTCACAATATAGATCAAACAATATTTATATTTATAACTAAAGATTATCTTAAAAATATCAAAATAAATCAAAATCCAAATATAAAATATTTAATTAAATCAAATATTTTTACAAATATTTTTTTTAGGATTTGTTGGATGCAGTTTATTTTACCATTTGAATTGAAACTGAGAGGAGTAGGTCAACTATATTCTCCGATGAATATGAGCCCATTAATTTTAAGAATTTTTAATATTGAACTAACATTGGCACTTCATTCAAATCTTCCTTGGGTTTATTTTGATATGATGCCAGGAAATTATCTTCGAAATTTTCTTACAAAATTTTTTATGCAACTTTCCATTTTTGTTTGCGATAAATTAATTGTGGACTCTGAGTTTGCTAAAAATGAAATTGTTAACATTCTTAAATTAAATCAAAAAAAAGTATTTGTTGTATATCTTGGAATTGATAAGAAGTATTTGAGCTTAAATAAAAATGAAAATTTTATAAAAGGGTTCGAGTATAAAAATTATATTATTTCAGTTTTATCATGTGTTAAATATCATAATATAATCAATTTATTGAAAGGATTTAAATTACTAAAAAAAGAAAAAGATTTGAATTTTAAGTTTGTAATTGTACTACAAATTTTAGATAAGAAATATTATTCAGAAATCAAAAATTTTATCTCAAATAATTTTGATGAAAATGAAATTATTTTTTTTCACAATCTTGACAGTAATTACTTAGTAAATCTCTATCGTGGTGCTAGTTTTTATATTTTTTCATCTTACTGTGAAGTTTTTGGACTAACATCTCTTGAGGCAATGACACAAGGGTGCCCTGTTTTAATTTCAAAAAAATCTGCATTGCTTGAGATAAATGGTGAAGCAGCTGAATATTTTGATCCAGATAATGAAATTGAAATTAAAGAGTGCATGAAAAAAGTTTTATTTAATAATGATATTAAAAAAAATTTAGTTGAGAGAGGCACTAAGCGTTATAAAATATTTAACTGGGATAATACAGTTAAAGAAACTCTTAAAATTATAAAACAATAGTTTAAATCTTTCTAATTAAAAAATTGTTAATAATTAAAGCATCCATATCTGTTCTCACTAAACAATCCAAAGCTTCTTCAGGGTTCATTACTATTGGTTCATTTTCATTAAACGATGTATTTAGTAAAATCGGCACCTTGGTTAAATTGTAAAAATTTTTTATAAGTTTATAAAATTTATGATTTGACGTATTGCTAACACTTTGTAACCTAGCTGTTCCATCAATATGAGTTATTGCTGGAACAAAAGATTTCTTATTATTTTTAACGATTGCAACAGAAGACATGTATGGACTATAAAACTTACTATCAAACCATTCGCTTTGAAAATCTTCCAAAACAGAGGGTGCAAATGGCCTAAATGACTCACGTCTTTTAATTTTTAAATTAATTATATCCTTCATTTTTGGATTACGAGGATCAGCTAAAATTGATCTGTTACCAAGTGCCCTAGGTCCAAACTCCATTTGATCTTGGAACCATCCAACTACATTTCCATTAGATATTAATTTAGAAGTTTCTAGATATAATTTATCGTCAATTAAAAAGTCATAATACAACTTATTTTTAAGTAAATTACTTTTAAGTATATTTTCAACAGTATCATTATTAAATTTGGGACCTAAATATGGATTAGCAAAATTACTTTTATTTTCTCCATATTTTGCAGAAACAACAAATGCAGCACCTAATGCTCCACCATTATCTCCTGGAGCAAATGTTATATAAACATTTTTAAAAAATTTATCATTTGAGGTTAAAAGTTTATTTGCCGAGGAATTTAAAGCACACCCACCAGCAAAAACCAGGTTATCAGAAAAATTTTTATTTTTTATTTTTTCTAATATTTTTAAAAAAAAATATTCATATATTTTTTGCACAGATGCAGCAAAATTTTTTTTAAATAAATCATTTTTCGCATGACTAATAATTTCTTTCTCAAATAATTTTGATAGATTTGAATTATATATTTTATCAATGACTAAATTTTCGTTTTCAGCTATATATTTAAAATTATTTTTGTGATGATTAAAATAATCTAGATTAAGTTCAAAAATATAATTATGATTATTTTTAAAAAGATTATTTTTTATTTTATCAAAGTATATCGGTGATCCATAAGCCGCTAGACCCATCATTTTATATTCCTCTCCATAATTTTTAAATCCTAAAAATTGTGTCATTGCATGATAAAAAATTCCCAAGGAATTTGGAAAATTTATTTTTTCTTTAATATTAATTTTATTATTTTGGCACTCAGCAATAGCAAGTGTTACAAAATCTCCCGATCCATCGATTGAAAGTCCATTACTTTTCTCAAATTCAGAAGGATAAAAAACTGAAGCTAAATGAGATAAATGATGCTCTATATAATGAAATTTTATATTTTTATTTAATTTAAAGTGTTTAAATAATGTTTTTCTAATAGAAATTTTCTTTGAAATTCTATTAAGATGCAGATTATTTCTTAATTTAAAATTTTTTATAAAAAAAAAACTCTTAGCTATAAAGTTGCTTTTAGGTTTTGTGTTAAAAGCAATATTAGTAATTTCATCTTCGCTGACATTGCCTATTTTCAGGCATTCTCTTATAGATTCAATTGGATACCCAGAATAATGTTTTTTTCTATTAATTCTCTCTTCTTCTACTGCTGCAACTAATTTACCATTAATTAATAAGCAAGCNGAAGAGTCAGTATGAAACGTATTTATACCAAGTATTACCCTCATATTAAGATCATTATAGCGATTTAAGTTTTACAAAATTTTTAAATTTTTTTAAATCAAGGATTAAAAATTCTTTTTTTGCATATTTTACTTGATTTTTGTAATCCCTATCAACAATAATTTTAACATTATTCGACAAGCATTCTAAAGTGAAAAAGCTATAAATATTCTCATTTGAAGCAATTGTGAANTTTGATTTTGATTGAATTTTATTTATTNTTTTANCATCTACATAGCCAATATTTTTAATGGATTTTATTTTTAGTTCATCACCCACAACAATTATTTTAAAACCTTCTATAACTAACTTTTTAATAAAATTATGAGGAAATAAATCCAATTTATTTACATGTTTTCTATAATAAATTACAAAATCGTTACTTTTTTTTTGTTTTTTTTTTATTTTTAAATTCTTAATAATAAAATTAAACTCATAATTTTTCTTATTTTTNTAAGATATATGTTTTTTTAATAAATCAGTTGAAAATATTAATTTTTTATTACGGAATGAAACAAAAAATTCACTTATCNTNTAAAAAANAGGAAATAATAAAGTTCTGANAAAAAAATTTAAACTAAATGATTTTGAAAAATTTGCGCCACCTGTAATTGGACCCAGTAGAGTTCTAGGAGGCAACAAAATAAATATTAAGAAATTCCAAAACGGTAAATAATTCAAGTAACATACTTTTTCATTATTCAAAAATTTTTCCCAACAATACAAAATGCCAATTAAAGGAGAAATATACTTATAGTTATTTTTATCTTCTTTTAAAATAATTTTATATTTTTCATAATTACTAAGNTTATTCAAAAATAATCTAGCTAGTTTTCCTTCACCNGAATTATTTGAATAATCACATGTCCAAACAAATAGTTTTTTTATAGCCAAATACCCTCAATTCTAATTAAATAATTTAAAACATNATAACTCATAAAAACTTATAAATATATTAATACTATAAAATTTTATTTTATTTTTACACGAGAAGCTTTTTCTAATGTTAAAAATGAAATTAAAAATAAAAGATAATCNATACTAAAAACGCCAAAAGATGTNTCTAAAACTGATCTTAAAGAAATTACTATTAATATGATTGCACAAAAATTTAATGTGGTATTTTCTTCATAATAATTNCTTTTTTTGAAATAAAAATTTATAAGAATTTTNATTGAGTACAGGTATATAAGTATTATACCTATTCCAGCAATAATACCCCCAGATAATGTTGCATATAAGAAAGAATTATGAACAGATTGACNGTTCAANAATAATCTATCNNATTGAGCCCCATATCCTTTTATAGGGTTTTTTTTAATNAATTTATAAGATGNCTCCCAATCATTAAAACGGCCGGAACTAAATCTATAAATTTTTTCCTTTTCTGTCATAGTTTTATCAAAAATTGGCTGATCTCTCATAAGAGAATTTTTAAACATGTCTAATACCCCNTNGGANTGAAGAATATACTTTCCACTGATTAAATGTGTATATCCCATATTTATTATCACAGGAAAAATAAAAGAAATAATAATTAATCTCTTATCATAAAAGTATTTCTTAAAATAAAAAACACAAAATAATAAATTGACAACTATAAATATAAAACTAGTTGTTCTTGATTGAAANAAAAGAGTAAAAATGGCAAAAAAGAAGNTTAAGAACAATATATAATAATTTTTTTGTCTNTTATTTAAAAAATAATTTAATGAAAAAAAGATAAAACAAATAAGACANAATCTAGATAATCCACTTGGCTTTGGAGGACTTTCNCCTCCAGCATAANTTAAAGNTTGCCTTACCAGTCCATAAAAATGAAAGTAATTTCTATTATACATGTCATNNAAAGTTGTAANTAAAAATANAATAGAAATTGATATAATAATGATCACNGAAAATTTTGTGAGCATTATTTGATCCTCAAGATTATTAAATATATATAGAAACCAAAATGATAGAANCATNTAAAGTGGCCAAAATATATTTATATTACTATTTTCCAAATTTATGATTGTAAAAAAAATATAGAANATAAAAATTATGTAAAAANAAATTGGAACAAGTTTTAAAGAACTAAATTTAAATTTATTTAAATTAANTGAGAAAAAAATTATACAAAGAAATAAAGGTNATACNAATCTAATCTGANTAATTAAATTATAANATAAAAATTCAGCAGGATTTAAATTGATACTNAAAAAAAAGGAAAACCATATAATTANAAGTGAAATCTTAAATGAGAAAATTTTTTTAACAAATGACATTATTTTTTTAAAAATTTTAAAAATACNNAATAAATAATGATAAATATTAGAATTGATAAAACAATATTTTGTAATAAATAAAAAATTATTAAAGGCAAAATTGTTAATCCNAGAATTAGNTGCCATACAAAAGAAATTTTATTTTCAATTAAATAGTGATGAAAATGAATTTTATCAGGAGAATATATTTTTTTTTTATTTAAAATTCTTTGAAATATTACNCGAGTCATATCTATTCCAGGAAAAAATAAAAGAAATAAAATTTCGTCAGCATAAAGAGTATAATTAGTATTATAATCNTATATAATTGATAATGAAATATAAATTGATAACAAGCTCGTACCTGAATTTCCTAAGAATATTTTACCCGANAGATTATATAAAAAAATTAAGAGGAAAACAAAAATTGAAATTACATAAATTAAATTAGGATTTTTAATTAATAAGAAGAATGTCCAAAATATTATCATTGAAATTGCAGATCCATTTACACCATCAATAAAATTAAATGCATTATAAAGTGCAAATATACAAAACAGAGTGAATATTAATGAAAATTTATTTATATCTATTATTCTAGAACTTGAAATAAATCTCAATTCACTTATTAAAAATTCACTTTGAAGAGGAAGAAGAATGCTTATAGAAAATATTATTATAAGGGTTCTTAATATTGGCGAAAGAGGTTTGATATCGTCAAATAACCCAGTTAAAAAAAAAATAGAAAATATAGTAAAATAAATAATAAATTTATNAAAATTTAATTGATTTTCTATAAAATTAAAAAGCAGTAAAGTTAAAATACTAATAAAAAAACATATTCCTCCCAATAAGGGNGTGGGTTTAGTATGAATTTTTCTACGATTTGGAATATCGTTGATATTAAGAACCGTAGCAATTTTATTTCTAAAATTTAATACTAAAAAATTAATTAGAATTATAAATAAAAATAAAATTGAAGATTTTAGATTTAAAATTTCCAATAAATACATAATTTTTGTTACTCAAAAAAACAGTCTTTTTTGTCCTTAATTTCAAATGCATAAATCTTAACACTATTAGATTTAAAAATTTTCTTTGGNTTCACTTTTAAAATACCTCTCATTTTTTTTGCATTTTTTGTATTAATAGATGGTTCTTCAACATAAATCATATTGTTTTTTAATACAATTTTTGATGCAAAATATACATCAACTTTTAGATCTAATAATACATCGCATAAATTTTTCTCATTTTTTANATTTTNAATCATTTCAGGACCACTTGTAAGGCCTTCTAACTGAATTAATTTTTTATTTAACAAATAAGAAGTTTTGCCAGCCATATCNCCCATGGCAAAAATACTATAGTNTTTATTTGAGTAATAACTCTCAATTTTTTTTGCGATATTTTGAATATGATCACTTTTTGCATGGATGCTATCAGTAAAAAGATGAAAATACACAACTACAAAAAAAANACTNATTAAATGATTTAAAATTTTAATTTTTTTAAATTTTATAATCTGCATTAAATCATTTAAAACTAAAGGAGTTGAAATAGATAATAAAAAAAAATGCCAAGTCCATAAAGGCCATGCTGACCTCATNCTATTAGAAATAAAAAAAATACAAACTGCAATAATTGAAAGTTTAGTAAAATTTNGGATTTTTTTTGAAAATAATAAAAAAACCCCTAAACAATTTACATAAAATAATAAAGATATAAATTTCATGCCGTAACTATTTTCAGAAAGAAATGAGAATGTCTCNTTATTTATCTTTATCTCATTTACTAAACTTTTAGCAATTCCACTTTCTGGAAACGGCAATTGAAAAAAATATATATTTAAACAAACATAAATAATTAAAAGTAATGGCAATATTGCCAACTTTAAAATATAATCAAACTCATAAATTTTTTTTTTAAAAATTAATTCACGTAATAAAATCACAAAATAAAGAAAAATAATTTCTAATCTTGATAAAAAGGTAAAAAAGCTTAATATTGAAAAAAGTATTATATTTTTTNTTAAGTAAAGAATGCTCATTGAAAATAAAAATATAGCCAGACCTATTTCCATTCCATTTTTTGAAAAAAAAAGCGATAAATATGATATTAAAATTGCGATAAAATTTGCTTGATCATCATTATAATTACTTTGAAGTAAAAATTTTTTAAAGTTTNCNTAAGTTAAAAAACAAAAAANNAATATAATNCAAATAATNGATGTATTTAAAAAAATATCATTTTGAATAAGAGATTTAAAAAATAAAATAATAAAAAACCATAACGGCTGAAAACCGTTTGTTGAAAAAATTCCATCAAAAGTTATAAAGCCGAGATTAATTGTATTTCTAGCTGTTGTAAGATAATAATAAAAATCATCAGTAAATGGAGCCCTTGTNTCGTCNCCNAAGATTATTTCCAATCTTAAAAAAATAAATAAACAAGATAAAAAAAAGCAAAAAAAATAGAACTTGTTGGTTATTCTCATTTTTTGATTATTGTTAGCATATAATGCTTATTTTNATTAAGAAATGCATNGTTATAATATTTTAAGGGCTCTATTTTTGAAATATAATTATTTTTTAAATTTTTTAAAATCCTTTTAAAAAATTTATAATTGTTTATNCCTTCAAAATTTTCTTGAAAAGATATAATTGAATATCTAGAATTTTTTATTGCAGATATAAATTGATNTCTAAATTTTAATGGAAATTCAGATATTGACCAGTTTGCAATAAAAATATAGTTTTTTTTTNATCCTAACAAATTTATTTAAATCACTTATTTTATTAATTAAATTTAGNTTTCCATTTATTTTGTTTANAGATGGNTTGTGATTGTTCATTTTCAANTAATAATATTGGAGTAAATTGACCTCAAACATGTCATAAATAGTATAATTAATTTTTTTTTGAAATTTTGAAAAAATATCAGCCATGCAACCATAGCCACCTCCAATTTCAACGACTCTCTCAANTTTTTTTATATCTATACCATCTTTAAAAGAATCAAAAAATTTTTTAATAATATAAACTTGCCTTATTCTATTTCCTGAACTTTCTTGGTATAAAAAATATCTTANTGGTTCACCTATATCATTTTCANTTAAAAGANTTTTCCACAATTTCCAATTTTTATCTTTTTTTAATTCNCTAAGTTCATAANAAATAAATAACCTATTATGTATAAAAAAAATATTTTGTACTAAGGNGTTTCTTAAAAAATTTTNCAACTTATTGNTTTTTATNATTTGCAATATTTCATTTGATAGATTTTTATGAGTAGATAATCTTGGATTTTTTAAAAAAAGTTTAGGTAATTTTCTTAGTATAACNTTTTGAACTTTATTATGTTTGTNTTTATTAAATTTTTTTTTTNTAAAATTTGTAGNAGANAGAATAATACTAATTTGTCTTAAAAATTTTCTTAACATGATTTTCTTTCAAAAAATTTTTAACGATTTCTTCCATTGTATAGCATTTAATAAATTGATTTGATATTTCATTTTTAATATTAACTTTTAAGTTTTTAATAATACTCTTATAAAAGAGACTTTTCTTCAAAACGATAGGAAATTTTTTTTTATTAAAGGAAATACCTTCTATCCCTTTTTTTGTTGTTAAAATCTTAGCACCAATTAGCATAGCTTCAATAATTTTTATTCTTGTTCCTGTNCCTTTGTCAATGGGAATAACCATTAACTGAGAATTATAAATAAGATTAAGTAATTTTCTTTTCGAAACTATTCCAAAATTAACAATATAATTTTTCTTTTTTTCATATCCTCCTCCAGTTAGAACAAGCTTNAATTCTGGAAACTTTTTGTTTAATTTAGGCATAAGCACGTTTACCAAATAATCTATAGCANTTTTGTTTGGTAGATACTTATATGATCCGCAATAAATAATATATTTAAAATTATAAAATTTTTTTTTTTTAAATTTTAGAATTTTTCTGGATACNCCGTTTTTAAGGTTAATACANTTTGTATTATATAATTTTTTAATTTTACTTATTTCTAATTTTGAAACAGATGTNGATAAATCTGATTTTTTAAATACAAAATCTTCTAATTTTTTAGACAAAAAAGCCATAAATTTGGAAGACGTCATTTTTCTTACTTCAAATTCTATGCTGTGAGAATGATAAATTACTTTAGTAGAAGGTGAAAATATTTTTATAAGTATTAATGATATAAAACTATANCCTATCCAACTGGGACCTTCTATTATAATTAATCTTTTCTTAGTTTTACCTAAATACTTAAGAATTTTATAAATAATAATAGGTATACNTAATATTTTTAAAATNGGATCTTCTTTAAAAATTTTTANAGAGNAAANATTATTTTTCTTAANGCTATTTAAATGTGAAATTTGAAAGATTTTTTTTTGACCAGGCCAACATAAGAATAGGCTTCTTACTACTTCGGCCGATCCCATATTTGTTGGAAAAACTGGAAAAAAACATATGAAAGCTGTTTTCATTTTTTGAATCTTTTTTTTGTAATTAAAAATGTNCTAAATAAAATTAATATTATAAATGAATAGTAGAAGTAGTCTTCATAATACATATTTATTATTAAATTTATTATAACAATAACAATGTTAAAATANATCNNATNAAGAATATCAATTTGTTNTNTTATTTTGTTAGTTCTAAATATTATTANCATGCATTCTTTAATCAANAAAACAAAAGAAATTAAAATTAAATTCTTAAATTCAAATAATATATANGANAAAAGAAATATAAATGGAGCTAAGAAATAAATTTCNAGCATACTGTTAAACTTAATTTTTTTTTTTCCTTCAAAATAAGTTATTAAAATATGAGATATACCTGAAATCCATGAAATAATTAAAAAAATTTTAGTTAAGTTTAAAATNGNATTTGANTATTGATCCTTAAGCCAAAAAATTAATAATTTTTCTAAGAATGGAAATAAAATCAATATGAATAGAGGAATAATAAAAGTATAAATATTTAAAGAATAATTAAAATTAGTTTTTTCATTACTTTGAGAAATCTCTGGTAATAAAACTGCTGAAATACTTTTGGAAAAAATTGTTAATTTTCCNGCTAACTGATATGGTATNCTATAAANCGCCAAAGCAATTGGTCCCATAAATAATTTTATTAAATATTTATCCATAAAATCAAAAATTTGAAGNTTNANNANATGNAAAGAATACCANTTTGAATATTTNTTAAANTTTNANATNAAATTATATTTTGAGTTTTTATCATATCGGCCATTAAAATATCTTTGCAGATATAATAAAATTAAAATTATAGAAAAAAATTTAAATAAAATTGAAATTTTTATTAAATTTTCAAAATCTAAATTGTTATTTATCATTAGAAAGATTGAAGGAATATTCAATGATAAAGTATAAAAAATAAAATTAACACCTGAGAGCAATTTAAAATTTTTAAAACCTTGCAGAATTCCTTCAAGTGTTAAGTAAATTACAGTTGTGCTTAAGCCAATCCCTAATGTAAAAAAATTGTAATTAACTTTTAAGGCAAGAAATAATATAATACTTATTAATAAGATTATAAAAATTATTTTAAAAGTCAGTCCTAAACTTTGTCTAATTATCTCAATAATAAATCTTTTTTTGGCAAGTTCTATTGCAACAATTTTATTCAAACCAATGTTTAACAGTAAACCAAAAGATATTATAAAGTGAAAAAAAATATAATTTCCATAATCTGATTTACCATTTATTTGCAAGTGAACTGGTATCGCTAAAATCGCCAATAAAATTCCTAAAATCGAAGGCAAAGATAAAATGTAGCTATTTTTAAGTAAATTGAATAATTTATTAACTTTATATGATTTTAAAAAATTAGTAATAAGACTAGTCATATTTACATGAGTTTAAATAATTTTATTAATTTAATTAGATACAAAAGTTATCTGAAAAATTTAATCATTTTTTTACCTTTATTTCTAAATTATACCAGCTGGAGCGTAACTAACTATGGTAAATTAATTTTACCAGCAATATTTTTTAGTTTTTTAGCTTCATCCATATACATAATAAATGATTTAAAAGACTTAGAAACAGATAAAAAACATAAATTTAAAAAATTTAGACCTTTGGCAAGTGGTTTAATCGAATCTAAATCAGCAGTTTATATTTCGTTCTGTTTAGCGAGTATGTCTTTCTTCTATTTTTTTATATTTACAGATTTGATAATATTTTTATTAGTAACTTTATATTTTATACTTAATTTATTTTATTCTACTTTTATAAAAAAAATTAAATATCTTGATATATTAATTGTTTCTAGTGGTTTTTTTATAAGAATATATATTGGTTCTATAATAACTGATTTGGCAATATCTAATTTTTTTATAAGTCAGATTATTTTATTTTCAATGTTTATTTTAATTTGTAAAAGAAGAGAAGATTTTTATTCCTATAGCGAAAAAATAGTTTCAAAATATAGTATTAAGGAATTAAATTTATTTTCAAAAATTTTTCTAATATTAAATATCTTAAATTATTTAATTTATTTTTTTTACGGAAATAGATTCACTGATAGTTATTCTTTAGAAATATCATTAATGATATTTATTTTTTTAATAGTACGATATTTTATCATAAACTCAAAAAATAAAAATTTTGATCCAATCTCAATTTTTTTAAAAGATAAATATTTAATATTATTATCATTTATATATTTTTTTAATTTTACTTTAGGATTTTATGGATTTTATTAATTTAAAAAAAATAAAAAGTTGGGCAAGATATTATTTGGGCGATTATTTTTTATATCAACCAAAAACTGTAAATGAAATCAAAGAAATATTGTCAAAAAGAACAAAATTAATACCATCCGGTGGTTTTAGAAGCTATGGAGATAGTGCAATAAATGAAGGTATGATTAGCAGTAAATATTTTAATAAAATAATTAATTTTGATGAGAAAAAGGGAGTACTAAAAGCTGAGTCTGGTATCACAATTAATGAAATGATTAAATTTTTATTACCCAAAGGTTGGTTCTTGAAAGTAACTCCTGGAACAAAATTCGCAACTTTAGGAGGTTGTATTGCAAGCGATGTTCATGGTAAAGAGCATCACAAAGAAGGATGTTTTAGTGAAAATTTAATAAAATTAAAACTGCTTATCAATAAAGATGAAACTATAGAATTAGACAACTTTAGTCATCCTGACTTGTTTCATGCAACTTGTGGAGGCATGGGTTTAACTGGATTTATTCTAGAAGCTGAAATTCAATGTAAAAAAATCAAATCCTCAAATATCATTTTTAATAAAAAAATTAATTATAATATTGAAGAGGTATTTTCTTGTTTTGAAAAATATATGAGTTCGAATTATTCTGTAGCTTGGCTAGATACACGCAAGAGTAAAAAAGACTATAAGTCAGTATTCATTCATGGAGCATTTTGTGAAAAATCTAAATTAAAATTAGATAATAATTTAAGATTCAAGATTCCGTTTAGTTTAAAAGTTATTAATAATCTAAGTATTAAAATATTTAATTATTTATATTTTTTTTGGAACTCATTAAACAAAAACAGTGGAAAAATAAGCTACGATAATTTTTTTTATCCTTTAGACAAAATTGATAACTGGTATAAACTTTATGGTAAAAATGGATTTTTACAGTATCAATTTATAGTACCAAAAGAAAATGGAAAAGAGGCTCTTTTGGAGGTATTAAATTATTTAAATAAAGTTAATCAAATGTCATCACTAGCCGTGTTGAAACTTCATAGAAAAAACAATTTAAACTATATGTCATTTCCTTTATCTGGATATAGTCTGGCAATGGATTTTCCGATCACTAAAAAAATTTATTTAATATTGAATGAGCTAGATAAGATAATCTTAAAATTTAATGGAAAAATATATCTAACAAAAGATGCTAGATTATCCAGTTATTTTTTTGGTAAATTTTATTCTCAATTTGAAAAAGTCTTAAAAGTTCGAAAGAAATATAATATATTTAATTTTAGCTCCATTCAGTCAAATAGAATAGGATTTGATGATAGATAAAACTATAGTCATATTAGGCGCTACATGTAATTTGGGTGTTGAACTATGTTTTATTTACGCAAAAAATAATTATAATTTAATTCTCATTTCAAGAAATATTAAAAAAAACCAAGACCTTAAAAATTCTTTACAAAAAAAATTTCCAAATATTTCTGTTTCTTCATATGAACTTGATATACTAGATTTAGATAATCAAAATCTTGTTTACAATAAGATAAAAGAAATACCCAGCGGGATTATATCTTTAATTGGAGAAACTCATAATGTTGAAAATATTTATGATAAAAAATTAATTAAAATTATTAATGTTAATTTTACTAACTTAATAAATTTTCTAAGTTATTTTTTAAATGATTTTGAAAA
The DNA here is from genome assembly GCA_002706585.1 of Rickettsiales bacterium. Next base: position 64,065 of record PALU01000047.1, read on the forward strand.
AAAAAATGATGGCTTTATGATATGTGTATCATCTGTAGCTGGGTTAAGGGGTAGATCTAAAAATTTTATTTACGGTAGCGCTAAAGCAGCTCTAATAACCTTTTTATCAGGCTGTAGAAATTATTACAATAATTCTAATATATTTATAATGACTGTATTACCAGGATTTATTAAAAATGATAAAAATAATACAAATACAATTGAGAATATTCTCCAAATAGAACCATCTGTTCTGGCAAATAAAATTTTCTTAGCACATAAAAAAAAAAAGAAATTGTATATTCAAGTTTTTTATGGAAATTAATTATGCTAATTATTCAAATTTTGCCAAATAGAATTTTTAATAAATTAAGATTTTAATTAATTATAATGGAAAAAAAAATAATATTTAAATCAATCAAATTTTATAATTATTCATTTAAATATTTAACAAATAATTTATTAAAATCTGGTGGATATCTTGTTGCGCCAGCAGCATCTAGTATGAGCGAAATAAATGAAAAGAAAATATATTATAAATCATTGAGAAATGCAGATGTAGCTATTTTTGATAGTGGTTTTTTTTGTTTATTATTAAGAATTTTTAAGAAAAAAAAGGTCAATAAACTCTCAGGATATTTATTCTTAAAATTACTATTAGAAAATAAAAAATTTAAAAATAAAAAATATTTTTTAATTAATCCAAATTTGTATGAGCAAAAAAAAAATATTAAATTATTAAGATCAAATAATATATTTAATTTTGAATGCTATTGTTCTCCTATGTATAATTTATCAAATTATAAAGATTTTAAACTTTTAAATAAAATTAAATTATTTAAAGCAGATTTTGTAATAATAAATTTAGGTGGGGGCATTCAAGAACCTATAGGAGAATTTTTAAAAATGAATTTAAAAAAAAATACAATAATTTTTTGCACAGGAGCTGCTATAAGTTTTTTGACTAAGGTACAAGCTCCAATTACTTTATTTTACGACAAATATTACCTGGGTTGGCTGATTAGATTAATTCATAAACCTACAAGTTACTTTCCAAGAGTCCTAAAGTCATTCAACTTGTTAAAATTATTTCGATAAATTTATTTTTTCCATAAAATAATTTTTATTATTTTTTTAAAAATATTATATGGATAAAATATTAAATAGGATAAAAATAGATTATAATTCAAATCTCTAAAACGAAAAATTTTATATAATAGATAATAATAAGAACCATATGCGTAGAGCTTATTAAGTCTATTTTCTTTTAAAAAATCTAAAAAGTATTTTTGATTTTCTTTCCAAGCGATTTCTTGAGAGTGTCTATTTTCACTAAATGCTGAAAAATCGTTATCAAATTTGATAGTATTCATATGCTTAAATAAATTTATTTTTTCTAGTTTTAAAGCTTCACTGACTGCTATATAAAAATTTTCAATAATACCCCAGTCATATTGCTTGTAATTTTTAGATAGTTCTTGGAACTCCAAAGCTCTTTCTTTTGTAATTTTAAATGCTATTAAATCTATTCCATAATGTGGCCAGTAATTATTTTTAACAACCCCATTGGTTATATGTATATTTGGATATATTAATGCACAAAATTCACTTTTGTTTATTTTAGACATTATTTCAAAGATATTATTAGGAACAATAATATCTGCAGAGGAACAAATTAAATATTGATAATCATTTTCAATGAATTGATGAAGTGCATTTTTTAGCATTAAGTGATTTGAATATTTTTTGCCTTTAGGAAGTTTATCCTTAGGTATATTTATATAATAGTTTTTTATTTTTTTTTTTTCTACAAATTCTTTTACATTTTCTTCATCAAATTGGGTTAAACTAAATGTGACATCAAAATCAATCGATGCTACAGAGTCCAAAAAAATACTTTGAAAAAAATCATTAATTTTAGATTTTCCAATCGGTCTAAAAGATACTAACCATAAAGCTTTCATCATTTTTATAATAAACTGTTTTTTTACTACTACTAGAAAAAAATTACATTTTCATTTGCTCTTTATAGAATTTATCTTGTCTTAAAAAAAAATTAGACTAAAAGATATCTATGAAAATACTTGTAGCTGGAGCCGGAGGTTTTATAGGAGGTCATTTGGTAAAAAGCCTTTTAGATGACGGACATGATATAGTTTGTGCTGACTTAAAACCTTTTGAATATTGGTTTCAAATATTCGAAAAAAGTAAAAATTTTTCTTTAGACTTAAAAGAATATGAAAACTGCTTAAAAGTAAGCGATGGGGTTGATTTCATTTATAATATGGCTTGCAATATGGGAGGAATGGGATTTATAGAAAATAATAAAGCAGAGTGTATGCTATCTGTTTTAATAAATACAAATTTTCTAAGAGCATGCATAAAAAATTCGGTTAAAAAATATTTTTTTTCATCTAGTGCATGTGTTTATAACGCTTCAAAACAAACAAAATCTTTTGTTGATGGATTAAAGGAAGATGATGCGTATCCAGCAGACCCAGAAGATGGTTATGGATGGGAAAAACTATTTAGTGAAAGAATGTGTAGACATTTTACCGAAGACTTTGGTTTGCAAACAAGAGTGTTAAGATATCATAACGTATATGGTCCAGAAGGTACTTATGATGGAGGTAGAGAAAAAGCGCCAGCAGCAATATGTAGAAAAGTCGCCAATGCAAAAATTAATAATTTAAAAACAATCGACGTTTGGGGAGATGGCGAACAATCAAGAAGTTTTATGTATATAGATGACTGTATTCATGGAACAAAAATGATTTTTAATTCAAAATCCACAGATGTTTATAACCTTGGGAGTGACGAACAAGTTTCTATTAATCAAATGATTGATATGATTGAGGAAATAGCAGAATATAAAGTTGATAGAAATTACCAATTAGATAAACCTAAAGGAGTAAGAGGTAGATCTAGTGATAATCAAAAAATACATAAGGATTTTAATTGGGGCCCTAATATCAAACTTTATGATGGTTTAGAAACTACCTATAAGTGGATTTATGATCAGATTACATCAGGTGAAAATACTCAAAAATTTACCAAAGGTTACTAATTTTTTTGTTATTTATTCATGTATAATTTTAAAGAAAAAATATTAATAACATTTCCAGCACTTTTAATTTCTTTAATTCCTTTATTCTTGATAACTGGGCCATTTCTTAGTGATTTAGCTGTTGTACTAGTTTGTATAATTTTTTTAACAAATATTTTTTTAAACAAGGAATTTTTCTTTTTTAAAAATAAGTTTTTTATTATTTTTTTTATTTTTTTTATTTATTTATTTATAAATAGTTTAGTAAAATTTTATGATATTCATAATTTGCGCTCATCTTTAGGATACCTTAGGTTTGGTATTTTTTCTTTAGCTGTAATTTATTTTATAGAAAAAGAGAAAAAATTGTTGAAATGGACATTCATAATTTTTCTAGTTTGTTTTTTATTATTAATTTTTGATGGATATACACAATATTTTATTAAAGAAAATATATTTGGTGATAAAGTTGATATACATAGTAAAAGAATAAGATTTTTACTTAATGATCAATATATACTTGGTAGTTATCTAAGTAGACTGTTTCCAATATTTTTAGCTTTAACATTTCTATTATATGGTAATAAAAAAAACTATATTATTTCAATTTCAATTTTGTTTATTTTAATAGAAACTTTAATTTTTTTGAGCGGCGAAAGAGTTGCATTCTTCTTTAATACTCTTTCAGCAGTATTTATAATAGTTTTAATTAATAAATTTAAAAAAGTTAGATTAATAACATTATTGACATCATTCTTTATAATATTTTTTATTTCAATATATGATGATACAGCAAAAAAAAGAATTTGGGATCATACCATTAACCAAATTGGTATTAATTCTTCTAAACTGAATATTTTTTCTGAAATCCATGAAAGCCACTATCGATCTGCTTATAAGATGTTTCTTGATAATAAGATTATGGGAATTGGTATTAGAAATTATAGAAATTATTGTAATGAAGAGAAATATAAAACGCACAAAGCTTCCTGCACAACACACCCCCATAATACCTATGTGCAACTTTTAGCAGAGACCGGATTGATAGGAATTTCTTTTTCAATAATCTTATTTTTTTATTTTTTATTTAAGATTTTAAGTCATTTAAAAGGAGCGCTTTTTAAGAAGCGATATTTATTTAACGATTTTCAAATTTGTTTACTGTCAGCTATTTTTATTACAATTTGGCCATTAGCACCAAGCGGTAATTTTTTTAATAATTGGATTTCTATAGTATATTACTTTCCTATTGGTTTTTTTCTTTGGAGTTTAAAAAGTAAAACTTAATAATCACCTGAAATTATATCATAACTTGCAAAAGTCCTAAGTTTCAGATTGTATAACTTGTTATGTGAACAAGGAGCAGGAGAGTAATAACAAATTTCACCATTTTCTGTTGTGTAATAGTATTTTTTTTTATTATTTATAAAGAATATTTTTTTATAAGTAATTTTTTTTTCATAGTTATCAGAAAAAATATTTATCCAAGGATTATTAAAATAATTACTTTGAATTCTGTCATTTACTCTATTTGCACTTTTTGAAAATATTAATACGATTAATAATGGTACTACTAATTTCATGATTTTAAAAAAATTAATTAAATTAAATTTTTTTAAAAAATAAATAAAAGCTATAACCATAGTACAAACTAAAATTCCAGATCCAAATCTATAGACTGGGAAATTTAAAAACCAAATCAAACAAAAGATAAAATTAAAATAAAAAACTATTTTAAAGCCTTTGTTTATTTTAAATTTTTTGCCATTATTTCTTATATAAATAAATATAAAAACTAAAATTAAAAAAATAATTGATAATTTTTTTATTATAAAAATAAAATGATTACTCAACCAAGTAGACAACCAGTGAAAATTTGAAATATAATTTACGTATTCATATTTTATTTTAGAATCAGGATAACCCATTGCCCAAGCTTTAGCACTTAAACTCTCTTCTAAACTAAGATTATTAGACCATAATAAATTATCAAAACAAGAATTTTCTAATGGATAAATTAAACAACCAGAGATTAGAAAATTTTTTAAAATCCACAAAAAAAAGATAAAAATAAGAAAGATGTTTAATTTTTCAAAAAATTTAAAATTTGCAAAAGAATTAATAATAACAAATATTACTAGTAATATTAAAATAGAATATGTTAGTTTTGTCATAAATAAAAAAAGAGACAATAATATTATTATTTTTATATAATCTTTTGATTCATAATTATTTTTTGCAAAATAAATAATAAAATTTGTTATAAAAATAAAAAATAACATATGTGCATTTTCATCATTTCCAAATTCACTAAATCTATTCATATCAATGACAATTGATATCCCAAAAAACAAAGCTAAAATTTTTATTTCATTTATAGTTTTTGAATTTATACAAAGTCTAAAAAAATATACCAAAGATGATGCATAAATAATCAAATTAGGAAAAAAAATTGCTCTTTCAGAAAAAAGTGAATTATTAAATATAGAAGAGATATATTGTAAAAAAGATGTAAATCCAAATCTTGAATGTAAATTATTTAATCCAACTATTATTTTATTCTCATTCAAATTACTTATATATGGCAAATGATATAATCCTGCATCAGGTCTATTAGAAGTTTCATAAATTCCTGTGATAAAAGCTAGCAATGTAATTATTAGAAAATATTTTAATTCTTTATGAATACTTTTAAAATAATAAAAAAATTGCAGAACTCCTAATGTTAAAATTATATTTGTAATTATTAAATTAATTGGAAAAATAAAATTTATTATCAATGCTAAAGATCCAAGAAAGAAACACCCAAAAATTATTTCAAGACTTAAAGATGAGCAATTAACTTCAAAGAGTTTACAAAAGCTTTTTCCATAACCAGTAATAGTAATTGATGTAACTACAATAAAAATGTAAAAAAGAATTATGTTAAGAAAATTAATCAAATGTCTAAAATAAATAAGATTTCTGTACTAATACCTTGTTATAACGAGGAAAATACAATTAGCCAAGTCATTATAAAAGTTGAAAAAAGTTTAGAAAATTTAAATATAGATTATGAAATAGTTGTTATTGATGACTATTCTAATGACAGTTCATCTGATAAATTATTACAATTAGAAAAAGAAAAAAAAAATTAAATTATTTACTCATAATCAAAATTTAGGAAAAGGAGCCGCTATTGCTACTGGGTTAAAATATATTTCTGGAGAGATTATCTTAATACAGGATGCTGATTTAGAATATGATCCAGACGATTATAAAAATTTGTTAGTACCTTTTTATGAAGCTAATGCTGATGTTGTTTATGGGTCAAGATTTTTAGGAGGTGGTAAGTATGTAAGAATTCATTTTTTTTGGCATTTTGTGGCAAACAAAATTTTAACTCTTTTATGTAATATGGTTGCTAACCTTAACCTAACTGATATGGAAACAGGTTATAAATTGTTTAAATATGAAAAAATAAAAGATATTCAAATAAAAGAAAAAAGCTTTGGTGTTGAACCAGAAATTACAATTAAACTTGCAAAAAAAAAATCTAAGTTTTTTGAAGTTCCAATATCCTACAATGGAAGAAGTTATAAAGAAGGAAAAAAAATAGGTTTAAAAGATGCCTTTATTGCTATTTATTGTATATTTAAATATTCTATAAAAAACTAATAATTATTTACAAAATTAATTTTTTTGACTATAAGCCTTGTGCCTGGTGATTATTGCGAAAGGGTAATACCCGATCCCATTCCGAACTCGGAAGTCAAGCCTTTCTGCGCCAATGGTA
>PALU01000048.1 GCA_002706585.1 Rickettsiales bacterium
CTTAACGCTGACGGAACATCAACTGGCTTAACTACACCAATAAGTGTTGATTTATTAGCCGATTCTTATGTCTCTACAAAAGAAGGTATTGTTTTAACTGGTGCATCACCAGACTTTACACGAGATCAGTTCTTAGCGCATACTCAAGCTAGATTAAATGATTCATTAAATACTTATGCCGTATCTGCTCAAACAGGAGCATCTGCGGGTGGTGTAGTTGATACAGCTAAAGCATCTGCACTAGGTATTTCTAGTCAATTATTTTACAGAGCAACAGGTAAGGAAATGACTACAATGCTTGAACAAAGTCAAGCTTGGGAATTTCAAAGAAACTCATCTAGTTCTGATACTGCAGCTAGTGGTTTTACCGCTACTAATCAGTATTTGACTTATTCATATTTTGGAAAAAGTCCACAAGTTCATGTTTACGATAATAAAACAGAAATGGCAATTAATCCAGTTGGTGCAACAGCTAATGCTGGAAAGGCAGTTTTCTATGATCAATCTGAAAATACTATCAGATTTCATTTTGGTACGACTAATCCTGCAACAACCAATATTGCCGCAAACTCTAAAGTACGATTAATTGGACAGTTCTATGCAAATACAACTGATACCACTAACGGTGAATTTATTAACGGAAGAGAATTTACAGTGACGAGTGTTGGTTCAGAAACAGTAGGTGGAAACGCTCAATACTACATTGAATGCAGTACTGCTGGGATGAATCTTCCAGATTCTGACTTTAGTATTGATTTTGCAACAGGAAATGATGCAAATATTTACAGTACAGTTTCAACTTCATCCGAGGGCTTCTTTGAAGGATCCGATCCTGCTGCAGTTTATAAGGGAGCAGATGTTAATTTTAGTAATAAAAAACTTGTTTTAAGAGAGATTGGTACTGCTAACAAGCACGCTTATACCAACAGACAAATGGTTGCAAATAACTCATCTAAAAATATTTTTGATGGTTTTACTGAGCAATTTACTTTGAAAGATGATAAAACTACATCTGGTACGACTCTTGATACATATGATTTAATTGGACTTGGTGATAATGGAGCTACAGCAAATAGAGACAATCACTTAAATGGTGATGGATCTGCAACTGACAAAGTGCCCGCTCAAATGCAATGGGTTGATGAGAAAAATCCACCAATTGAAGTTACATACGATGTTCTTAATCAAAGATTACAGTTTGAGGTAGATAGAAACTTAATAGGTACAGGTACAAACAGTAACTTTAATAGTTTTAAACTTTATGGTTCTTCTACTGCAACGAATACAAATAATCTAGGTATACCTACAGCAGATGATACTTCTACCACTTTAATCAGAGGTGGTGAAAAGTTCTCTGCAGCAACTTTTGTTGCTGATGGTGCTGAAATTCAGTTAAATGATAAACGTTTTGGTATCACGGTTGGTTATAACAGTGAATTAAAAGCATTTGAATTTAGTAGTGGTACAACAGGTGAAACTATTGCAGCTAATGGAGCTCTAGGTGTTACAACAGACCAAACAGCATCTGATATTGTAGTGGGTAGATATGCATTATCTACAACCGATGGCTCAGTAACTGATTCAACTGATTTCTTCTCTGGTGATAATAACCTATTGGGTATTGGTAAAACAAAAACAAATGCGCTTAAAACTGAAGCTAAGGGTTTAGCAGCTCAACCTGCGCAAGCCGTAGGATCATCAGCAACTGAAGATCTTACACAAGTCTTTAGATTATCAAATCAGAATAATGAAAATATATTTAACGTTTCTGTTAATGGTGTGGCCGGTATTATTGAAATTCCACAGGGTTTCTATGTTGGAACTACATTAGCAGAAGCACTTCAACAAAGAATCAATCAGATTGAAGATACAGCTGGTACTGTTGGCGGTGGAATTACAGTTAAATATGATTCAACAACCAACCAATTTACTTTTACAAACGGAACAACAGGTAGAGCTTCAACAATTAAAGTTAGAGGAGCATCAAAGTTTGGTCTTGATAATGTTGATTTAGGTGTGGGATCAGTCCCTCAAATTTACAACTTAACTCAAGCAACAAACTCTGAAGGTTTAGCTTTATATGTTGATGCAGCTGGGAATAAAGTAACCACTCCACCGGCTAACCTAGTTGATGGATATTATCCTTTATATATTGATGAAGGCGAGTTAACTTTTGACAAATCAGGTCGAATTGTTAGTCCTAAACAGGGTGTACATTATGAAAAGCAAGAAGCANGATTTAGTATTGATCTAGATATTGACTTTACAAAATCAACTCAGCTNGCACAACCGTTCTTCGTATCAACTGTNAATCAGGATGGTTTNACATCTGGACGTTTAGATGGTTTAGAAGTTGATGCTTCTGGAACAGTTAGAGCTAACTATACAAATGGTCAGAACAATCCACTTGGAAAAATTGTTCTAGCAAACTTTAACAACCAAAACGGTTTGAAGCAAATTGGTAATGCAACTTATGTTGAAACAGCGGTTTCTGGTACAGCAACAGTTGGTGAAGCAGGTGCTGAAGGTTTTGGAACAGTTTTATCTGGTTCATTAGAAAGATCAAATGTTGATATTACTGAAGAGCTAGTTAACCTAATTACTGCTCAAAGAAACTTCCAAGCAAATGCTAAATCAATTGAAACAACTGCTGCTACTACCCAGGCAATTGTGAATATTAGAATGTAATTAAAAATCTAGTTTGAAAGGTTAGTTAAACTTATGGATAGAATGGCACAAACAGCTTTAAATAGCTTAAAAATGTTGATGGAGAATCAAACTGCCACTGCACATAATTTAGCTAACCTAACAACACCTGGTTACAGACAAGACGTAGTAACAGACTTTAGTTCTATATATCTTGATAGACAAAAAGGTATGGAACCCAGAATAGTTTCATCCAGGAATACTGGAGGTTTTTCTGTTGAACAAGGTGTACTAGAAAGTACACAAAACCCTTTAGATTTGGCTATAGGTAATGATGGATATTTTGTTATACAACCAAAAGACGGATCCCCTGCTCTTTCAAGACGTGGTGATTTACAAACAAGCGAAAACGGTGAACTTTTGGATGGAGCTGGGAATCAAATGTTAGATGATGGTTTACAACCAATAGTTGTTCCAGCTTTTAGAGAAATAACAATATCTCCTCAAGGTGAGATTTTTATTCAGCCAATTGGAGGTGAACCTGGAGGATTACCAATTCCTGTTGGAATTTTGGCAACTTATGTTCCTGAAGAAGAAGTAAGATTAAAAAAATCATTAGATGGTCACATAAGAATTGAGCCTATTATTAATGAAGATGGTACCACCGAAGAAATTAATATCGAACCCAATCAACAAGCTAAGCTTGTAAACGGTTTTTTAGAAAAAAGTAATGTGAATGCAATAGCTGAGATGGTAAATACTATAGATCAACAAAGAAAATTTGAAATGCATATAAAATTTATTCAGATGGCTGAAGAACTTGATTCTGTTGGCACATCACTCATGAGACTTCCTGGAATGTAACTACTGAATAAGTAGAGATTCAAACTGTTTAAAAATTTTAAATTTTTTTCATCAATATTATACTTAATTAAACTTTCTTTTAATTTTTTTATCTTTTTTTCTAAGTGATTATTGACATAACGCTGATTTTCATCCAACTTGGCAAATTCACTAAATCTTTCAGGCATCGATGAATATGATAACAATAAAAAATAAAAATGTATGGAAGTTTTAATTTGCGTAATTTCTGGTTTTTTTTGGGCATTATTTGATCTTACAAGAAAACTTAGTCTAAAATTTTTTTCACCAAAATCAATCTTAATTTGTTTGATGTTAATGCAATCAATTTTATTTTTAGTATGGACATTTTATACTGACTTTTCTCTTGATTTAAAAAACTATTTAATACCTAGCTGCCTATTAATTATCATTGGTGTTATCTCTGCACTACTTTTTTTAAAAGCAATTTCAAATTCTGAATTAAGTTTGACAATTCCCCTTCTCTCTTTTACACCACTTTTTAGTGCAGTATTATCTTATTTTCTTTTAAATGAAAAATTGACTGCAATTCAATATTTTGCAATCTCTTTTATAATCATAGGAGCCTTAATTCTTTATTCCTCAAGTTTTAAAATTTCATCTATTTTTCAAAGTATCATTACAATTAAAGAAAATTTAAGTGCAAAAATTATGATAATAGTTGCATTCTCATGGAGTATAACTCCAATTCTAGATAAGATTTCATTAAAGTATAGTTCTATAAATATTCACGGTTTGTTTCAGTCATTAGGAATGCTTCTTATTCTAATATTTTTTTCAATACCTGAAATTAAAAAATTAAAACAATTCAAAATTAATAAAATTAATTTAATTTTACTAACTATTTTTATAGGAATAACTGCTACAATTCTTCAATTTTATGCAATTTTAAATAATTATGTTCCAATCATGGAAGCAATAAAAAGGACTATTGGTCAATTTGGATCATTGTTTTTCGGATACTTTGTTTTTAAGGAAAAAATTACATCTCAAAAGATTGTAGGATTGATTTTCTTGTCAGTTGGAATATTGAATATTATTTAAGTAAAAATTGAAAATTACATAACTGGAAAAAGAAAATTTTTAGACCCAAATTTCTTTTCTAATTTGAAAAATTTAGGTTTGTAAAAATAACCATTAAAATTTGAATGCATTGTAAATGAATATGCTCCCATTTGACCTATTTCAATATAGTCACCTTTGTTAGTACTTTCTGGTAAATAAAACGGACTCTCAATAAAATCTTTTGAGTCACAGGTTGGTCCATAAAAAGTATAAGGTATTAATTTCTCATTTCTAATTTTTATATTAATTAACCTTACTGAATGTTGAATTTTTTTATTATTTAGATCACGGAGCGATCCATAAATTCCATCGTTGATATAAAGCTTAAAATTTTTCCTAAGTTCAACCCTTACAATGTAAGATAAACAATCTGAAACAATTGCTCTTCCAGGTTCAGACAATAAAGTAACATTTTTGTCTAAAAAATTATTTGCTATCTCATTTTTTATTGTTTTAAAATATTCTTTTAATGATAATGATGATGTATTAGGATATTTCGATGGAAATCCACCTCCAACATTTACATAATCAATCTTAATTCCACTATCTTTTAAAATTTTAGATACTAATTTAATTCCAATTTTATAAGCTTTTGGATTCATGCACTGTGATCCAGGATGAAATGAAATCCCTGTTTTTAGTGATTTTTTTTTTATTTTCTTAATAAGGTTTGAAGCATCTTCTTTATTAATACCAAATTTATCTGAAAGGTTTATAAGAGAGAAATTATTTGGTATGGATATCCTTAAGTGCAATTTTAAATCATTGGCCTTGTTTGTTACATTTAAAATTTTATGTAATTCATTCTCATCATCAAGACAAAAATGTCTTATATTATATTTGTAGTAGGCCTGTGAAATAGAATTTTCTGACTTAACTGGATTCATAAAATAAATTTCAGATTTTAAAAACAGATTTCTTAAAATTTTAATCTCATTTAATGAAGCAGCGTCAAAAGAATCCAAACCCATCTGATGAATAAGTTTCAAAATAAATTCAGAAGGATTAGCTTTAACAGCATACAAAACTTTTCCTGGAAAACTTTTTAAAAAGATACTAACATTTTTATTTAATGCTTTTTGATTAAATAAGAAGAATGGGTTATTTGGTATACTAGAGAAAAATTTATTATAATCTTGAAGCACCAGTCATATTTTTAAAATTATTTCATAGATTTATATTCTATTTTTTTTAGAACTAAAGCAAAATTATTATTTTATTTTTATATAATTTTTTGTAAAATGATAATATGTCACTTTTAAGAATTAATGATATAGCACCTAATTTTGAGGCTAACACTACTCATGGAAAAATCTCTTTTCATGATTGGTTATCTGAAAGTTGGGGTATTTTATTTTCTCATCCAAAAGATTTTACACCAGTATGTACCACTGAATTAGGGTATATGGCCAAAATTGAAAAAGAATTTTCGAAACGAAATTGCAAAATAATTGGGCTTAGTGTTGATTCACTTGACGACCACGAAAAATGGTCAATCGATATTGAAGAAACCCAAGGTGCCAAAGTAAATTATCCTATGATTTCTGATGAAGATCTTTCAATAGCAAAACTTTATAATATGTTACCTGTAGAAGAAGTTAATGATGGAAATAGGACAGCCATGACAAATGCAACTGTTAGATCAATTTTTCTTATAGATCCTAATAAAAAAATAAGAATGATGCTCACATATCCAATGACAACTGGACGAAATTTTGATGAGATTTTAAGGGTACTTGATTCAATTCAACTCACTAGCGAGAATAAAGTAGCTACACCTGCCAATTGGAAGAAAGATGATGAAGTAATAATTGTACCAGCTGTATCTGATGAAGAAGCAAAAGAACTTTTTGGTGAATTCAAAAAAATAAAACCATATTTGAGGTACACTAAAGTTGATTCAAATGATTAGAGCATTTTTTTGAACAATATTTAACCTGCGCCCAATCTTTTTTCCATTTTTTTCTCCAGTAAAATTGTCTATTACAGATAACACAATTTTTTTTTGGAAGATTATTTTTTTTCATTATTTTTATTTAGTTCAAGGTTTTTTAAAAATAAAAAGTAAGCAACTATTTCGTAAAAAATATTAAAAAAAAAAAAAAATATTTTTATACTAAAAATTTTATATAAAAATTTATATCTAGGAATGTTTTTCCAAACTATTAAAAAAGCTTTAGCACCACTAAAAACTTTTCCTTTATCAATTACATGTAATCTTCTTAGAAGTTGTCTATTCGATTTAGTAGTGATCTTTTCTGCATCTTTATTATTTGTAATATCAATCCATTTAAAATTATTGTTACATATTCTTTTATAATGATTGATTTCTACCTTGCAGATATTACAAGAATTGTTAAAAAAAACTCTAATTTTCATTTGTATTTTTCCTAATAAACTCGTTAGCCGCAAAATAAATTTTTTCTTTTCTGTCATTTTTCATCTTTTCTAAAACTCTTACCATCATTGAAAGTCTGGGATTTTTTAAAAAAAAATTTTTATTTTTTTCTATAAACTTCCAATATAAACCGTCCATAATATCGCACCAAGGTCCTTTTTTAAAATCCATCATTTTAAGAAAATACGAAGAACCACAAATATATGGCTTAGTAGCAAAAATACCACCATCACTAAATAAACCCATTCCATAAACATTAGGCTTCATAACCCAATCAGATGAATCTATAAACATTTCCATAAACCATTTATAAACTTCTTTTGGGTTGATCTCGCATAAATTCATAATATTTGCAATTATCATAAGTCTTTCAATATGATGAGTCCAACCATGATGGATTGCATTTTTAATAGAAAAATCTAAGGGTATCAAACCTGTAGTTCCATTGTACCATGATGAATTCATTTGACGTTTATGACCAAAAAAATTAACTTTTTCCATTTCTTCACTAAAGTTTTGATAAATCCCTCTAATAAATTCACGCCATCCAATTATTTGACGAACATATCCTTCAAAAGAATTCAATTTTATTTTAGGAAGTTTGTTATCAAAGAGTTTTTCAAGAATTTCATTTGGTGTTATTAATCCAAGATTAATTAAAGGACTTAAAGCTGAGTGGAATAAAATATTATCTCTTTGATCTACAGCATCCTCAAAATCACCAAAAAAACTAATCTTGTTTTTTAAAAAATTATCAAAACATTTCCATGAATCTTTTCTTGTTGTTCCAATCCAAAAACTGTCAACTGAACCAGGGTGATTAGAAAATTCTTTTTCAACAATTTTTTTTATCTCTTTTGTATGATTAGTTTGAGTAAATGAAAATTTTTTTGGTAATTCAACATTCTTGGGTAATTTTTTTCTATTCTCCTCGTCAAAACTCCATTTTCCTCCAAGAGGTTTTTTATCGTCATCAATTAAAATTCTATGTTTAATTCTTTGCTCCTTATAAAAATTTGCCATAAATGGTTTTTTTACTTTTGAAAGATAGTTTTTAAATTCTTCTCTGGAATTTAAAAACATTGGGGATATAAGATAATTAATTTTTACCTTTTTGGAGAGTTTTTGGTAAATTTTTTTTTCAAACGGTTTATCTTCGATTTCAAATATTGAAATTTCTTCAATTTTTTTCTCTTTTAACTGATATTTTAACTTTTCTATGTAATCAAGTTTAAAATCTCTATCATTTATTTTTTTATAGATAACTGAAAAAGAATTTTTTCTTAATTCATCTGCAAAGGATCTCATAGCAGACAAAAATAAAATTATCTTATGCTTATGATGCTTTTCATATGTACAAAGACCATAATCTTCAGCCATAAAGAAAACGTGATCCTTTTTAAATTTTTCAAAAAAATTTAAATTAAATAACTGGTTTCCAAGAATTATAAATAATTTTCTTTTCATCTTTACATTTTTTTTAAACTTGTAAAAACTTTCAAAGCCTTTTCTCTAGATTCTTTTAAATTAACTATTGGATTTGGATAATGTTTGCCAATTTCAAATTCTATATTCTTAGAAATATTCTCTGGACAATCCCAGGGATTAAATAAATATTTCAGAGGAAATTTTCTTAGTTCAGGAACGTATTTTTTTGTATATTCACCATCTGGATCAAACTTTTGACCTTGAGTAACTGGGTTAAAGATTCTAAAATATGGTGCAGCATCTGCACCAGTGCCAGCAACCCATTGCCAACTTGCAGAATTACTTGCAATATCAGCGTCAAACAGACAATCCCAAAACCATCTTTCACCTTTTTTCCAGTGAATAAGAAGATTTTTTACAAGAAATGATCCAACGATCATCCTTACCCTGTTATGCATATATCCAGTTTCCCATAATTCCCTCATTCCAGCATCAACTATGGGATAACCTGTTTGACCCTTAGTCCATCTTTTAAAATAAATTTCATTAAATTCCCACTCAAAGTTATCAAATTTAACTTGTAGATTTTTCTCAGTAATATGTGGAAAATGAAAAAGTAAATAATAAGAAAATTCTCTCCAACCAAGTTCACTTTTAAAAGTATTAATATTTTCATGATTTTGACTTTTATTATTTTCATTACATTTCCACCACAATGTGTTCGGAGAAATTTGCCCCCAATGAATGAAAGGCGAAAGTTTTGAGACATTTGGTTTTGATGGAAAGTTTCTTCCTTCCCTATAGTTTGAAATGCCAAGTTTAAAAAAACTATTCATAGCCTCATGGGCAAATTCTTCCCCAATTTTCCATTCATTAGTAATTTTTGATGCCCATTTATTTTCTGTATTCAGTTGCAAAATACTAATTTTATTTGTGGAATATTTTGAATCACAAATTTTTATTTTTTTAGTAAGAGGTTTTCTTGGTAATGGTTTAGCCAAACAGCCATTTTTATAAAATGGTGTAAAAACTTTAAATGGAGTACCATCATTTTTTAGTATTTCCCATGGTTCCCAAAGTAATGAACCATTAAATGATTGAACATCATCAATATGCTTTTTTAAAAAAATTTTAATTTTAGCATCTTTTTTTATTGAGGCTTGATCATAACATCTATTCCAGGAAATAGATGAAATTCTAAAATCTTGTATTAATTTCTTAAAAACATTTATTGCGGAATCATTAAAGATTAAAAGTTTTCCATTTAATTGTTTATTCAGGTATTTAAGTGAATGATGAAGCCATACCTTGCTTGCGCTTCCCAAAGATAAAGAGTCACTACTATTATCTAATATATAAATAAATAAAGTCTTTTCTTCTTTCTCAGATAAATAATTTATAGATGGATTATCTTGAAGTCTGAGATCTTGTTTGAACCAATGAATAGAAATTTGTTGTTTCATCTAAATGCAATTCTAATATAATCTTGATTAAAAAAATTGATTATCATTATAGTTAATTTATAGTTGAATTTGGAGATTTCAATGCTTAGAAGTGTTTTTGAAGTAGTTTACTTGGGCACTATAATTTTTTTAGTTAACCATTACATAAAATTATTTAGAAATGTAGTTAAATTAAGACGCGAAACCAAAACTTCACTGGGTTACAAAAACGAAAATCTTGAAAGAGCAATTAGAGCTCATGCAAATTTTTGTGAAACTGTTCCTATCTGTTTATTATTAACATTTATTCTTTATTTTAATAATTTATTGTTTTTTGCAGTTCCATCAATTCTTATGCTTGCAATCGGAAGAAAAATTCATTCTGAAGCTATATCAGATATAAAAGAAGATGTAACTCTTCGTGTAAAAGGCATGAAACTTACAATATGGTCTATTAAAATTGCAGGCTTAGGGATTGTCTTTTACATTTTTCAAATTATATATTATCTTTTAAAGTTATATAATTAATACTATATTTCTACCACAATATAGGAAAATTATTATTATTTGGGTATAATTTATTTTATTTGTTTTTAAAATTGATTTTTTTGGCGGAGAGGATGGGATTCGAACCCACGATAGATGTTGCCACCTATAACGGTTTAGCAAACCGCCGCCTTCAGCCACTCGGCCACCTCTCCATAAATTATTTATTCAATTTATCTTTTAACATATTGTTTACAAGTTGTGGGTTAGCTTTTCCATTAGAAATTTTCATTACTTGACCTACAAAAAATCCAAGCAATTTATCTTTACCACCCTTATAGTCATCAACCATCTTAGGGTTTTCTTTTAAAACCTGATCTATCATTTTATTTAATTCGGATGTGTCTGAAACTTGAATAAGCTCTTTATCTGAAATAAATTCCTTTGCATTTTTGTTAGATTGCAAATATTCAACAAAAATTTCCTTGGCAACCCTATTTGATATAGTTCCATCTGAAATCAAATCTAATAATTCTCCAAACTTTTCAACAGAGACATTTGATTCTGAAAGATTTTTATCATTTTTTTTTAAATAGGAGAATAGTTCTCCCGTTATCCAACTTACTACTATCTTTGAATCTCTTTTATTAACTAATTTCTCAAAAAAGTCCGAGACCTCTTGATCATTAACTATAATTTCAGAATCGTAGTCTTTAATTTTATAATCATTGATAAACCTTCTCTTTTTATCATCAGGGAGTTCAGGCAAAATTTCTTTTAACTTTTTAATTTTTTCACTAGAAAGTATAAGTGGAGGCAAATCAGGATCAGGGAAGTATCTATAGTCATGAGATTCCTCTTTTCCTCTCATAGTTCTTGTCTCACCTTTATTTGGATCAAAAAGCCTTGTTTCTTGATTTATAATGCCTCCATCTTCGATTATTTTTATTTGTCTATTAGCCTCATATTCAATAGCCTGTTGAATAAATTTAATTGAGTTAACATTTTTAATTTCACATCTTGTTCCCAAATCTTTTCCTGGCAACCTAACCGAAACATTTACATCAACCCTCAGATTACCTTTTTCCATATTTCCATCACAACTCCCTACATATCTTAAAATTGATCTTAATTTTTTTACGTACTGCCCAACTTCTTCTGCACTTCTCATATCAGGTTCTGAAACTATTTCCATTAAACCGCATCCCGAACGGTTTAAATCAATAAATGAATTACTTATGTCTTGATCATGAATACTCTTTCCTGCATCCTGCTCTAAATGTAACCTTGTTATACCAATCTTTTTTGGACCATTTTTAGTTTCAATCATTAAGAAACCTCCACTCACAATAGGGTGTTCAAATTGTGAAATTTGATAACCTTGAGGCA
>PALU01000049.1 GCA_002706585.1 Rickettsiales bacterium
ATGTTAGTTTTTCTGAAAAATTACCAGAAATATTAAATGCTCTGGTTGTTGAACACGACAAAAAAGAACTCGTTCTTGAGGTTGCTCAACATCTTGGAGAAAATACAGTAAGAACAGTTGCAATGGACTCTACGGATGGACTAACTAGAGGGCAAAATGTTGTTGATACTGGAAATCCTATTTCAGTTCCTGTTGGTCCTGAAACACTCGGGAGAATATTAAACGTAGTTGGAGAACCGGTAGACGAAAGAGGTCCAGTAAAAACAAAGTTAAAATCTCCAATCCATAAAAGTGCCCCAGAATTTGTAGATCAATCAACTGAGACTGAAATTCTAGTAACTGGAATAAAAGTCGTTGATCTTTTAGCACCCTATTCTAAAGGTGGAAAAATTGGTCTTTTTGGTGGTGCCGGTGTAGGTAAAACAGTTTTAATTATGGAGCTTATAAATAATATTGCTAAAGGACATGGAGGTTACTCTGTTTTTGCTGGCGTTGGAGAAAGAACAAGAGAAGGAAATGACTTATACCATGAAATGATAGAATCTGGAGTAATTAAACTCGATACAGATGAATCAAAAGCAGCATTAGTTTATGGTCAAATGAATGAACCACCTGGNGCACGNGCNAGAGTTGCACTAACTGGTTTAACATTAGCAGAATACTTTAGAGATGAAGAAGGACAAGATGTTCTTCTTTTTGTAGATAATATTTTTCGTTTTACTCAAGCAGGTTCTGAAGTTTCAGCACTTCTTGGAAGAATTCCATCAGCAGTTGGTTATCAACCAACTTTATCTACTGATATGGGTGCCCTTCAAGAAAGAATTACCTCAACTAATAAAGGTTCAATCACATCTGTACAAGCTATTTATGTTCCTGCAGACGATCTAACAGACCCTGCTCCAGCAACTTCTTTTGCACATCTTGATGCTACAACTGTTTTATCAAGACAAATAGCTGAATTAGGAATTTATCCAGCAGTTGACCCACTAGACTCAACTTCAAGAATTTTAGACCCGAGAATAATTGGAGAAGAGCATTATTCCGTGGCAAGAAAAGTTCAAGAAACCTTACAAAAATATAAATCTCTTCAAGATATAATTGCTATATTGGGTATGGATGAATTATCAGATGAAGATAAATTAGTNGTTGATAGAGCAAGAAAAATACAAAGATTTTTATCTCAACCATTTCATGTGGCAGAGGTCTTTACCGGATCGCCAGGAGTTTTTGTTGGTTTACAGGATACAATTAAGGGTTTTAAAGGACTTGTTGAAGGTGAATTTGACAATATTCCAGAATCTGCCTTTTATATGGTAGGCACAATTGAAGAAGCAATTCAAAAATCCAAGAAAGAAAAAGGCTAATTTTGGGATTTAAGATTGAAATAATTTCGCCACAAAAACTTGAGTTTGAGGGAGAAATTGATCTTTGCATTCTTCCAGGAATAGAAGGTGATTTTGGAATACTTAAAAATCATACCCCATTTTTGACATCACTTAGAATTGGTGTTGTCTATATTTATATAAATAAAAAACTTACAGAAACATTTCTAGTTACAGGTGGTATTGCTGAAATATCAAGCAACACATGTACTTTATTAACTGAAGAAATTTGTAAATCATCGACCATTACTTCTGGTCAAAATATTGAAGATGATTCTGAAGAAATAAGAAAGTTAAAAGAAAAGGCTGTAGAAGAACTTTACTATTCTTAAATATACAANTCTTTAAAGTTTTCTAAAATATCTTTGTATAATTTTTTTTTAAATGGAACAACTAATTTTAAGGAATCATCTGGTTTTATCCATCGCCAATCTGAAAATTCTGGATAATGAGTGTTTAAATTAATTTCATTATCATTACCGTTAAATTTGCATGCAAACCACTTTTGGGTTTGACCAATAAATTTTCCATTCCAAATTTTCCCTAAAATATTTGTAGGTAATTTATATTTTAACCAACAACTTGTTTCTCTAATAATTTCATAATTATTAGAAATACCTACCTCCTCCATTAGTTCTCTCTTCATCGCATCTATTGGCAACTCATCCTGATCTATACCTCCTTGAGGCATTTGCCAATAATTACTCTTAAAATCTATTCTTTTACCAACCCAAAGCTGATGATTGGCATTTAGTAAAAAAATACCAACACCTTTTCTATAATTTTTCATTTATATTATTGAGTAACTTTCTGCTTAACCAGATTAATTGCGTTAATCAAATCTAATGCCCTTGTAAGTTGGTAATCATCAGATTTATCATCTTCTTGATTTTCTTTTTGATCCTTATCATTTTTTGTCTTATCACTACCGTTTTCAATAGCTCCTTTTAAATCTGATTCTTTTCTTCTTTTTTCCTCAGTTTTAGTGAGAACTCCTTGTTCTACTAAAATATCTGGATCAATACCTGTTTTTTGAATTGAACGNCCCGATGGNGTAAAATATAAGGCAGTCGTAAGCTTTAAAGCAACATCATCACCNGATGGTATTATTGTTTGAACTGAACCTTTACCAAAAGATTTNGTTCCCATTATAATTGCTCTTTTATGATCCTGCAGGGCACCAGCAACAATTTCAGATGCAGATGCACTTCCTTGATTTATCAAAACAACAAGTGGCAAACCATTAGTTAAATCTTTTTTTACAGCATTATACCTACTGCCTTCTTTTTTATTTCTACCTCGAGTTGATACAATTTCACCTTTATCCAAAAAAATATCAGTTACACTTACGGCTTGGTCTAGTAAACCACCAGGATTGTTTCTGAGATCTAAAATATAACCTGCAACTGTTCCATTTTTTTTGAATTTTTTAATGGCATCTATAATTTGAGTATCAACTTTTTGATTAAATGATGACACTCTAATATAACCAATATTATTTTCCAACCTTGCTTTTACAGCTTTAAGTTGAATAACTGCTCTAATAATTTCTATTTGCAGTGTTTCATTATCATTTCTGTTAACTGTTAATTTAATTTTGGACCCTACTTTACCCCTCATTATTGAAACAGCTTCAGAGAGTGTCATTCCAAGTACAGGTTCATCATCAAGATGTGTGATTAAGTCTCCAGATTTTATNCCAGCTTTGGAAGCAGGAGTATCATCAATAGGGGAAATAACTTTTACAAATCCATTTTCCAAAGTGACTTCAATTCCTAAACCACCAAACTCACCTTTTGTTTGAACTTTGAGCTCATTTAACTCCTCATCATTAAGAAATGTTGAATGCGGATCTAAAGAACTTAGCATTCCTTCAATTGCAGATTCAATTAATTTTTTTACAGGAACTTCTTCAACATAATTATTTTTAATTTTTTCAAAGGCTTCTCCAAATAAATTTAAATATTTATAAACATTTTTATCTTCCTGAGTTTTCGCTGAAACAGGTAAAACAATTATTAAAAACAAAATTATAAATACTCTTAACATACTTAGCTAATTATGCAGTTTTTTTACAAAATCTCAACTTCTGATTTCGGATCTATGACTTTTCCTCTATATCTTAATTCAAAATATATTTGATTTTCCTTCTTAACAAAAACTTTAGCAATTGGCTCACCTTTTAAAACTTCATTTCCTGTAGATATTATGATTTTATTCATTCCAGACAGAATGGTTAAGAAATTATTATCATTTTCAATAATAACAAGATTCCCATAACTTCTAAATTTTCCAGCAAAAACAACTATCCCATTGAAAGGGGAGGTAATGAATGAATCTTCAATAACATTGAAAACCAAACCATATTTTGATTTATTTAAATCTTTACCTTCACCAAAATCTGATACTATGATTCCTTGAACGGGCATCTGGATTGTTCTTTTAGTAGTTTTTTTAATTTTCTTTGGTTTTGATTTTACACCTTTAACTAAATCATTTAAATTTTTTGCTTTTTTTTTGAATTTTTTTTGCTTTTTTTTGAAAGCTTGATCAACTTTCATTTTTTTCTGTAAAAAAGCTACTTCCTTAATTTTTTTTTCTAGGTTTGATAACTTATTATTTAACCCTTTTTTTTTCTCTTTAAAAATTTTTTGTTTTTCTTCTAAATCTATTTCTAAATCTTTAATTCCTTCCAAACCTGAAAAAAAATTATTTATACTACTTTTAGTTCTATCCAAATAAAACTTTCTTAAAAGTTGTTTTGTAACAAAATCATCAGATTTCTCATGAATATTTTTAATTATGCTGTTGAATTGAGATAAATAAATGTTTTCTCGCATTAAATAAACAAGGCTTTCAGCAACATCTTCTTTATCCTCAATATACTGATTATAAATAAGTTGTTTTTGTTTGTTTCTTTTAATATCGATATTAATTTCTTTAAGGTCTTTATTATTTTTTAAAATTTCATTATGTAATTCTACTGTTTGCATCTTTAATATACTGAGCTTAGCTTTTAAATCAAAATCTGCTTTTTGAGCATCAATGTAATTAAAATTAAGTAGAATTATTAAAAAAAAAATAAGTTTCATTATATAAGGGAATTTCCAGTCATTTCAGAGGGTTTTTTTATTTTCATAATTTCTAATATAGTTGGAGCAATATCAGCTAAACGGCCATTTTTTTTTTTAAAACTAAAGTCATCGCAAATAATAAAAGGGACTGGATTAATTGAATGACAAGTAATTGGTTCAGATTTTAATATATCAAACATTTCATCTGCATTCCCATGATCTGAGGTAACTATTAATGTGTAATTATGGTTTGAACATTCTTTATAAATTTTACCTAAACAAATATCTACAGTTTCAACAGCTTTAATAGTTGCGTTTAAATCACCTGAGTGACCAACCATGTCAGGATTTGCAAAATTTGCCACAATCAAATCATTAGAATTATTTTGTATTTTTTTAATTAAATTCTCTGTCACTTCATGTGCAGACATTTCTGGTTTTTTGTCGTAAGTTTCAATTCTGGGGGATGGAATTAGTATTCTTTGTTCTCCTTCAAACTCCCTCTCAACACCTCCGTTAAAAAAATATGTGACATGAGCATATTTTTCAGTTTCAGCAATTCTTAGTTGTTTTAATCCTTCTTTAGAAATAACTTCTCCAAGTGAATTGACAATTTCAGGAGGTTGAAATAATGGTGTAATAAATTTTTTTAATCTTTTTGAATATTCAACCATACTTAATGGTGTATTAAATCTGCATTTTTTATTTCTTGAAAAAAATTCAAAATTTTCTTCAAAGATTGCTGTCATGAATTCTCTAACTCTGTCAGCTCTAAAATTAGTTATAAAAAATCCATCTCCATCCAAAACACCATTGTAATTATTAAAATTCATTGGTTTAAAAAATTCATCTGTAATTTTTTTTTTATAACTTTTCTCAATTTCTTTCACATAATCTGTGGAATGAATTGAATCTCCTTCAATAATTGCTCTGTATGCGTTTTCAATTCTGTCCCATCTATTATCTCTATCCATCACATAATATCTACCTGAAACACTTGCAATTCTAACATTATTATTTTTTTTGATCTTTTTATGAAGAATTTTTAAATTTTTTAGTCCAGAAAGAGGAGAACTATCTCTTCCATCTAAAATACAATGAATAAGTATTTCAATACTAGAGTTTGAAAAAACATCTATAAGCTTAAAGATATGGTCTTGATGACCATGAACACCCCCATCAGATAAAACACCAAGAATATGAATTCTTCTACATTCTTTTTTTACTAATTGAATAGTTTTATTTTTTTCGAACTCTCCTTTTTTAAAAGCATTATCTATTCTCATTATATCCTGCAAGAGAATTCTCCCAGCACCTATATTCATGTGACCAACCTCTGAATTTCCGAATTGTCCTATAGGAAGACCCACATCATTTTGTGAAGCATTTAATTTTAATGAGCCGAATTTTTTTGCTAGAAAATCAAAATTCTTTTTCTTAGATAAATGGACTGCATTAAATTTATTTTCTGGTCCAATGCCCCAACCATCAAGAATACAAAGTAATATCTTTTTTTTCATTTGTTTACTTGTGATAATTTGAGCCTTTAATTATTTCAAAAGCCCTATAAATTTGTTCCATTAACATTATTCTGATTAATAGGTGTGGCCAGGTTTGTTTACCAAATGAAATTGAATCATAATTGCTTGTAAAGTAATTATCTAGTCCAAGTTCACTTCCAATAACAAAACATAATTTCCTGTATCCATTAATCATCTTACTTTCAATCTCTTTTGAAAATTCTTCACTAGAGATTGCTCTTCCATTTCTGTCTAAAATAATAGTATAATCATAGTCTTTTAAAAACTTAACTAATTCATTTTTTTCAGAAATAAGTTTTTTTTCTCTAGGAAAATTCAATGTTTTTAACTCAACAATGTTAATTTTTGTTTTAACTCGTTCTTTATATTGATTAAATATATCTAAAAAATCCGGTTTTTTTTTAATGCTTCCAATACATAAAATATCAACTTGCATTATCATCCAAATTTCTTTTCATTATAATTACTGTTTTGCCAAATTTTTTCTAATGCAAAATGATCTCTTGTTTCAGGTTTAAAAACATTAAGTATAACATCCCCAAAATCAACAATAGACCAATCCGTTGATTTTAAACCCTCTGTAGATATTATTTTTTTTTTATTATTTTTTATAAGTTTTGAAGTAATTGCATTAATATGTCTAGATGAATTTCCACTGACTATAATTAGATAGTCAG
Organism: Rickettsiales bacterium; assembly: GCA_002706585.1. Next base: position 6,675 of record PALU01000049.1, read on the forward strand.
CTAAGGCACTTCTTTTCTTTATATCAATTACAACAATATCCAAGGCTTTAAGATCTTCTAATTCTTGTAGAATTTTTTTTAAAAATTTTTTTATAGAAGAATCTTTTTTCATTTTTTTCTAATTTGAGTCGAAGATTTTGAATTTAAGAAACCAGTAAGAAAAACCCACTTTGGAGGACACATAAATTTTAATTTTTTTGCTAGTTTATTATTAATTCTTCGATTCCTAAAAAAACTTAAAGCCTTACTTCTGTATAAGGATAGAGAGTAAGATGGACGATCAAAAATTGCAATGGGTATATTGCAAAAAATATTTCTCCATTCTTTCCAAAGATGAAATGATTCTAAATTATCAATACCCATAAGCCAAATAAATCTTATATTAGGAAATTTTTTTTTTAAAAATTTAACTAAATCGATTGAAAATAAGTTCGCTTCATCTTTAATTTCTACGATCTTAATTTTTTTTTGAGTTACAAATGTTTTAGTATTTGAAAGTCTCATTTCATATTTCGAACTGTTTTTCTTTAGTGGATTTTTTTTTGTTACAATCCACCAAACTTCGTCAAGATCAAGCTTTATCAAAGAAAAATTACTTATAAAAAGATGTCCTGAATGAGGAGGATCAAAAGTACCTCCCAAAATACCAATATTTTTTTTTTTCTTAAACAACTTAAGGTCTTATCTGGCCTGAGCCTCGAACTTTGTATTTAAAACTTGTTAATTGTGAGACACCTACTGGCCCTCTAGCATGTACTTTTGATGTTGAAATTCCAATCTCAGCACCCATACCAAATTCACCACCATCAGCAAATTGTGTTGATGTATTGTGCATTACAATACCGCTATCTACATTTTTTAAAAAAAATTCTACAACTTTGGGATCTTCCGCAAGGATTGCATCAGTATGACCAGAACCAAAATTATTTATATGTTCAACAGCTTCTTGAACTCCATTTTCTATTGATTTAATAGAAACTATTTTGTCGAGATATTCTGTTTCCCAATCCTTTTTTGTAGCTTTTTTAATTGAATTATCTAATGTAACAACTTTTTCATCTCCTCTGACTTCGCAATTTAGTTTTTTAAAAGAATTAATTATTTGTGGTAAATGAGATTTCAAAACCTCTTTGTCGAATAAAATTGTTTCAGTAGCTCCACATATTCCTGGTCTCCTCATTTTAGCATTTACACTTACATTGTTGCATAAATCAGGCTTAGAAGATTTATGAATATATGTATGACAAATTCCATCTAAATGTTTTATGACATGCACTTTACTTTCATTTGAAACCCTCTCAATAAGTGATTTTCCACCCCTTGGAATAATAACATCAACATAATTACTCATCTTTAATAAAAAGCCTACAGCTGATCTATCTTTAGTAGGAATATTTTGCAATGCACCCTCAGGAATTTTGAATTTTTTTAGTGAATCATTTATCAATTTAACTATTAATGATGAAGATAAAAAGCTCTCACTTCCTCCCCGAAGAATAAGGGTGTTTCCTGCTTTCAAACAAAGACCTGCTGCATCAGCGGCAACGTTTGGTCTAGATTCATAAATCACTCCTATGACACCAAGGGGTATCGAAACCTTTTGAATTTCAAGTCCGTTTGGTCTTGACCATTCTTCAATAATCTTTCCAACTGGATCTTCAAGTTTGGAGATTTCAACAAGACCCGAGCACATACTTTCAATCCTTTTATCATCTAAAATGAGTCTATCAAGAGTTGAAGATGTAAGCTTTTCTTTGTTTTGTAGAACATCTTTTTCATTTTCACTTATCAGCTTGTTTTTATTTTTCAGAATATTTTCAGCAGCATCTATAAGTATATCGTTTTTAGTTTTTGTATCTAGAGTTGAGACTACGTAGGAAGCTTGTTTAGCTCTCAAGCCTAATTTGTTAATATCTTCTTCTGTGATAAGATTTTTATTCATTTAAACTAAGATTATCTCTATGAATAACTTCATCTGTTGCTAAATATCCAAGTAAATCCTTTATATCAGATGTTTTTTTTCCTCTAATCTTTTCAATTTCCAATGAATCGTAAAAACTTATACCTTTACCAATTTTTTTTCCGTCTAAACTCATAATTTCAATTATATCACCTCGAGAAAATTTACCAGAAATTTTTTTTATACCACTTGGTAATAAACTTGCTCCGCCTAATAATGCTTTCAAGGCCCCATCATCAACTAACACTTTTCCTGCAACTTTTATAGTTCCTGCTAGCCAATTTTTAAAGCTTGAACCACTCTTTTTTGATGAAAGAAACCAAGTTCCTTTTTTTTTTTTCAGATAATTAGATATTGGGCTGTTTGTCTTTCCAGAACATATTAAAGTATTACAACCAAAACTAGAAGCTATTTCTGCTGCTTGAATTTTTGTTATCATTCCCCCTGAACCAAAAAAATTAGTTTCTCCTGAAGCCATATCTATAATTTTTTTATCTATTTTTTTTATAACAGGGATTAGCTTTGCCTTCTTATTTTTTTTTGGATTTTTATCGAAAAGTCCATCAACATCACTAAGAAGTATTAGATTTTGTGCATCAAATATTTGAGCCACTCTAGAAGCTAGTCTATCATTGTCACCAAATTTTAACTCCTCAGTGGCAACTGTATCATTTTCATTTATAATTGGTATAATCTTAGAATTTACTAATGTATTAATTGTTTCTCTGGAATTTAAACTTTTTTTTCTATCCTCAGTATCTGAGAAAGTAAGAAGTAATTGGGCTACTTTAATTTTTTTTTTTTTGAAAGATTTCATAAAGTTTTGCATCAAAATAACCTGGCCACATGCTGCACAGGCTTGTTTATGATTGATCTTGAGTTTTTTGTTTTTAAGATTTAGATATTCTCTTCCCAATGAAACAGCTCCTGAAACCACTAAAGCGATATCAACAGAGTTTTTTTTTAAAATTAAAATATCTTTAATTAAAGAATCAAGCCATCCAAAATTAAATTGTTTTTTTCTAAAAAGAAGAGAGGAACCTATTTTAATTACAATTCTTTTTGAACTATTTATCTCAGGAATTAAATTCATTAAACTAACTTATTTAGAATATACGATTTTAAATCCTCTATGCCAAATAAAGTATGACTAGATATACAAAGAATATCAGATGATGTAATTTTTTTTATTAAATTAATTCTTTTTTGCTTTAATGCGTCATCGACTAAGTCACATTTACTTAATAAAATTATTTCATTTTTATGCGTAATTTCTTTTCCATAATTATTTAATTCTGTTCTTATAGTTTTATAATTTTCAATGAAATCCTTATCTTCTTCAATTGAGATATCACATAAGTGTATCAAAGTTTTACATCTTTCTATATGTGCCAAAAATTTTAATCCAAGCCCAACTCCCTCTGATGCTCCAAGAATAAGACCTGGGAGATCAGCAATAATTATGTCCTTTTCAAAAAACCTAAGTACACCTAGTTGGGGTTTTTTTGTTGTAAAAGGATAATTTCCAATATTTGGTTTAGCATTAGATAATATTGATAATAAAGTTGACTTTCCTGAATTTGGTAAGCCTATCAGACCAATATCTGCAATTAATTTTAGTCTAAGCCAAACCCAGAGTTCTTGACCGACAAGTCCTTTCTCAAATCTTCTTGGAGCTTGATTTGTTGAAGTCTTAAAATTTATATTCCCCTTTCCTCCTTTTCCACCATCTGCAACCAAATATATTTGTCCACTTTTTGAAAAATCTTTAAAAACAGTTTTTTTATCTTCACTAAGTATTTCTGTTCCAACTGGAACATTTATCATCAAATCTTTGCCATTAGCTCCGGTTTTGTTTTTACCAGAACCACTTTTACCATTTTCAGCTTTAAAATGTTGTTTATACCTAAAATCAATTAGTGTATTCAGATTATGTTGTGACTTAAAATAAACAGGTCCACCTTTTCCACCATTTCCACCATCAGGACCTCCAAATTCAATATATTTTTCTTTTCGAAAGCTTGCGCAACCGGATCCACCATCGCCAGCTTTGATAAAAATTTTTGCTTCGTCAAGAAATTTCATAGTAGTCCATTACAGATTACGAAATTTATTTTTTTTCAACCACCTCAACAAAAGATCTTCCAAGGGCTTTCTTTTTAAAAGAAACATATCCTTCTTTAATAGCAAAGATAGTGTGATCCTTACCTATAGAAACATTTTTTCCAGGATGATATTTCGTTCCTCTTTGACGAATAATTATATTACCCGGAATTACTGGTTCACCACCAAATTTTTTTACACCAAGTCTCCTACCAGCGCTATCTCTTCCATTTCTAGTACTTCCACCTGCTTTTTTATGCGCCATTATTATCACCTAATTTTTCGGTAGCCTTTTGTGAAGTTAAATTATTATCTTTTTGAGCTACCTTTGATTTAGAAGTTCCGATCTCTAATATTTTAATCAAGGTCAAGTCTTGTCTGTGTCCCAATTTTCTTCTGTAATTATGTCTTCTTTTTTTTTTAAAAACGATAATTTTTTTATCCCTAATTTGATCAACAACTTTACCTCTAACAAAGCCATTTTTTACGTTAGGAGAACCAACAATTAATTCACCATTTTGATCCTTAAGAAACAGAATTTTGTCAAAATTAATCACATCATCTTTCTTACAAGACTGCTTTGGAAGCTTAATGAAGCTACCAACAGAAACTTTATATTGTTTTCCTAATAATTCAAAAATTGCAAACATTATTACTCCAAACTAATGCAATGTTTTATACAACTTACAAAACAATAATGAAAGAACTATTTAAGAAAAGTCTATATTTAAGTAAAATGTATTGTTATAAATCTTTTTTTTTGTTAACTTTCAAAATTCAAAGAGCATAAGAGTATGTCTGATATTGTAATTGTTGCAGCTAAAAGAACCCCAATTGGAAAGTTTATGGGTAGTTTGTCCGGTTTTTCTTCTCATGAACTCGGAAGATTCTGCGTTGATGCTGTAATTGATCAGTCTGGAGTAAAGAAAGAACAGATTGATGAAGTTATTTTGGGTCAAGTTTTGTCAGGAGGTTCAGGTCAAAATCCTGCAAGGCAAACAGCAATTCTATCTGAAATACCAGTTGAAAAAAGTGCATTAACAATTAATCAAGTTTGTGGTTCGGGATTAAGAGCTATCTCACTTGGAGCCCAATCAATTATGACCAATCAATCGGAGATTGTTATTGCTGGAGGTCAGGAATCTATGAGTAATGCACATCACACTATAAATATTAGAAATGGTATTAAGATGGGTGATGGCAAACTCAAAGATAGTATGATAGTTGATGGTTTATGGTGTGCAATGAATAATTATCATATGGGTACAACAGCTGAAAATATTGCTGAGAAGTATAACATTACTAAAAATGACCAGGATGAGTTTGCAACAAATTCTCAAAATAAAGCAGAAAATGCTCAAAAGAAGGGTTTTTTTAAAGAAGAAATAGTTCAAGTTAAGGTAAAAAAGAAAAAAGAAGAAATTATATTTGAAGAAGACGAATTTCCAAGACACGGAACAACATTTGATAAAATCAATTCCTTAAAACCAGTATTTAAAAATGATGGTACTGTTTCAGCAGGAAATGCATCTGGACTCAATGATGGTTCTGCAGTTGTATTAATGATGTCAGAAAAGAAAGCCTTGGATATGAATATTAAACCACTGGTAAAAATAAAATCATGGGCATCTGTTGGTGTGGATCCCTCAATAATGGGTATTGGACCTATTCCAGCAGTAAAAAAAGCTTTAAATTTAGCTAATTGGAAATTAGAGGAATTAGATTTAATTGAGGCTAATGAAGCATTTGCAGCACAATCAATTGCAGTTTCAAATGAGCTTGGGTGGCCAATGGAAAAAGTTAATGTAAATGGAGGGGCAATTGCATTAGGGCATCCAATTGGTGCATCTGGATCCAGAATTTTAATTACATTAATTTATGAAATGATAAGACAAAACAAACATAAAGGAATAGCTACACTTTGTATTGGTGGGGGACAAGGGATAGCTATGTGTATTGAAAGGGAATAACATGAGTAAAATCGCTATTGTGACCGGTGGAACAAGAGGCATTGGTGAGTCAATTTCAATCAAACTTAAGGAACAGGGTATAAATGTTATTGCTAATTATGCAAGCAATGATGATGCAGCTAAGGATTTTAGTGACAAAACTGGTATTCAAGTAATGAAATGGGATGTCAGTAAGTATGAGGAATGTAAAATAAATGTGGACAAAATATATTCAGAATTCGAAAACATTGATATCTTAGTAAACAATGCTGGGATCACAAAAGACGCACCACTTCATAAAATGACTCCAGAAAACTGGACAAAAGTAATTGAAGTTAATTTAAATTCGGTTTTTAATATGACATCATTAGTTATCAATAAAATGAGAGAAAAAAATTCTGGGAGATTAGTGCATATATCTTCAGTAAATGGACAAAAGGGACAATTTGGCCAAACTAATTACGCAGCTACAAAATCTGCTATATTAGGATTCTCAAAATCACTTGCTTTAGAAAGTGCATCAAAAGGTATAACTTCAAATGTTATTTGCCCAGGTTATATAAACACTGAGATGGTTGCTGCAATACGAGAAGATATTTTAAATAAAATAATTGATACTATACCAAATAAAAGACTTGGAAATTCTGAAGAAATTGCTGAGATGGTTTGTTATTTAGCTTCTGAGAAAGGAAGTTATATAAATGGTTCTACAATTTCAATAAACGGTGGACTGTGGATGGATTAAAACTTATCCTTCATTTTTCTCAAAAATTTGAAATTTTCTTTATCTGATTTAAATTTAAAACCAATCTTTTCAAAATATTCTTTTTCATTAAATTTCAGAAATGGATTAACTTTTATTTCTTCGGCTAATAATGAAGGAATAGTAGGTTTATTCTTTTTTCTTTTTAATTTTATATCTAATATTTTTTTTTTTAGTAATGTACATTCCATGTCCAATGATTTTGCAAAATTTGCATTTGATTCTGTGTATTCATGACCACAAAAAATTTTTGTAGATTCTGGCAACGACTTTATCTTAAGTAAAGATTTTGTCATCTGATCCGGTGTCCCTTCAAACAATCTGCCACATCCAATTGAAAATAATGTATCTCCGCAAAATAGAGAATCATCTTTCTTAAAATAGAAGCCAATATGACCAATCGTATGACCTGGAAGGTCAAGAACTTCAAATTGAGAATCACCAATCAAAAAAAATTCTCCTGGTTTTAAAGTTATATCAATCTCTGGAATTCTTTCTTTATCATAAAAATTTCCTATTATCTTACATTTTGGAAATTTCTTCTTTAATTCAAAGTTTCCTCCAACATGATCATGATGATGGTGAGTAATTAAAATAAAGTCTAAAGATATTTTCTTTTTTTCTAAAATCAAAATTAAGGGGGTCGCATCTGCAGGATCCACAAGACCATAAATACCATTTTTTTTATCTTTGATAAGAAATGTATAATTATCATTTAATATTGGTATTGTTGTGGTTTCAATCATATGTTTTTAATTTTTCTTGGAAATGCAAAATACAACTTGATAGGCCAATAAATTTTTTAAAA
>PALU01000050.1 GCA_002706585.1 Rickettsiales bacterium
ATTCAATCTTTTGTTTAATATCATTAATATATTTCTGGATTTGTTTTTTAACATATTCTTTTCCAAATATTTCATTTTTTTCTGAAAGATTTATGACGCCGTAAGAAGACGATTTAGTAAAAAAATTTATTTGTGGCTGGTTGAAAAAAGTTAATTCCGTACTTCCACCACCTATATCAAAGATTAAACCCTTTCTTTTTGTATTATTACAGTAAGTCTTGCATCCTTCATAACTTAAACGTCCCTCTTCATAACTTGAAATTATTTCAACATTCAATCCAGTTTTGCTTTTTACTTCATTAACAAAAAAATTGGGATTTATAACCTGCCTACAAGCTTCTGTAGCTATGCATCTGTAGTTATTGATTTTTAGATTCTTAAGTTTTTTTGATATTATTATAAGACAATTAAGAGTTTGGGAGATTTTTTTTGGAGAAAATTCGTTATTAAATGCGATGTGCTTAATTAAATTAGTTTCTCTTGAATAATTATATAAAATTTTGAATTTATCTTTTAACCTTTCTACAACTATTAACCTACAATTAAAGCTTCCTATATCTATTGCAGCAAATGTATCTGAACTTTTCACTCATTTATCTTTTAAATATTTATAATTTGATTTTATAATGAATTAAATATAAATCAAATAATGAACAATTTATTTCATCTTTAATTTTATCAACTAAATGAAAACATTTATCAGTCTTTTTATAATTTCATTAATTGTTGGAGTTTTCGTTTTCTTACAAGATAAAAATGATAATTTGCAAATTGAAGAAGAAGTAACAAAAAAAATAGTTGAAGTTGAAAAAATAAAAAATAAAAAATTTTCAAGAAAATTAAAATTAAGAGGCTTCACTCAAGCTTCAAGAGTTGTAACTTTAAAATCACAAGTTGAGGGAAAAATCAGTAGTAAAAATTTTATGAAAGGCATTGATTATAAAGCTGGAACTCAATTGATTCTGATCGACCCTGAAGACAAGGTGGCTAAATTAAAGGAGATGGAAGCTTTACTTAACCAAAGAAAAAAAGAATATCAAGTTGCTGAAAACCTTTTTGAAAAAGGTTTTAGATCTGAAGTTAAACTTACAGAATCAAGAACAAATTTTGAAAATGCCCTAGCATTATTTGAAAAAAGTCAAGTTGAACTTAATAACACTAAAATTATTATGCCTTTTGATAGTTCAATTGAAGAAAGCTATATAGAGTTAGGTGACTATGTAAAAAAAGGTGATTCAATAGCTAAAATTGTGGATCTAAACCCAATTTATATAAATCTTTCTGCGAGTGAAAAGGAAATTAATCGACTTAAATTAAATCAAAACGCCAGAGTTTTTATAGGGAAAAAAATTTTTGAAGGAAAAATTAATTATATTTCCAAAACATCTGATCCTCAAACTAGAAACTTTACAATCCAAGTTGAAGTTGATAACANAAACAGCAGTATCTTAAGTGGATTATCAACTGAAATTGAAATTAAATTAGATGCAGAGTACGCATTTTTTGTTCCATCATCATTGATTACACTTAATGACATTGGTGAGATTGGTTTAAAAATTATCTTAAATGGAATAGTTAAATTTATTCCAATTAAAATTATAAGCGATACAGGTAAAGGGTATTGGATAAAAATAAATGATAAAGATTTAAGTGATGAAATTATTGTTATAACCCAAGGACATGAATATACCATTGAGGGTGAAATTGTAGATTTTAGTTTTAAGAAAAATGATTAATAATTTACTTAGTTCTACTAAACTCATATTAACATTTCTTCTATTTTGCGTTATTTTTGGACTATATAAATATATTTCACTCCCTAAAGAATCAGACCCCGACATTAGTCTTCCAGTAATTTATATTTCTTTGAAACATAAAGGAATATCTTCATCAGATTCTGAGAGACTTCTAATTAAACCTTTAGAAAAAGAACTAAAAAATATTGAAGGAATAAAAAAACTTTCTTCAAATTCTTTCCTAGGTGGTGGAAATATAATTTTAGAATTCGATGCTGGCTTTGATTCTGATAAAGCTTTATCAGATACAAGAGTTAAAATTGATTTGATTAAAAATAAGTTACCAGAAGATACTGAAGAACCCGTTGTTACTGAAGTAAACTTATCCAGATTTCCAGTATTAGCTATAGCTATTTCAGGAAAAGTTGAGGATAGAATATTAAATAAATTTTCAAAAATTATCAAAGAACGTATTGAGAATATTTCAGAGGTACTCGATGTAACTGTATTAGGTGAAAATGAAAGACAAATTGAAATAATAGTAGATCCTACTGTTGTTGAGAATTATGGACTAACCGACAAAGAAATTTTAATGTCAATTGCAAAGAGTAACCAAATGATTGCTGCAGGTACATTAATCAATCAAAAGGGAAGCTTTAATGTTAGAATTCCTAGTCTTATAGAGAAAAGAGAAGATTTATATAGTATCCCAATAAAATCTAATAATAATGCTGTTGTTACTCTTAAAGATATAGCCGAGATTAGAGATGCTTTCAAAGAAAAACTTGGGTTTGCAAGAAATAATGGTGAAAATGCTGTTGTTCTAGAAGTATCTAAAAGAACAGGAGAAAATATAATAGAAACAATAAATAAAATTAAAAAAATTATTAAAACCGAGCAGGTCTTTTTACCTAAAGTTATAAAAATTGATATTTTTCAAGATGAATCTGAAAAAATNAAAACACAAATTAAAGACCTGGAAAATAATGTAATCTTGGCAACCTTAATTGTATTATTAATAATTTTTTTGTTTATGGGTTGGAAATCAGCGTTGCTCGTAAGTATTTCAATTCCTTGTTCATTTCTTTTATCAATGTTAGTTCTTTCTTTCTTGAATATAACTATCAACGTAGTTGTTTTATTTGCTTTGATTTTATCTGTTGGAATTTTAATCGATGGAGCAATTATAGTTGTTGAATATGCAAATAGAAGATCAAGTGAAGGAATTAAAAATAAGGAAGTTTTTATATTAGCATCCAAAAAAATGGCAATACCAGTTATTGCATCAACCTCTACAACATTGGCAGCATTTTTGCCATTGATTTTTTGGCCAGGTATTGCCGGGGAATTTATGTATTATCTTCCAGTTACTTTATTAGCAGTTTTAAGCTCATCGCTTTTTATGGCATTGATTTTTATTCCTGTAATTGGAGGGTTGTCAGGGAGTGATAANCCAAAATCTTTTTCAGAAGAAAAAAATTTAACACTATTAGAGAGTGGAGATCTTGATAAAATTAAAGGAGTTCAAGGGCAATATATTAAGCTTATCAAAATTTGTCTTGATCATCCTAAAAAATTAATTTTATCAACTATATTTTTCTTAATTGCTATTCAAATTTTATATGGAAAGTTTGGAAAAGGATTTGAGTTTTTCCCACCAATAGAACCAGATTATGCTGAAGTAATTATTCATGCTAGAGGCAACCTGTCTCCATTAGAAAAAGATTCAATAGTTAAGAAAGTTGAGCAAAAAATTTTAGAAAATAAATATATTAAAAATATGTATTCAAGAAGTGGGTTTATAAAAGGTGATAAAAAGAGTGAATCTGATGATGTTATTGGTTCTATTAAAATTGAATTAATAAACTGGAAAAAAAGACCATCAGCAAATAAAATATTAAATGATCTTCAAGATGTAACCCAAAGCTTTTTGGGAATAAATATTGAATTTATTGAAAAAAAAGATGGTCCTCCAAAAGATAGAGATATTGAAATTGAAGTACTAAACAATAATTCCATAAAATTAGAAAATGATACTCAAAAAATTTTTCAATATGTATCAAATACGAAATGGGTAAAAAATATTGATTCAGACATAAGTTTGCCTGGTATTGATTGGGAGCTAATAATTGATAGATCCCAGGCTGACAAACATGGTATTGAAATTGAAACCATTGGAAATGCAATTCAAATGTTGACTCATGGACTTAAAGTAAGTGAATATATGCCATCGGATAGCGATGATGAAATTGATATAGTTGTTAAATATGATAAAGAATATCGAACACTAGATGAATTAGATAATATTCAACTTGAAGGAAAAAATGGTCCAATAGCATTAAGTTTAATCGTAAAAAGAGTACCAAAAAATAAAACTGGGAAAATTACTAGAGTAAACTCAATGAAATCAAAGAATGTAAGATTTGATGTCATCAAAGGTGAAATTGCAAATAATAAAGTAAAAGAAATTAAAAATTGGTTAATTGAAAGAAAAGAGAATTTTTCTTCTAGTATTTTTTTTACTGGTCAAGAAGAAGATCAAAAAGAAGCTAAGGATTTCTTAATAAAAGCATTTATAATTTCACTGTTTCTTATAACTATAATTTTAATTGCTACATTCGATAGTTTTTATTTTTGTTTTGTAATTCTATCAGCTGTCATTTTTTCAACAATAGGAGTTATGATCGGCTTGATTACAACTGGAAAACCATTTGGTATAATTATGAGTGGAATAGGAGTAATTGCCTTGGCGGGAATTGTAGTAAATAATAATATTGTTCTTTTAGATACTTATAAAGATCTTAGAAATAAAGGAGAAGATATTAAAGCTGCAATAATTAGAACAGGAGTACAAAGATTAAGACCTGTATTACTTACAACTCTAACTACATTCTTTGGTCTAATTCCAATGGCAATAGGTTTAAATATAAATTTCCTTGATCTAGAGTTAAATTTTGGAAGTCCAAGTTCTCAATGGTGGATACAATTATCAAATGCTATAGTTTTTGGTGTTATGTTTTCCTTTATACTAACTCTTATAATAACTCCATGTCTGATATTAATTGGTGAAAAATCAAAGTTTTTTAAATCTTTCTAAACTCATATACAGCAAATGGAATACTTAAAAAATAAACTATGATAAAAACAATCATTCCTAACCAGAAATCAGTTATAAGTAATGAAATAAAGCTAGCAAAAAGAATTATTAAGAGTGGTAAAAATTTTTTTTCTATACGCAAACCTTTAAGTGAATAAGTTGGGATATTAGATATCATTAATATCGCAGGAAAAAAAAGAAAAATTTTCATAAAACTTTCATTCATAAAAAAATCTAAGTCAAATCTAAAATTCATCATCATCGGAAGTAGAGATAATCCAGCAGCTGCAGGCGTAGATATACCGGAAAAGAATTTTAATTTTGACACTTTAGTGTCTTTTTCAGTTGTTGATATATTAAATTTAGCTAATCTTGAAGATGAGCAAATTGCATAGAATATTACCATTGACCATGTTGTTTCGATAAAAAGAGATTTCGTCCATAAATAAACGATAACAGCTGGCGCTATACCAAAACTTAAAAAATCTGATANTGAATCAAGTTCAACACCAAAATGAGAATTACTTTTTAAAAATCTAGCCAATTTTCCATCAATATTATCAAGAAAAGAAGCGAAAACTATTAGAGAAACTGAAATCTCCCATCTATTTTCAATAGCAAACTTTACAGCTGTTAGACCGAGTGTTAGAGAAATAAAAGTAAATAGGTTAGGTATGAAGCTTCTAATAGATAATTTTTTCATTAAGATTATTTACTTTTTTTTTGATTNCTAGAAACAACCTCACCAATTATTGTTTCTCCTGAAATAACAGTCTGACCTTCCAGTACTTTTATATTGTAATTTTGGGGTAAATACATATCTACTCGACTTCCGAATCTAATCAATCCAAATCTATCTCCAGCAATAACAGATTGATTTTCAACTAAGTCACATTTAATTCGTCTTGCAATTAATCCAGCAATCTGAACCATGAAAAAAATGCTTTTATTTTTAGCTTCGATCTTTGTAATCATTCTCTCATTGTTTTCATGAGATTTATCAAAAGAGGCATTTACAAATACACCTGGTACATATTTCAACCATGTGATTTTTCCGTTAACAGGGATTCTATTAACATGAACATTAAAAACATCCATAAAGATAGAAACTTTTTTCATTACTATTTTCTTTTTGTCCATAATATTTTCTGGACTTTCTGTTTCTATAACATTTAAAANTTTTCCATCTGCAGGAGAAATTACTAAGTTATCATCTTTTGGAGTTATTCTTTCTGGGTCTCTAAAAAAATATATACACCAAACGGTTAAAATTAAACCCAACCAACCAAGAAAATCTGATAACATTGAAAGGACCAAAGCCAATAAAAAAAAAATAACAATAAATGGATATCCAGCTGTATTTATTTTTGGCAAGTAAGTCCATATATCCTCTAAATTATTGAAAAATAATCTTATTTTTTTGTAAAAACCATTTGATTTATCGTTCATAATTAACTGCTTTATTAAAGTTTGGAATAATAAAAACTTGCCCTGGAAATATTAAATTGGGGTCTGAAATTTTAGCATAATTACTTTTAAAAATTTCAGTATAGAATATTCCACCACCCAAAGTCTTTCTAGCTATTCTCCACAAACTNTTACCAGGTTGAACTACAAACTTTCTTTTCTCTAATTCAGTACTGGAAAATTCTTTATAACTTAATGGAATTGATAATGTTACTTCTTTGTTTTCGATTATTGAAACAGCTAAGACCTCAAAATCTTCATTGTAAGACTTTAAATTATAAGTAAATTTCCATGAACCAGAATCATCAGAGACTACATTACCAATAACTTCATTATGAACAAAAAACTCTATTTTTTTATTAGGAACCATATATCCTGAAATTAAAATGTCTAGGTTGGGNAAATAATTGACATAATCAATAGACATACCATTTATTAAATTATCTTTATTGTAAATCTCAATATCCTCACCATCAGATGATAAAAATTTAGCAACAATAGGACTATTATCTAAATCACCCTCTAAAAAAATTACAANATTTTCGTCTGATTCGTGTTTAATTCCTTTTTCATCAATATGAAATAATCTTAATTTCTTAATTCCTTTGTCTAGTGGAGTTTCACTTACCCATACCCATTCACCATTTGGGTCAGATAATACTGACGATAGTTTAGTATCAGAATCAAATATAAAAATTTCGATATTTGGCTCAGTTTTACCAGCCATCACAGCATCACCTTGGGGCGTAATTCTTATAACATCAAAAGTAAGTTTTATTTTATTTTCAACAACTGTAGATTTTTCAGCAATATTTTCTGTTAAAATTTCATCAATATCTGCATCCGTAATTTTTTCATTTGAAACTGGTAAAACAAAAAAAAGTATTATTGCTAATACTGTTAAGGAAGTAAGTAATAAAAATTCTTTTTTCATATCATTAATATAATACTCAATTAATAATATATTTAAAATTCATTTGTCCACATTTAATTTTTATTATTTTAACTATTTTTAAATTATTTTATTTAAAAAAGTTTAAATGAAATTTAATTAAGATGACTAGATTGCGTAATTAATTTATAAGATAACTTAATTATTAAAAAAAAATTAATTTAGAATATGCCAAAAATATTAGTAAAAAAACCTGTTGTTGATATAAATGGTGATGAAATGGCTAGGGTGATTTGGGCCAAAATAAAAAAAGAATTAATATTACCTTTTTTAGATATTTCTCTACTTGATTTTGATTTAAAATTATCTAACAGGGACATTACAAATGATGATGTTACTATTCAAGCTGCCAAAGCAATAAAAAAAAATAACATAGGTGTTAAATGTGCAACAATTACTCCAGATGACAATAGAGTTAAAGAATACGATCTTAAAAAAAAATACCCTTCTCCGAATGGTACAATAAGGGAAATACTTAATGGTACAATTTTTAGAGAACCAATAATAGTTAATAAAATCCCGCGAATTGTTGATCATTGGAATAAGTCTGTTGTTATTGCAAGACATGCATTTGGAGACATATATCAAGCAAAAGAAATTGAAATTAAAAAAAAAGGTAAGCTTACATTAAATTACAGCAATGAAGACAAAGAAATTTCAGAAGTAATTCATGAATTTGATTCTCCTGGAGTTGGTTTGGCTTATTTTAATTTAGATAATTCAATTAGGGATTTTGCAAATGCTTGTTTCAATTTTGCAATAAATAAAAAAATACCAGTTTTCTTATCTACAAAAAATACCATCTTGCAAAAATATGATGAGAGATTTAAAGAAATTTTTGAGGAAATTTATAGTAAGAAGTTTAAAAAGGAATTTCAAAAAAATAATATTGAATATCAACATAGACTTATAGACGACATGGTTGCTTGTTTTATGAAATGGAGTGGAGGTTTTTTGTGGGCATGTAAGAACTATGATGGTGACGTAATGTCTGACTTAGTTGCTCAGGGTTATGGTTCACTAGGTTTAATGACATCAATTCTTCTAACTCCAGATGGAAAGACAGTTGAAACAGAAGCGGCTCATGGGACAATAACGAGTCATTTTAGACAACATGAAGATGGAAAAGAAACATCAACAAATCCCATTGCATCAATTTTTGCTTGGACAAGAGCATTATGGTATAGATCAGCTTTAGATAACAATAACAAACTAAAGAAATTCTCAGAAAATCTTGAAAAAATTTGTGTTAATACATTGGAATCAGGTTATATGACAAAAGATCTTGCATTAATGGTAGGTCCTAACCAGAAGTGGTTGACTACAGATCAATTATTGAAAGTATTAAAGTCTAAGGTTTTAAAATTAAATCTCTAATATTTTTTTTAAAGAATTTTTTAATTTATTAATCTTTAAATTAAAATTTGCTCCACCTTGAGCTAAATCTTTTCTTCCCCCTCCGCCTTTGCCACCGATAAATTTAATTATATTTTTTAACAACTCTACGGAATCATACTTTTCAATAAGGTTGTTTGTAACCGAAACTACCATAGAAACTTTACTATCATTAACTGAATAAATAATAACTATCCCGGATTCAAATTTATTTTTGATTAAATCACAATTATTTTTTAGATCTTTAGCTTCACAATTTATTTCTTGAAAATAAACTTTTAAATTATTGAAGCTCAAAATGTTATCTGGTGAAAAGAAATTAGTTTTTGTAGTTGAAGTTTTTCTTAAATTTAAATTTTCATTTTTTAAATTTTCTATTTTTTCAAATAAATTTTCATCGGTAGCCTTTAGGATATCTTTTATGTCATCTAGAAGATATATTTTATTACTAACATAATTTCTCGCTTCATTTCCAGTTAAAGCTTCTATTCTTCTGATTCCTGATGCGATAGAAGAATCACTTAGAATTTTAAAAAAACCAATCTCGCCTGTAGATCCACAATGTGTTCCACCACAAAGTTCTACAGAAGTAAGCACATTCTTTTCGTTATTATTTTTCATAGAGACAACTCTTACGTTATCAGGATATTTTTCACCAAACAATGCAATTGCTCCTTCATCAATTGCCTTTTTTAATTGTTTATTTTGAATAACAACTTTTATATTGGATCTTATGGAATTATTTACTAATTCTTCCACCTTATTTGTTTGTGAAATTATTAAAGGTTTATTTGACGAATAATCAAATCTTAATTTATCATCATTTACTAGAGACCCTCTCTGACTTACATGATCTCCAACAATTTGTCTCAGTGATTCATGTAATAGATGAGTTGCAGAATGATTATTTCTTATTTTTATTCTCCTTTCTAAATCTATTTTTAAAAAATAATAATTTTCAATTTCTAAATCTAAATTATTGTTATTAACAAAGTGTAGGAAAATATCACCAGATGCTTTTTGGGTATCAACAATCTCAGCAACTAATTCATTTTTTTCATTATATATTGAACCAATATCTCCAACCTGACCACCTGATTCGGCATAAAATGGTGTTGAATTAAAAATTAAAATTAAATTTCTAGATTTTGCTTTTACAGATTCTTTAAATTCATTATTAATAATTATTCTTTTAAGTTTTGCTTTAATATCAAATTTTTCATATCCAACAAACTTTGTTAAATTTAACTCACTTTTCAAATTACCTATAAAATTGTTTTGTTTGATTTCTCCACTTCCTTTCCAAGAATTTTTTTGTTTATTTTTATTTAACTGAACAATTGAATTGTACTTGATTGAATCTAGAAAAATTTTTTTTTCATTTAAAATTGCTGTAGTCATATCGACTGGAAAACCATAGGTATCGTATAATTTAAATGCAATCTCAGGTGGAAATTTATCACCTTTTAAATGTGAAATTTCTTTATTTAATAATTCTATACCTGTTCCTAATGTGTCAGAAAATTTAGTTTCTTCATTTTTCAAATTTTCTTTTATAAAATTTGTCCCTTTTGATAATTCAAAATATATATCTGAATATTTGTTTACAACTGATTCAACTAATTTATATAAAATTAAGGCATTGGGTCTTATTTTATGTACATGCATCAATGCCCTTCTAATAATCCTCCGAAGTACATACCCTCTTCCCTCATTTGATGGAAGAATTCCTTCTGATAATAAAAAAACAATTGCTCTAATATGATCTGAAATAATTGTAAAAGAATTTTTTAGATTTGGATTTTTCTTTATTCCTGTAGTTTTCTCAATATCACTAAAAATAGTCTGAAATAAATCGGTCTCAAAATTACTTTTTTTTCCTGATAAAACGGCTGTAATTCTCTCAAGTCCCATACCTGTATCAACGCAAAGGTTAGGAAGTTTTTTTAAATTTCCATTTTTATTTTGGAATTCCATGAAGACTAGATTCCAAATTTCTACATACCTTTCACCATCTTGATTTTTTGTGCCTGGCAAACCACCATCAACAAGGTTGCCATTATCAAAAAAAATTTCACTACATGGTCCACATGGACCATCATCTCCCATTGACCAAAAGTTATCATCCGAAGAAATTCTAATTATTTGATCATCAGAAAAACCAGAAATTTTCTTCCAAACATTTAATGAAACTTCATCTTCATGAAAAACAGTGACAACCAGTTTTTTTTTATTAAGTTCAAGTTCCTTTGTTAAAAGTTTCCATGCTAATTCAATGGATTCTTCTTTAAAATATCCTCCAAAAGAAAAATTACCTAACATTTCAAAAAAAGTATGATGCCTTGGAGTAAATCCTACATTTTCCAAATCATTATGTTTTCCGCCTGCTCTTATACATTTCTGAACAGTTGCTACATTTTTAAAATCTGGTTTATCATTCCCAATAAACCAGTCTTTAAATTGGACCATGCCAGAATTTGTAAAAAGTAGAGACGGATCATTCTTTGGAATCAATGGAGATGATAAAAGAATTTTATGAGAATTTTTCTCAAAATAATTAAGAAAAATACTTCTTATTTCTGCGGATATATTTGATGATTTTTTCATCTAAGAGGATTATCAAAAAAAAACATCAACTAGTCAACATTCGTTTTTTTATCCTCTTTATCTTGATTTAAGTCATCATTTTTTGAATCTTTGTCATCTACATTAGATCTAATTTTTTCTTCGATTTTATTGGCTATTTCGTCATTCTCTTTTAAAAAAATTTTAGCATTTTCTCTGCCTTGGCCTATTCTTTCTCCCTCATAAGAATACCATGCACCAGATTTTTCAACAATACCAACTTTTGAAGCTAAATCTAAAATTTCACCCGTTTTTGATATACCTTCTCCATACATAACATCAAATTCAACAGTTTTAAAAGGTGGTGCAAGTTTATTTTTTACAATCTTCACTCTTGTTTGATTACCAATTACTTCATCTCGATCTTTTATGGCACCAATTCTTCTAATATCCATTCTTACCGACGCATAAAACTTCAACGCGTTGCCTCCTGTTGTAGTTTCAGGATTTCCAAACATAACACCGATTTTCTGTCTTATTTGATTTATAAAAATTACTAATGAATTTGACTTTGAAATTGATCCAGTAAGTTTTCTTAGCGCTTGACTCATTAATCTAGCATGTAAACCCATATGAGAATCACCCATTTCACCTTCAATTTCTGCTCTTGGAACTAGAGCTGCTACCGAATCAACCACAAGAACATCAATTGCACTAGAATTAACTAGAGTGTCAGATATCTCTAAAGCTTGTTCACCAAAGTCCGGTTGAGAAATTAACATTTCGTCAGTATTTACTCCTAGCTTTTTTGCATAAATTGGATCGAGTGCATGTTCGGCATCAACAAATGCACAAGTGCCACCATTTTTTTGGGCCTCAGCAATCACATGTAATGCCAGTGTGGTTTTTCCTGAACTTTCAGGACCATAAATTTCTACAATTCTTCCCTTAGGAAGGCCTCCTATACCTAATGCCATATCTAAGCTGAGAGAACCCGATGATATTGTATCAATTTCTACAACTCCTTTTTCTCCAAGTTTCATTACAGAACCTTTACCAAAACTTCTTTCAATTTGGCTAATAGTTGATTCAAGTGTTTTAAGTTTATCCATATCTATGCTCTATGTTCTATATTTGTTCTTTACAAAATAACATTGTTTTTTAATAAAACAATAAAATAATTAATATTCTTTCTCTTTATATACTTTCTCATATTTTTCATGCATTTCTTGGGCTTCTAAAGATAATGTTGCAATAGGCCTAGCCTTTAGTCTTTCAATGGAAATCGGTTCCATTGTTTCTTCACAGTATCCATAAGTTCCATCCTCAATTTTCTTTAAAGCCTTATTAATTTTACTCAATAGCTTTCGTGATCTATCTCTAGTCCTGAGCTCAAGACTTCTTTCAGACTCAATAGAAGCCCTGTCTGTATCATCTGGTTTATTAGAATTATCTTGTTTTAAATTCTCTAGAGTGGTTGATGATTCTTCCAGCAAATCACCTTTCCATTTTAGTAAAAGATTTTTAAAATAATTAACTTGCTTCGGATTCATGAATCTCTCATTTTGTGAAGGTTCATAATTATTTTTTTTTAAAGAACGTTTCATTTTATGCATAAATAAAAAATTGATATATAATTAATTTCATATTTTTATTATCTGAAAAAAAATGAATCAAGAGAAATTTAAAAAATTTAGTAAAGCAGTTTTTTTAGACAGAGATGGAGTGATTAATAAAGATATAGGATATCTCCATAAAATTAGTGACTTCAGCTGGATTGAAGGCGCGAAAGAAGCCATAAGATTTCTTAAAAAAAAAAAATTTTTTGTAATTGTCATTACAAATCAATCAGGAGTAGAAAGAGGTTTTTTTAGTGAAAGTGACATAAATTATCTGCATAATTGGATAAATGATGAGTTAAAAAAGTCAGATTGTTCAATTGATGATTTTTTTTATTCAACTGAACTTCCATCAAATAAAAGTGTTAGAAGAAAACCAAGTCCAGTAATGATTAATGAAGCTCTAATCAAATATAACCTAAATAAAGAAAAATGTTTTATGATTGGTGACAAAAATAGCGATATTCAATGCGCTAAAAACGCTGGAATTAAAGGTTTTCTTTTTACAGGAGGAAATTTATATACTAAAGTTAAGAAAATTGTTGAACAATTTGATAATCAAAACTTTTAAGTTTTAATTAGTTAATTACAAAGTTTTTAGTGGACTACTTAGTGGACTACTATATTTTTTATAAAAATTCTGTAATTCTTACTCACATTGGAATTTAGATTGTTTTCTTTAATAAAAAATAATTGAAAAAAAAAACAATTTTTTTTTAAAAATAACTGTTTTCCCTATTATTTATCTAAATAAATTAGCAATATTGCTAGTGGACTACTCTTGACTTTATTTTAATTTTATTTATATATTATTTATTGGGTTTTTAAATGGGGAAATTTGCATACAAAGAAGTTATAAAAGTGAAAGGTTATCCTTCTTCACTTAAAGTTATTAAACACAGTAAATCTAGATTTTATTGGGTTCATTTTTCAACTTATATTACACCCAAAGGAACTATTAAAATTAGAAAATCTACAAAAACTGAAAATCAAAGCGATGCAATTAAATTTGCTAAGGATTTCTATGAAGATTTAATTGTTAAAAAAAAAATGGGTGAATTCCCTCACGATAATACCTTCTCAAAATATGCAACAAGATTATCACTTATTAACGAAAAAAAAGTTGAAGATAAAGAGTATTCAAAGAACCAATTAGTTTTAGATAAAAAATATCTTAAAAATAACCTATTACCCTTTTTTTCCGAAACCGATATTTCAGATATTGATTATTCAAATGTTTCTAAATTCTTAGATAATTTAAAAGAAAAAAATTTAGATGAAACTTCTCAGGGTAATCACCTTAAAATCATTAATAATGTTTTAAATCTTGCTGTGGAAGATAAATTAATTGAATCTCTCCCAAAATTGCCTGAAACAAGAGCATTAAATGCAAAAAGAAGAAATGGAAAATATGTTCCCTATCCTAAGGGAAGAGATGTAAACCTAAATGCAATAGATGAAGTAAAAAACTTAATCCAGCATTTACCATTAAAAAGAGATATGCTGATAGAATATTTACATTTGATCCAAGATGAATATAGATGCATTAAAAAAAGACATTTGGCTGCACTTTCAGAAATTATGAGAATTCCCTTTGCTGAAGCTTATGAAGTTGCATCTTTTTATGCTCATTTTGACGTTTTGGATGATGACGAGGCAACTCCACCAGAAATTACAATTAGAGTTTGTGATAGTTTAACATGCGATTTAAAAGGATCTAACAAGCTAATAACCAACCTTAAAAAGAAGTTTGATAAGGATAAAGTTAGAGTTCTGAGAGCCCCATGTATGGGGTTGTGTGATCATGCTCCTGCATGTGAAGTAGGGCATAATCATATTAAAAATTGTAATGAAAGTAATATCAAACAGGCAGTTAACACCAAATCAACACATGCAGAAATTATTGATGGAGTCTTACTAAAAGAATACATTAAAAATGGGGGGTATCAAATTTTAAGGAATTGTTACAACGGGAAGATTAAAGTTGATGATGTTGTCGCAAAACTTAATGATTCTGGTCTCAAAGGAATGGGAGGAGCTGGGTTTCCTTCAGGCCAAAAATGGAAGTTTGTTCGTATGGAAAAAGCTCCTAGACTAATGACTATAAATGGTGATGAAGGTGAACCAGGAACTTTTAAAGATAGGTCATATTTAGAAAGTGATCCACATAGATTTTTAGAAGGAGCTTTAATTGCCTCCTATTTTATAAATGCTCAAAAAGTTT
>PALU01000051.1 GCA_002706585.1 Rickettsiales bacterium
CCAAATTTTACGTAATCAATAAATTTATAATGTCCAGGACCCATTACTAATAGATTTGTCTGATAAGCTAGAGGGGTAGCAAAAGAGGTATTAACAGAAAAAATAAGAGCTATAGCAAATATCTTGGGGTCCACATTTATTTTTTCTGCAATATCGATTGCTATAGGTGTAAAAAGTACTGCGCAAGCATTATTAGATATAAAATTGGTTGTTATAGAAACTAAAGCGTAAAAACAGATCAAAATCGTAAGTGGACTTGATCCATCTAGGATATTTAATAAATATTCTGACAAAAAAGTAGCTGCACCTGTTACTTGAATAACCTTCCCTAAAGCAAGTGATGTAACAATTAGTAGTAATAGGTTGTTATCAACACTTCTCAGAGCTTGTCTTATTGTCAGTACTTTTGAGGCAATCATTGATACAACTCCAATTAGAGAAGCCACAACAAGAGGAAGAATTTCTAAAGCCCCAAAAATGATTACTCCCAGGAAAATGAAAATTGAGGTTTTGGCGATATTTTTATTCTTAATTTCTGAGGTGGTCCATTCCATTGGTAGTAAGTCACTTTTTGTTCTTAATGCTTTAATTGATTTCTTGTCTCCTTGAATTAATAAAGTATCACCTGGTTCAAGTGGAAGTTCTCCCATATTAGTTGTAATTATTTTGGACTTTCTCTGAAGTCCAATTACGATACAATTATATCTATATCTAAAACTTACATTTTCTATGGTATTACCAACCAAGCTTGATGAGGGAGTAACCATAGCCTCAGTAATAACTTGATTTTTTGTTTCAGAATCATCTTCATTTTCATCAAAAGATTCTATTGAACCAATATTCTTTGATAAAATTGAAGTTAATTGTTCCCTACTTGTAGAAATGACAAGGATATCACCTTTTTCCATTACAAAGCTATAAAAAGGAGTGTGTTCGGCATGTTCTCCTCTCTGTATCATTAGTATTTCTGAGTTCTCTAAACCTTCCAATTTATCTTCATCAGCTTTTTTACCGATTAGGTTGGAGTTGTCATTAACTATGATTTTAGTTATAAAATTATTTTTTTTATCTTTGATCAATTGATTAGAAATTGGAGATCTATCTGTTAGAAGAAATTTTGAGAAAATTACAACGTATATTAATCCACAAAAAGCTATAATTGAACCAGGAATGGCAAATTCAAAAAAACTAATCTCTATCTCAGAATACCTCTTCAATGAGTCTGAAACTAACAAATTGGTGCTTGAACCTATAATTGTTATCATTCCTCCTAGAATTGCTACAAAACTTAATGGCATTAAATATTTACCTATTGATTGATTTGAATTTTTCACAACACTTTGTAGTATTGGTATAAAAATAATAACAACGGGTGTATTATTGATAAAAGCACTTAGAATTAAAACAAAAAATAAGCTTACAATAATTATAAGTTGACTGTTATCTGGAAAATGTTTCAATAAATTTGAAATAAATCCGTCTAAGACTCTTGTGTTTACCACACCTTGTCCAAGAATTAAGAGAGAAATTACAGTAATTAAGGAAGTATTACTAAAACCATTTAAAATACTTTGAGGGTTTAAAAGATTTTCGTCAGTTACACCTTTAAACGGGAAAATTGAAAAAAAGATCAAAAGAAATGTCAAGATTATAATAGATTTAAATGCCATTGAAAACTTATCTATGGCATAAAAAACCATACTTGAAAAAGCAATTAAAAGGCTCAAATATATAAAGGTTTGATTTTCTAAGTTAAACATCTATAAAATAATATGAAGGAAATTAAATATATCTATTTTTTTAATTTTTTAAATATTATAATAGAATAAATAAAATTGTTTATAAATTATTATATGAAAATGTTAAAAAAAGTAGAAAAAAATAAAGAGTTAAATAGTTATAAGACATCATTTCCAAACTCAAAAAAAATTTATATTAAAAGTGATAAATTTAATGACCTTAAAGTGGGGATGCGTGAAATTTCATTATCTGATAATGAAATAAAAAGTTTAATCGTTTATGATACCTCTGGCAGTTATTCGGACCCAAATGTTAAACACAGTTATGAAACTGGTTTAAACCAGCTTAGACACAATTGGATTTCAAACAGAGACGGAATTGTGACATCTCCCAAAGACAAACTAAAGTTTCTAACTCCATCTAAAAAAGTTAAACCCTTCCCAAAAATAGGCAAAAATATTTTTAAAAAAACTAAAAGTAACGAAATCACTCAACTCTTTTATGCACAAAACAACATAATTACTGAAGAAATGGAGTATTGTGCAATTAGAGAGAACGAAGGAAGAGAAAAACTCATCGGTAAAAAATTTAAAAAAGAAGATTTAGTAACTGCCGAGTTTGTAAGACAACAGGTTGCAAAAGGTGAAGCCATAATTCCTTCAAATATAAATCATACAGAATTAGAACCAACAGTAATTGGAAAAAATTTTTTAGTAAAAATAAATGCGAACATTGGAAATTCTTCTGTTCTCTCAACCGTTTATGATGAAATTGAAAAGCTTGTATGGGCAATTAAATGGGGAAGTGATACTGTTATGGATCTTTCTACTGGTGAAAACATCCATGAAATCAGAGAATGGATTATAAGAAATTCCCCAGTACCAATTGGAACTGTTCCAATATATCAAGCCTTAGAGAAAGTTGGCGGGATAGCAGAAGAACTTAATTGGGATATTTTCAAAGAAACACTAATTGAGCAAGCAGAGCAAGGAGTAGACTATTTCACAATCCATGCTGGTATCAGGCTTCATTACATTCCATTAACTGCTGAAAGACTTACCGGAATAGTATCAAGAGGTGGATCTATTATTGCAAAATGGTGTCTTGCTCATCATAAAGAAAATTTTCTTTACACACATTTTGAAGATATATGTGAAATTATGAAAGCATATGATGTAAGTTTTTCTCTTGGTGATGGTTTAAGACCTGGATCCATTAATGATGCTAATGATGAATCTCAATTTTCTGAATTAGAAACATTAGGAGAACTTGCAGATATTTCTTGGAAACATAATGTTCAAGTAATGATAGAAGGACCTTGACATGTTCCTATGCAACTCATTAAAGAGAATATGATTAAACAGGAAAAACATTGTAAACATGCTCCTTTTTATACACTTGGTCCACTAACAACCGATATAGCACCAGGTTATGATCATATTACAAGTGCTATTGGCGCCGCAATGATTGGATGGTATGGAACCTCAATGCTTTGTTATGTTACTCCAAAAGAACATCTTGGTTTACCAGATAGAGATGATGTAAGAATTGGTGTTGTAACCTACAAAATTGCTGCGCATGCAGCTGATCTTGCACGAGGAAATAAAGGAGCTTATTATAGAGATTATCTTCTTTCAAAGGCTAGGTTTGAATTTAGATGGAGAGATCAATTTAATTTATCATTAGATCCAGAAACTGCAGAAAATTTTCATGATCAGACTTTGCCAGCAGAAGGTGCTAAGCTCGCCCATTTTTGTTCTATGTGCGGGCCAAAGTTTTGTTCAATGAAAATTTCTCAAGAAATAAGAGAAGAATCTAATAAAGGTAAAAAAGAAATGGCTAAAAAATTTAAAGAATTAGGTAGTGAAATTTACATTAGCAAAGATAAATAACAAAATACTTAACATATCGGTCCATAATCAATTCCTACATTTGGTGAACTTAATATAGTTTTCCTAATGAAAGACTTAGCTAATTTAATCGAATTTTCAACAGTTTCGCCATTAGCAAGAAAGATAGTTAAAGCAGTAGAAAATGAACATCCTGATCCATGTGTATTATTAGATTTAATTTTTTCTAATTTAAATTCTTTGATTCCTTTCTTAGATATCAAAGTATCGTTTGAATAATGTTCATTATCATCTCCACCAGTTAGAATTATTGGAATTTTTAATTTATTAAAAAGAACAGACAATATTTGTTTTTTCGAAAAATTTTTTTTCTGAGAATTAGATAGTAGTTTCGCCTCGTTTAGATTTGGTGTTAAATAACTAGCTATTTTTGAAAGTGAAAAATAAGTATCAACAAAATTTTTTTTATTCATAAATTTTTTCCCAGATGTAGATTTATATATAGGATCAATTACTATTGGAACATTCATAAATTCAAGAATTTTCTTTAAAGGATTTACTAACTTATAATTTGTTAACAAACCAATTTTAATTCCATCAATATTATACTCTTCTTTGATTGTTTCTATCTGTGACAAAACAATATGAGTAGGTATAGAAAAAACTTTTGAAACTTTTTTTGAATTTTGAGATGTAATACATGTTAAAGTTGTTGTACAATAAGCATTAAGAGATTTAGCGGTTTTAATATCTGCTTGAATTCCAGCACCTGATGAATTATCACTTCCGGCAATTGAAAGAATAACTAAAGTTTTTTTTTTTAGTAATCATCAATATTCTCAATTATTTTTTTTACATCATTGATTATTAAATCTAGTTGATCTTGATTATTACATTGTACCATAAATCTTAATAAGTTCTCTGTACCAGATTTCCTTAACAATATATCTGTGATAAATTCATCATTTTCTTTAAATTTAGTTATTCTTTTTTGTAGCATTTTATCTTCAATAATTTTTTCAGCTTTATTTTTTAATTTAAAATTAATAAGTTTTTGGGGGGTTTTTTTGAATTGATTGCTAATCTCTGACATTTTACATCCTTTTTCTTTTATTATGCATAAAAGAAATAAAGCAGTTAAAATTCCATCACCAGAAAATCCATTTTTAGAAAAAATTATATGACCCGACTGTTCGCCGCCCAAAGAAGCACAAATTTCTTTCATTTTTTCAATTACATATCTATCACCAACCGAAGTCAAATAGAGTTTAACTCCAATGTTTTTAAGATAATCTCTAAAACCTAGATTTGACATTACAGTAGAAACCACACAATTACCTTTTAATAATTTACAAGAATTTAAATAATTCGCTATAGAAAGTAAAATGTCATCTCCATTTAATATTTTACCATTTTCATCAGAAACTAGAACTCTATCCGCATCACCGTCAAAAGCTAAGCCAACATCTGCATCATTACTCTTTGTAAGTTTAGATAGATTTTCTGGGTACATAGCCCCACAATTTTTATTAATATTTGTGCCATTTGGATTTGAGGCATATTCTATTATATTAGCTCCTAGATCTTTAAAAAAATTTGGGGCAATGTTACTTAATGATCCATTCGCACAATCCATGAAAATCTTTTTATTTTTTAAATTCAATTTGTTAGGTAGATTGTTAAATAAAAAGCTTCCATAATCATCTATTTCTATTTTTTTTTCGACAAACGTGCCTTTTTTTTTCGATTTATTTATATTTATATCGAGAAATTTTTCTATTAATAGTTCATCTTTGTCTGATAATTTTTCACCATAATTATTAAAAATTTTTATTCCATTATCCTTATATTCATTATGCGAAGCAGAAATCATAATACCTAAATCATACTTATATTTTTTTGTTGAAAATGCTAATATGGGAGTTGATACAACACCAATACTAGTACAATCAACTCCTAGGATTAAAAACGCATCAACTAGCGCTTCTTCAATCATAGAACATGAAATTCTAGTATCTTTACCGATAATTATTTTTTTTAATTTTTTTTTCTTATATTCGAAAGATGCATATGCTAATTTTTTTAAAAAACTTGGAATTATTGGATATTCGTTTGCAATCCCTCTAATACCATCAGTTCCAAAATATTTTTTTTTCATTAATTAACAATTTTTTCAAAAACTTTTACAGATTGTACAATCTCTGAAACATCATGTACTCTATGAATTTGTATACCTTGTTTCATACCCATAATTGTAGAAGCAATTGTACCTGGTAAACGGTTTTTTGGATTATCTTCTTTTTGAATTGAGGAAATAAATCTCTTCCTCGAAACACCCAGCATAATAGGACAACCAAGAGTATGAAATAGTGATAAATTTCTTAAAATTTCTAAGTTCTGTTCATAGTTTTTTCCAAATCCAATGCCTGGGTCAACAATAATATTACTTCTTTTAATTCCGTTAGCTATGCAAAAATTAATCCTTTCTTCTAAAAAATCATAGACATCAAATAATACGTTATTGTAAATATTTTTTTTCATCATATTTTGTGGGTTTCCTGGCATGTGCATAAGTATTATTGGCGTTTGATGGTATTTAATAATTTCTAAACTTTTTTTATCATTCATTAAAGCACTTACATCATTTATAATTTTAGCTCCAGATAGGATACCCATCTCCATTGTTGAAGAATTTCTAGTATCTAAAGAAACATTAATTTTATTATAATTGAGTAACTGAAGTATTGGTAAAATTCTCATTACTTCAACATCTTCATTTACTTTTACTGCACCTGGCCTTGTAGATTCACCACCTAAATCTATAAAATCCGCACCTGAATTAACCATTTTTTTTGAATGTTCTAAGGCTTTCTTTAATAAAAGATTTTCTCCACCATCAGAAAAACTATCTGGAGTAACATTTAAAATACCAAAAATTACAAAATTACTTTTTTTTGATTTTTTAATTTTTTGGAGAAGATCTCTGGAAGAAATAAGATTATCAAATTTTTCTTTTAATTTAATAGATGCTTTTTTATCCATGAAATTAAAAAAATCTTTGACAGTAAAATATTTTTTTATGAGACTTTTATTCTTTTTTTTTTCTAAGATTTCAAGACCAGTAAAAAATGAGTTTCCTACTTTAATAGAATCTTTGGTTTTTTCTAATTCAAGAGCACGTTCATTATTAACAAAGCCAGTTGGGTTAAGATAATATTTATTTGAAAAGGTTTGCAAAAAAAAATTACGTAGTAGCTGGATTTGGGTTTAAACCTATTTTCTTTTTACCAAGATTCTTTTTTCCAATTGGTAAAGACGTTTTTTTATCACCAGAGTTATTTCTTGGTTGTTTGGTTTGTTTTATTTTACCATTCTTTATCAATTCTTTAACCTCGTCACCTGAGAGTGTTTCAAACTCAAGAAGTGCATCAGATAAATTATGCAAGTGTTTAATATTCTTCTTCAAAACTTTTTTTGCATGTGATTCTGCCGTATCAATGAGTTTTCTAATTTCTTGATCTATTATTTTAGCAGTTTCTTCAGACATACTTTTACGTTGAGTAACTGATCTTCCTAAGAATACGTCCTCTTCATTTTCAGAATATCTTAAAGGCCCAAGAGTTTCACTCATGCCCCACTCCACCACCATAGCTCTAGCTCTTTGTGTTGCTTGAAGTATATCGTTAGACGCTCCAGAAGTTATATTATCTTTACCAAAAATAAGTTCTTCGGCAACTCTCCCACCAAAAATCATTGCAAGTTTAGCCTTCATCTCTTTTTTTGTTTCTGAATATCTGTCTCTTTCGGGTAGATTCATAGTTACACCCAAAGCTCTTCCTCTTGGAATAATTGTTACCTTGTGTAATGGATCATTACCTGGAGTAAAAATACCGACTAGGGCATGACCTGCTTCATGATAGGCTGTTAATTCTTTTTCTTTATGTGTCATTACCATTGACCTTCTTTCAGCACCCATAAGAACTTTATCCTTAGCATCTTCAAATTCAAACATAGTAACTAATCGCTTATTACGTCTTGCAGCAAGAAGAGCAGCCTCATTAGATAAATTAGCTAAATCAGCTCCAGAAAACCCTGGAGTACCTCTGGCTATAACATAAATATCTACATCAGGAGCCAACGGTAATTTACGAGTATGAACTTCAAGAATTTTATTTCTACCTTGTATATCAGGGTTTGGAACTACAACTTGTCTGTCAAAACGGCCAGGTCTTAATAGTGCTGGATCTAAAACATCTGGCCTGTTAGTAGCTGCTATTAAGATTACTCCTTCGGTAGCATCAAAACCATCCATCTCAACTAATAATTGATTAAGTGTCTGCTCTCTCTCATCATTTCCACCACCTAAACCAGCACCTCTATGCCTTCCAACAGCGTCAATTTCATCAATAAAAATAATACAAGGAGCATTTTTTTTCCCCTGATCAAACATATCTCTAACTCTGCTAGCTCCAACACCTACAAACATTTCAACAAAATCAGAACCAGAAATGGTAAAAAACGGTACATTAGCTTCTCCAGCAATAGCCCTAGCTAATAATGTTTTACCTGTTCCAGGAGGACCAACCAATAAAGCGCCTTTGGGTATTTTACCACCAAGTCTTTGAAACTTTGATGGATCTTTTAAAAATTCTACAATCTCTTCTAGTTCAGCTTTAGCTTCATCAATACCTGCTACATCCTTGAAGGTAACTTTATCTTTATTTTGATTCAAAAGTTTAGCTCTGGATTTACCAAAACCCATTGCTCTTCCACTACCTGATTGCATTTGTTTCATAAAGAAAATCCAAACACCAATTAATAAAAGCATTGGAAACCAAGATATTAATATATCCAACAATCCTGGAGAATTATTCTCTAAGGGCATTACAATAATCTCAACGTTACTCTTCTCTAACTTATCAATTAGACTCAAATCATTAGGTGCATATGTAGAAAATAAAGACCCATTATTATGAATACCTTTTATATTATTTCCTCGAATCTCAACTTGAGAAACGTTTCCGTTCTTAACGTCTTTTAAAAACTGAGAATAAGCCACCGGCACGATTTTAGAACTTTTTTCGTTAGTCTTATAAAAATCGAGAATCAAAAAAACTAAAAAGCCGATTAAGGCCCATATCGCTATATTTCTAATAGTATTATTCATATACTAATCTATATAATTATATACATAAAATATCTCAACCTATATTAAAAAAAATTTTTTTTTGTCAAAGGAATTATCGGTGAAAAATAAAAATCAATTTTTTGTTTTTCAAATTCCTCATTTGGAGTTAAAAAAGGAATCATTTTTTTATTTTTAAATTTAATTAGGGGAAGACTTTTGATAATTTCAAAGGGAATATTATTTCTATTTGAAAAATTATTTTTTAATTCTAACCAATTTTTTTCTGTTATCAATTCACATTTAAGTTTAAATTTAGTTGAATAAATCTTAAACCTATTATCCCAAAAATTAGGTTTTTTTATATCTACAACTAATCCCATATTCATTTTATTTTTTGTGGCTTTTGATTCTCTATTAAAAAAAATTTGAGAATTTTTTAAAACTATAAGACATGAATGCAATGTAAATTTACTAGTATTATATTTTTTAATTTTTTCTAAAATTAATTTAGTTGAATTAAAGCATGGTAAATATATCTGACTAGAGCATGTTCTCAAAATTTTTCTTAAAATTTCAATTTGAATATTTTGATTGATTGTAAGGAATTTTTTTTTTATCAATCTCAAAACTTCCATTTTCATTATGTTTTAAATTAAAAATAAAAAAGTCAGCTATTTTTTTTTCGATATTTTCATTTTCAACCTTATTTTTTTTTAACTCTTTATCTAAAAAATTTAACTTCTTTTCTGAAAAAAAACTTAACTTATCTCTAATCCTAGGCCTTTCATAAATAAAATTAAAATTTGAAGAATCACTAATCCAATCGATTTTATAAAATTTACAAATCTCTTTCAGTTTCATTTTTTTAAAACTAATAAGAGGTCTAATTATTTGAAGTGATTCATGAATTCTTCTAAACTGAATAGAAGATAAACCATCATAAGTTTTTTTTCTTAATGAACGCATGAAAAATGTCTCCAAAGAATCATCGTGATGATGAGCTGTCATAAGATGAAGAATGTTTTTTTTTTCGCATTCTTGAATTATTTTTTTATATCTCAGGTTTCTAGCAGTTTCCATTATGCCGGATTTTGGTTTGCTATCCTGCCATTTAATAACTTTACATTCATAGCCTAGATCATTTGAAAAATTTTTTACAAATTTTGATTCAATTTCAGATTCTTCACGTAAACCATGATTAAAATGAAAAATTGTTATTTTGCCATTGTTTTTTTTTATCCAATTATTCATCAAAATAACTAAAGCCATACTATCAGCCCCACCAGATACGCAAAGTCCAATATGCGGATTTTCCTCAAATGATAAATTACAATCAAGATTTCTAAAAAAATGTTTTTCAACTAATTTTAGTTTGTTCTGTTTCATTCTTCAGGACATTTTAATTTATCTTTTTCAGTTTTTGCAATTTCTAGAACATTCTTTGGGGCTTCTTCATATTTATTTTCTAAAGCGGAAAGAACATTACAGGCTTCGTCAACTTTTTGTAAATTAGAAAAAGATAATCCTAATTTTAACATATTATCGGGCCCCTTGATTGAGTCAGGATATTTTTTAAGACCTTCACCAAATTCTATAACAGCCTGACCAAAATCTTTTTGTGCATAAAAAACTTCGCCTAACCAATATTGGATATTTGGCATTAAATCTTTTGGATTAGATTTTTTGAGTTCTAATAGTTCCTTTTTGGCATCCTCATATTTACTTGCCCATAGTAATTTAATAGAGTTTTCATATTTTTTTTTTAACTGATCTTCTGTTAATGGTTCATTTTGACTAAGTTCAGAATTTTGGGTTATTTCTTGTTTTGTCTCAATTTCCTTTCTTGATCTAAGAATAGGTTCAACTTCTTTATTCCTCAAATTAATGTTTTTATTCTCACCTAAAGGGATTTTTTTAGCCTCTTCTTCAATTTTTAGAATTCTTGCCTGAAAGTCTTTATTAATTAGATCAATTTTGTTTTCAAGCGACTGTAGTTTATTTTGAATCTCCTCAAGGATGCCATAATTTAGCCTATTTTTTGTCTCTATTTTATCAAGTCTTGATTCATTTCTTGAGATATAACCAGCTGGTAGATTTTTATCAATTTCCCCAAGTTTTCCTTTCTGCAAATCGGAAACATTTCTTTCAATCCTATCAATTCTATCTATCAAATCATCGTAATCAATATCCTGCGAAAAACAAATACCAAAAACAAAAAAATAGGATAAAAATACAAATATTTTATAATTGAATACTGACATACTAAAAAGGGCTAGCAATAGTGATATTGCTAGCCCTTAGAAAATAATCATAAGGATGCACAATTAAAAAGACTAATTTCCAACTACAGTAACTGCTCTTCGATTTTCTGCCCATGATTCAGATGTACTCCCAGAAGCAGCTGGTCTCTCTTTACCATAACTTATAACTGAAACCCTTCCGGTATCAACACCTAATGAAACTAAAAATTCTTTAACAGAATTAGCTCGTCTTTCACCCAACGCCAAGTTGTATTCTCTTGTGCCTCTTTCATCACAATGTCCTTCAATTAAAATCTGAAATCCTGGTGTTGACTTTAACCAGTTAGCCTGAGTTTCTAAAACATAAGCAGACGCTGAGTTAATATTATGCTTATCAGTCTCAAAATAAACTCTATCGCCTATTTCATTTTGAAGGTAAGCCTGAAGATTAGCCTGTTTTGAGTCACCATACTCATAAGAAGGTGAATCTGAGGAAGAACCTCCTCCACCTAAGGTCTCGCACCCTGCAACCATCAATATGCTTGCGAATAACGCTATATATTTATTTTTCATTTATTTTACCCTTATAATTATTATTTATAATTTTTACATTCTGGAGAATCATAAGTCAATGCTATTAAGGTTTTTTTTCAAACCGGCATTATTCCATTTTTAAACTAATTTCTAACGTTATAAATCTTTACAGTACAAGAACCGCGACAGTCAACACTATCGTGTGTTGGGATCTCTTTAAAAGAATCATCAACTAATAAAGTATCTGCCCCTCCGACTTTATCAGTTAGCCCACATCCGGAAACAATAAAAGCTGCAAATAATAATGCAAATATTTTTAATTTCATAAATAACTCACCCTTGGAAGTTTAACTTTTAACATTTTTACATTCTGATTTACCATAAGTCAATGTTTTTATATTTAGACTGTTTTTATAATTATGGTAATAATCCTGACCACGCAGGATCTGAAGCATCCGATGGAGTAATCATTTCTCTTAAATTAACTCCAGTTAAGTCAATTAATTTTATTTTTGGAGCGCCTATTTTTCCTTTCTTTATTTTAGATTGGCTGTAAAAAGCTAAAACTCTTCCATTAGGCGACCAAGTTGGTCCTTCAACAAGATACGATTTGTATACTACTCTCTCTCCTTTTCCATCAGTATACATTACACCAATGTAAAATTCACCACCTTGAAATTTTGTGAAAGCTATCAAATCTCCTCTAGGTGACCATACAGGTGTAGCATATTTTCCATTTCCAAAACTTATTCTTTTAATTTTCTTTGATTTAAGTTCCATTATATATATTTTCTGACTGCCACTTCTATCTGATTCAAATGTAATGTATTTACCATCAGGGGAATAAGACGGAGCAGTATCAATGCCTTCGTAGTAAGTAAGTTGATTCATTTCAAGATTTGATAGATTCATCTCATATATATCTGTATTGCCATCTCTGGCTAAGCTCATGACAAGCTTTTTACCATCGGGAGAAAATCTCGGACTGAATGTCATTCCAGGAAAATCACCTAGAACTCTTTGGACCCCAGTATTTAAATCTAATATAAATATCCTAGGAATCTTTTTGTTATAGGACAAGTAAGCAACTTTTTGTGCAGCAGGTGAAAATCTTGGAGTTAAGGCAAGAAAAGTTCCATCAGTTAAGAATTTATGATTTTCACCATCTTGATCAACAATTGCTAATCTTTTTTTTCTATTCATTTTTGAACCTGATTCTGAGATATACACTATCCTGCTATCAAAATATCCTGACTCACCAGTTATTCTTTGATATATTATATCAGATATTTCATGGGCGATCCTTCCCCAGTTAGAAACTTCAGTTGTAAGTTGCTGTGCAACCATTTGTTTTTCGGAAAGGATATCCCAAAGTCTAAATTCAATATTAAGTTCTGTTTTATTAATATCAACTTTTCCATATACAAGTCCTTGAGCGGTTGTAAGCCTCCAATCTGGAAATGATGGTCTTTCTTCAAAATCAATTTGATCATCAATAAACAATTTTTTTGGTAACATTAAGAAGAGACCAGAGCGTGAAAGATTATTTTTTATGACTTTATTAATATTTTTGGATAAATTCTTCTCTTCACTATTTTTTGAATTAAAATCAAGAATAGCCATAGGAATAGGTTCGGTGTTACCTTGTGTGATATCAATCCTTAATTCAGCATTTACATAAAAAGGAATTAACAGAAATAAATATAAAAATAATACTCTAAACATATCTAATTAAACATAATAGATGGGTTAAAATCTAAAATCAAAGATTTCCATACATCATATTTCTTTTTTGGAACTTTTAATTTTTTGCAATCTGGGTGATTAACAGCTCTCATTGCACTTTCAGCAGCTGCTCTAAAAAAACTATCTTTAAGATTTCTATCATTAATTAATTTTGAATACATAACATTACCGTTTTCATCAAGTTTAAGTTCAATTGAAACAACAAGATCCTTAATATTTTTTGCTCCTGCTGGAACTATCCAGCAATCATAAAACTGTTTTCTAATCATGTCTAATTCTGAAATAGTTAATTTTTCACCTAAGTTAAGACTTTTCAATTCTTTTTCATCTTCTTTTATGTCTTCTTCTTTTATATCTTCATCATTTTTTTTTATTTTTTGCTTATTTTCAGATTTAACTTTTTCTATTGATTTTAATATACTCTCCATTCTTTTTTTTTCATTTTTTGTTGATTTAACCTCTTTGTTTTTTTTAACCTCTTTCTTTTTTTTTTTTTTATATTTTTTTCTTTTATTGCAAATTCTGGAGGTGTAGGTTTTGATTTTGGTTTAGGTGGGTCAAAAAATTCTTTTTTTGATTTTACTTTACTTTTTTTTTTTTTTTCATTGTTTTGTAATTTGTTGATGGTTACATCGGAAATATCAACTACTTCAAGAGGAATCTCATATATTTCAAATCTTTTATTTTTCTTGAACAATTCTGCACCATATACAAAAAAATATAAAATAAAGAAATGAAGAAAAATTGATTTTAAAATTCCTTTAGCCATTAGAATTTTTATTTGAGCTTGGTCACTAAAGCTACTTTCTTAAATCCAGATTTGTTCATCAAACTCATTAAATCCATAATTTTTCCATAATTTAATTTTTTATCACCTTTTAAATAGATTTTTAGATCTTTATTTTTCTCTTTTAATTGGGTTAACTTATTTATGAGTTGATTTTTTGAAAATTTTTTTTTTTGCAAGTAAACATCACCTTTTGAATCAATTGATACAGTAACTGGGTCATTTTTTTCATTCTTTAAAATTGAAGAACTCTCAGGAAGATTTATTTTAATTCCAGCAGTTAGCAAAGGTGCAGTAACCATAAAAATTATTAATAATACCAACATTACGTCAACAAATGGTGTTACATTTATATCCGAGATAGTAGATTTTGTTTTATACTTTTTTTTCAAAATACCTTCTATCTGAAAATCTCTTTGGAAATTATTACTATTATTTCTTCAGAAAATACTTCAAGCTTATTATTAACATTTTCAAGCATATTATTAAACTTATTGAAAAATAATACAGCTGGGATTGCAGCAACTAATCCTAACGCGGTTGCAAATAAAGCTTCAGCAATTCCAGGTGCAACTACCGCCAAACTTGTATTTTGAGAAATTCCAATAGCTGTGAAACTGTTCATTATTCCCCAAACAGTTCCAAATAATCCAATAAATGGTGCGGTAGAACCAACTGAGGCCAAAAAATTTAAACCATTTTCTAAATTACTTAATTCTTTATTAATTACTATATCCATTTCTTTTTTTACATTTTCACAAAAACTTTTTTTAAATTCGAAACTTTTATTTGATAAACCAGATTTTATCTTTTCAAAATAAACCATTGATGAGAAAAAAACTGCTTCTATTGGGTGTGTTGGTTGGGACCCAACTCTTTTAGAAAGTTTGCTTAAAGTTTCACTGGCATAAAAAAGCTCTTCAAAATCCTCAGTATCAATTAAAATTCCCTTTAAATTTGTATATTTAGAGAAGATAATTGCCCACGACCAAATTGAAGAAAGTAATAATACAATTATTACGAGTTTTACGACAATGTCTGCATCTAGAAATAATGAAAGAAGTGAAAAATCACTTGCTTCATCTAAAACAATTTTTTCGACTGATTCATCCATATACAAATTGTTATACTACTTCCATTAATTTAAATCTAGATATTAAATCACTAGGAAGTCTCAAAGGTAGTTTGGACTCAGCATCTATCCATACCAATTTTACTTTAATCTTACATAAAAGGGTTTTATTTTTTAAAATATTATGTTGAAGGTAAAAAGATGCCATTTTGTTTCCAACTAAAAAAGTTGATAATATTAAATTATCAAACAAAAAAGCTGGCTTAAAATATTCCGCATTTATTTCTCTTATAACAAAAAAATGAGTTTTTAAACTAATTTTCCTTACTATGTCTGGAAAAGAATCTATCAACATTTTGCTTCTGGCTCTTTCAGCAAATCTCAAATAAGACGTATGATAAGAATACCCAGTAGAATCAGTATCTTCATAAAAAACTATGAAATTTGTACAGTGTATTTTTTTCATACAAAATCACTCAATATGATTTAATCCTTTTTTTGATAAAATTCTTCCCCTTGATGTCCTTTGAACCAAACCTCTTTGCATTAAATAAGGTTCAATTACATCTTCGATAATATCTCTTTGTTCAAGTAATGCTGCGCTTAAAGTTTCAATTCCTACAGGACCACCGTTGTAATTTTCTAAAATACATTTTAAGTATTTTCTATCCATTTCATCAAGACCTTCACTATCTATTCGCATTTTCTCTAATGAATCAATTACGAGATTTAAATCTATTTTGTTTTTGTTTAACACAACTGAAAAATCAATTATCCGATTCATTAATCTTATTGCTATTCTTGGTGTACCTCTAGATCTTTTGGCTATTTCTAATGAAGCATTGCTGTCAATCAAAACTTTTAACTTTCTTGCATTTAATTCAATAATATTTTTTATATCCGTAGGTTCATAAAAACCTAATTGAAGTTGAATACCAAATCTATCTCTTAACGGCCTAGACAATAAGCCAAGTCTAGTGGTAGCGCCTATTAATGTAAATTGATCAATTGAGATCTGCATCAC
The DNA here is from genome assembly GCA_002706585.1 of Rickettsiales bacterium. Next base: position 16,122 of record PALU01000051.1, read on the forward strand.
ACGTGCGGAAGGGCCTGAACCAATTATATAATCACATTTAAAATCTTCCATTGCAGGATATAAAGTTTCTTCAATTATTGGAGAAAGTCTGTGTATCTCATCAATGAATAAAATATCTCCAAGTGATAAATTACTCATCAATGTAACTAGATCTCCTTTTTTAGTAAATGCTGGTCCTGAAGTTGCATGAATGTTTACTCTTTTTTCTAATGAGATAATATTTGCAAGCGTTGTTTTTCCTAACCCTGGTGGACCATATAATATTATGTGGTCTAAACTTTTTTTTCTCTTTTCTGAAGATTTTATAAATGTCTTAAGATTATTTTTTATATGTGTCTGACCTATAAATTCATCAATTGATTTTGGCCTTAAACTAAAATTTTTTTCTTTAGGTTTTTCAACTGGATTTAAATCTGAGTTTTTTTCATTCATCAGATACTCTTGGTTTTGTAAGGTATTTTAATGCAATTGGAATTAAAAATTCCAATTCTTTTTCTTTATTTTCATTCATTACTCTAGTACAAATTTCTTGAGAAGTCTTGTTTGGATAACCTAAATTTTCTAGACATGAAACTAAATCTAAAAATAGATCACTAGTTTTTCCTTTTGAAGAAGGCTTAATTAAAATATTTTTCTTTTTAATTTTTTCTTTTAGTTCATTTACAATCCTCATAGCTAATTTATTGCCAACTCCTGATATTGAGGTAAAGAATTGATGGTTTTCAGAAGAAATTGATTCAATAATTTCGTTTCTGCTCATTTGTGATAAAATGTTTAATGCCATTTTTCCTCCTACCCCTTGGACGATAAGAAGGTCAGAAAAAATTTCTCTTTCTTCAATTTCTTTAAAACCAAATAAAAGTCTTGCATCTTCTTTTATTATTTCGTAGATGTGAAGCGAACAAAATTCTCCCAAATGATTAAAACTTTTTGCTAATTCTTCTGTAATAAAAACTCTGTACACCACACCTTGAGTTTCTAAATCAACAAAATCGCTACAGTAATATTCAACTTTTCCTTTTAATTTTACAATCATGATTAAACTAATGATGAAATTTTCGAATTCTTTTGCATTGAATGACATATTGCCACAGCAAGTGCATCAGCCGCATCTTCACTTTCCAATAGTAGATCTGGATATAACCTTTCAAGCATTTTAATAATTTGATTTTTATTTGCATGTCCATAACCTACTAGATTTTTTTTTACTGTATTCGGAGAATACTCATTAATACACAAACCATTCCTAGCAGCTACTAAAAATACTATTCCCCTTGCTTTTCCTAATTTTAAACTACTTTCTGGATTTTTATTAGAAAAAATTTTTTCCACTGCAATTGTTTCTGGACAGTGTTTACTAAATACTGAAGAAAGTTGAATGAATATCTCATTTAGTCTTTTTTCAAGTTTAGTAGAGCTTTTAGTAGTTATTACACCATGAGAAACGTACTGATCATATGATCCAAAACTTTTGATAACTGCCCAACCAGTTTTTTGAAGTCCTGGATCAATTCCAATAATTTTCTTTGATTTTTTCAAATGACTTTTTCCATCAAAGAATCATTAATATTAAAATTAGAAGAAACATTTTGAACATCATCAAGATCTTCAAGTTTTTCTAAAAGCTTGAAGAGATTTTTTGCATCATCTTCTTTTGAAACTTCAATAATATTTAATGCTCTCCATTCTAAATTTGAAAATTTTGGCATTCCAAATTTTTTTTCAAGTTTTTCCAAAGATGCATGAAATAACTCTGAAGTTATAATAATTTCATATAATTCATCTAATTCTTGTATATCTTCAACTTCTATAGATAGACAAAATTCAAAAAAATTTTCGAAACAATCTATAGAGTTAGAATATGAAACTTTACCAATTTTTTGAAAATAAGGTTTTACACAACCACTAATTCCAAGATTTCCATTAAATTTTGAAAAGGCAGCTCTTATTTCGGATGCACTTCTATTCCTATTATCCGTCATTGATTCAACTAAAATTGCTACTCCGCCAGGCCCAAAACCTTCATAAATTATTTCTTCAATGAAATTAGCCTCAGTCGAATTATTTTTTTTTATTGCTCTTTCAATGTTATCTTTTGACATATTAGAAGATAAAGCATTATTTATTGCAGTCCTTAGTCTTGGATTCGAATCTGGGTCTGGATTTCCTAACTTTGCTGCAACTGAAATCTCTCTAATTAGTCTTGAGAAAAGTTTTGCTCTTTTTTTATCTTGGGCACCTTTTCTATGCATTATATTTTTAAATTTTGAATGACCTGCCATAAAATTAAATCCTATCTAATTTTCCACCGCGTAAAATCTGGTTAAATCCTTGGATTGAATTGTCTTGGTCATTAATATCAATTATTGTACCTGACAATGTTCCATGCCCACTAGCAGTTTCCAATCTTAATTTAAGGTGTTTATGGGTAAATTTACGAATAGAGTTTTCTTTTTTCATTCCAATAACTGAATCATAATCGCCACACATTCCTAAATCAGTTTGAAAAAAGCTACCCTTCTCCAAAATTTGAAGATCTGCTGTTGGAACATGAGTATGAGTTCCAAAGATCACATTAACTTGACCATCAAAGAAATGTGCTAATGCCATTTTTTCTGATGTTGATTCACCATGTACATCAATTATAATTATAGCATCATTGTATTTAGATTTTGTTAGATCAATTATCTTTTTTACAGAATCAAAGGGACTTTCTAAAGAATCCATAAACAATCTGCACATTACATTAATAACACAAATAATTTTTCCATTATTAATTTTATAAGTACCATAACCATTGCCAGGTGAATTTAAAGGGAAATTGCAAGGCCTTAAAAGCCTTAAGTCTTTACTAATATAGTCTAAAATTTCTTTTTGATCCCAAATATGATTGCCTGATGTTATTACATCAACACCTATCGAATAAAAGTTTTGACATATTTTTTTTGTTATTCCAAAACCACTTGCAGCATTTTCACCATTTAAAACAACAAAATCGATCTTTTCTTTTTCTCTTAATTTAGGAATCTCTTTTTCCACAATTTCTCTTCCAGATCTTCCAACTACATCCCCACAGATAAGAATTTTCATTCGATGTTCCTTGTTGGAGTAATAATAAGGTCTAATTTTTTGTCAAATTCCATCATTGGCACCATTTCAATTTCCTGTTCATCAAATGCCACTCCGATTGTAAAAATTTTCCGTTTTTTCTTTAAACAACTTATTGTTCTATCATAATAACCACCGCCATAACCAATTCTATTCTTTTTTATATCAAAAGCCACCAGTGGCACTATAACAAAAGATGGTTCTAAAAAAACCTCATTGTCTGGTACTAATATTTTGAATTTTCCGTTAATCATTTTTGTAGTATCAGAAATCCATTCTTTAAATAAAAGTGGGCTATGAATTTTATTTATAAAGGGAAGACAGACATTATATTTTCTTTTAC
>PALU01000052.1 GCA_002706585.1 Rickettsiales bacterium
TGAGCGGAAGGATAGAACTGCCCTACCTTCTCTAAGCTGGATGCCTAGCGGGTTTCTCTTAACCCCTCTTCCGCAAATATTTTTAGTTCCTAGAGTACTTCTCAATCAGAACTCAAACTTACTATACAAATATACGAAAAAAATTCCATATATCCAAGGAAAAAAGCAATTATTTTTGCTTTTTTTTTAGCAAGGACATAATACCCACAATGCGAAGTACGTTATATAGAACAATAATGCAATAAAAAGGAAAGAACCTATAGCATCTAGCTCTGTATTATACTTCTTTTTGAACTTGGTAAACCATTTATTAATCATATCAATCATATTACAGTACTAATATACGAAATATTCCTGAGAAAACCAAGGAAATTAGCAATTATTTTCATTTGTAACACCTATATACCCTATATACACTGGTATTTGTAACACATTGTAACACCAGCTCTTCCGCTAAGGTTTTCTGCACCCACCCAGCCACCCTTAAAGATACGAAATTTTTACCACATATCCAAGGAAAAAGTATGACAATTTGTCAGGCCACTACGAATTACGATATTCACAATAAAATATAGCTTTTATTGAAAAATCCGATATATTATTTGGTTGTATTCGGGTGACAATTTGTCAGGCCTATAGGAAAGGGGCTAAAACCCTATAAAAATTGGCTTAGAAAAAAATAATCTCTAGCGATGAAGGGGCTAGAGCGCTACAAATATAGTGATATATGTGGGATGGGGTGGTAGAAAGTGGGAAATGTATCACAATTTATTATGATACAACGCTCATTGTAGAAGTTCATAAGAAGTAGTACCTACCCTAAGCCGCTTATGTAGTTGATTTAGAGGGTATTGGAGGGTTAATTATGACCATATGTAATATTGGGGTACGGATACACTTTTCCAGCCCTTAAAACTCCTCTATTTTAGGCATAAAAAAACCCCACTTTATCAGTTGGGGAGTAGGGGGAGTATTGGGTGATTCTAGCTCTTTTTATTTCTGCTTATTCTATATAGGTATTTACTTCTTTATAGGGGGGTTTACTATACTATGTGCTTGGTCTAACATTATCTGTATTTCCTCTCCTATGTATATATCTACTATAATATTCTGAAGTACCGAACATTTCTCATATTGTTCTCTCATACTAAGGGTGTCGATTGTCTTTTGAATCCTTTCCATTGGAATGAGATTAGTTATGGTTTTTGTTCGTATCTTACCTTCTTTCCACTTCTCATACATCCACTCAAAGCTTCTTATCTCCGCATAGAAGAATTGTTCAATTATTTCCTTATTGGCATATAAGGGAATATCTTCCCACTTTTCATCGTCGTTATACCCTTCATCAAAATCCATTACTTCTTTTAAGATTGTTAAACAACCAATTTCGAGCTTCATTTGATTCCTTACTCTCATTACATCCACACTCCTTATCAACGCTATCGCTACACTTACATTTGCGATTCTTATTTAGCCTTTGCTCTCTTATGTTTATACTATAACTCATATATTAATAAATATTACCAATTGTCTATTCCGTACCAATACTATCAAAAAAAATTAGTCTCCGACTCCATCCCCACCGATGGATGTAATGGGGGTTAGTTGCCATATTCCTCGTAACTATCTTCTATAGTTGTTTTCTTTTTAGTAGGAAATGAATCAATGCCATCCTCATATCCATCCTCATCACTTATTGTTAATCCCTCATCATCATCGGTTGGGGATTCCGTATTCCACTCTTCGTTGAAATATACATGCACAATTTCTTTCTTCTTTATTTTAACCATTGTATTAGTATGTTTATTGATATTAGTATATTTGTTATAACCCCTTGCAATATTAGTATTGTTCTAAACCTAGCTACCGCATCTGCTTCTCTATTTGTCTGTCCTGTCTTTTCACCGAGCGCTTGAGCCCATAATCTCCAAAGTCTTTTCATTTTAAATTAGTTTTTCCCTACCACCATCTAGTGGCCATTCTGATTCAATTTTATTATTAGTCCAATTATATGTGTATCTACTATGTTGTAGTAGAGGTATTATGAATTCATCTTTTGGTACACATTTTCCTGTTGAAGCTCTATTGTGCCAATCCAACACTATAGAATCATATTTATCACCAAAATCAAAATTATCTTTAACGAACTCCAAATGTTCTGTTATTAACCAATGACCATCCCACACAGTCTTACCAGTATTTGTTTTAAATTTATAATGTGCACCACTGGAAAACCATTGTAAAGGTTTATAGGGATGTAATCTTTTGTGGATTTCATTTGGATACCAATTTTTTATTCCTATATGGTCTAATGTATTACTTGGATATCCTCCATCTAATGTACTATTAAATAATCTATTCACAAACGATGGTTCATCACCATCCAGAGTTGGTCTAAGTGCTGTCATTATTTTAAACTTACACTTTCTATTACTCAATCTTTCTTTCATATTATCTATAGTGACTAATGTAGATAATAATTGATGATTTACTGAAAGAGTTTTTTGAAACTCTTTTGTAAACCAGTCTGGTCCTTTTTGAAATCCCTTTTCTTCTATTGGTTTTAATCCCCTCACCCACTCTTCAATCATTCCACTATTATTGGTTGCATTTATAACCAAATCCATTCTCTGTTCCTCTGATAATAAAACAACCACCATATCATCTTCTGTTAAGTCAAAATTATCTAATACTCCATTTAACTGAACCATATGGTGAAAATGACCTGTACCCGATTCACCAAAGTTGTAAAGCTGATTGTAAGACAGACCTAATATATCTGCCCAAGTGGGGTATTGATGTGAGGTGTGAGAACATCCAAAAGTGAATAATCGTTTCATTAGAATCCTAAATCTCTTCGTATATCTTTTTTAACAACACCTAAGTATTGTTTTCTTTTTTTATCTGTTACAAATGGTACTGACCAGAATTGTTTAGTTTTTCTCCATCTACTCAAGCTCCATCCAAATACAAATGTATATACTCCCATCACCAATCTTAGTTTCACCGAATTTAGATATAGTGTAACTACGGGTAACATTGGAGCTCCATGTGTTATGTATGTTCTAACCTTTTTATCACTAAGAAATGGTTTAGGATATGCGTATAGTTTAGTGAAGTTAACAAATTTATATGCAAATCCTGGTGTGAATACCTCATCAAAAAAAGTTTCCATTTTGGGAACTAATCTAAACCACCATACAGGTGATATAAAATAGATATGAGTTGACCAAGTTACCAAGTCCTGATATTCTTGTATCAATTCTGTTTTGTTTCTATGTAGTTTATCCTCATACAAATCAATAACTCTATATTGTTGTTTGTGTTTTCTTACCTCTCTTAATACCGTCTTAAAAATACCATTATAACAAAATGATTTCTTATTTGGGTGTCCTATGATTATTAAATGTTTTTGTTTACTTCTTCTCACTTCTTTTTAACTTTGGGAATCCAATTTATTACTTTTTCTAATTTTGTTTCGAATTGTTCTATTATTGATTTCCTACCACCACCGAATTTTTCTTTCTCTTTATTAATCAAATATGTTAAATCCTCTATTATTCTTTTTTGCCTCTTTTTTTGTTTTGGTGTCATATATTACTTTTTTTTATTTTAAACGATATATCTGTAGTTTCTAATCCTACTATACTTTTATTATATTTCTTTTGGAATTCTTTTACTGCTTTTTTTACATCTTTTGTATTGTAATCATCACCAGCAATCATTCCACCTTTTTTTATCTTTGGCCAAAATGTTTCTAATTCTTTTAATATGTACTCATAATCATGACAAGCATCACACCAAACGAAATCTAAGGTTTCATCATTATACAATCTAGCTGCATATTGTGTATCACAAGTTATAAAATTTACAAAATCTTCTAATCCTAATATTCGTACTGGATGTTTGGTTACATCAATTGGTGATAAAGTTACACCTCCTGCATCTTTTACTATCTTATTTAGCCATTCTATATATTGGTGAAATGAAGGTGGAATTCCACTTTGAGTTTTTTCATCCCAATCATCTCTATTACTCATTATATGCATTGGTAGCCAAAATAAATCAATTGAGTCAAATGTGATATTATCTATTTCATACTCATTTATCAAAGATGCCATTCTACAAGCTGATTGTCCTAAGAAAGTACCCAATTCCACAACGTGATATTTTTCATCTCTTTTTGTGACTTGGTCTAAACTTATTGTGCTGATAATATCTTCAAATATAAACTCAGCTTCATTTATAAAACCAGGTACATCTTTGTAAGATTTCATCTCACCTCTGTAATCCTTTTCATACCATTTTTTATCCATTTAAATATTTTTTAATTGATTCACCTATTATTTTATGTGCATATGGTGTTGGATGATTATTATTAGTTTTTGGAAATTCCTTTGCAATCTCAAATACCTCATTATTATCAGCCATACCCTCATCTAATTTTTCAAGTGAATCGTATTGTTTACCATTATATACCATTGGTATTAATTTATCTTTGAATTCATCACATTTAGAAAATGATTCATAATTTTCCTTTCCCCAAGGACCTATGAAATATACATTAAATCTTTGCATCAAATCCCAACAATAAGAATAGAAAAATAGTTTGGTATTTCTATACGATAACTTATCCAACACAATGTTTAAATCTTTTACATATGAATCTATATCTTTATATCCCATAACTTTACTCAAAGCTTTTAAATTACTTACTACCTCCACCATATTAACATGGGAATGTACGTCTCCACCTTCTTTTTGGGTTAGATACCAGTGTAAATCTGTTTGAGGACTCATCCTTAAAATATTATCATAATAAGGGAATCCTGTATCGGTTTGAAAGAATACATTGGAATGAAAATAACTTCTATCAGCGGGTGGAATTTGTATTATGACTATATCATCAGTTTGAAATCCATTTTCATATACAATCTGAGTAGCATCTCTACTAACACTTTGAAAACTACCTCCATTTGTTTTTTGAACATATTTTTCAAATCCATCTATATAGTTTGAGAATCTTTTAGATACTCTCCACTCTTCAACTTCGGAATCTTTATAGTTTGAAACACTTCTCAATTCTGTATCACCAGCTGGAAAATTTCTCATTGAAATAAATGGTTCTTTATCCATATATAATTCTAATCCTTCACCCCAAGTAAATGAGTCTCCTATAAATAATATTTTTCTCATACTCTTATTTCTATTGGTTTTTGAAGTCCTAACTCATAATAGTCTTGGTTAGCTATTGATTTATGAAATCCAAAAGCTGAATAATCTGGTTCTGTAGAATGCCACTTAGAGAATATATCATTCCACTCCCAACCTTTGTAATCTGTTAACATATCGTTTGTAATTACATCTTCGTTGTAATCCTTACCAACATCAATTCTACTTTTCCAATATTCAGTTGTTACTTTTTCTCTGAGAATTTTATCTGCTTTTTTACTCTTCAAACTCATACCACCATATAAACCATATCTATTACCATCATATCTGTGATGAGATGTTGGTTCTGCTAACAAATCGTAATCTAAAAAATCATCCGTCCACTTTGTAAAATCTATCGGATAACCATCCCACTCAAATCTAATGGTATGTGTATAATCACTCAATTGTAATTGCATATCTCTCATTACAAAGTATGGATATGAATACATTGTAGATACCACCAACCTATTTCTATATGGATGTTCATCAAATTGTGGAATCAAAATATCAGCATGGTTTTCATTAGCTGAAAATCGTATCACTCTTAATCCTAACTCTCTATATCTATCAACCACTCTATTAGTTACAAGAGCTCTTTGTTCAGAAAATCCATCAGCTGCCCCATCTACTGTAACGAATATTACATCATTTTTTAATCTATCAGTTATCATATCCTAAAAGCCATTTTATTGTATTTAATTTAAAACTTTGTTCTTTATAGTACCAATCATAGAGAATTCTTTGATTATTTACTATTTTTGTTGAATTATCCTCAATTAATTTTTTAAACGATTTAAAATCAGTATTAGCTAAATGAAAGATATCATCTAATTGTTTATTTGTATTTAGAATCCAAAATCCATAACTCTGTAAGTATCTTAATTTATCATTATCTATACCCAAAATTAGTGCGTTACCACTCATCAATCCTCTAAAAGTTTTCTCTGTAAAAAACCAATTCGATGTATCTTTTAATGGTGTGGTTTCAAATACTAATGAAGTCCATGCTCTATTGAAATCCCAATACCAACCATTGTTTTTATAATCCTCCATCATTAGATTGGTTTTTTTGAAATCATTTGATTTTTCTGGAGATACAATACTATTTGGATACTTCTCATTTATTGATTTAATTATTTCTTTTCTAAAACTTCTTTTATTGTTATCACCCTCTGTTCCATCTAAACCACTATTATAACAAAAACTTATTGGTTTTTCTTTTTGATTATTAAATGTAGTAAATTCGTACAATGGTGGATTGAAGTTAAATCCATAGAAATGAAAGTTTCTGGTGAAATGTAATAATGGTTCTTGGTAATGTATATAAGAATTTTCATAATCACCCTTTTTTGATGAAAATATTAACTTATCATATGTTTCAACATCATCAATTATTTCATCAACATAACACTCACCAAAGCATCCAAAATAAACTTTTTCATTCCAATCATATTTCTCTGTTGGATTTACAGCGTATATCCAATCATATTTACTTTCTATCTCTTTGGGTACAAATTTTTGTAACATCTGAACAAACTCAATATTTGGAAATTGTGATTTACGGACAGTGATAGAGTAGAAATTTTGTTCTACAATATCAAATGGATATAGTAATCCGTAAAATGGTGAAGTATCATTTAATAACTGTCCACCATAATCATTTTTTCCAAATATTACTGCGTTCATAAACTATCAATATATTCTTTTAATCTATCTTCTGGTTTCCAATTTAATCTTTCTACCATATCATTGTTTTCTCTAAGAGTTTCTCTGTAGTTACCCTTTTGGTCGGGTATATACATACACTCACTACCGAACTTCTGTTTGAACATTCCGTAGACCTCATTCACCGAATAATTTATTCCAGTTCCTAACTCCCAAGCGTCACTGTGCTTTTCATCACCAACTCCAACTTTGTATAGTGCATCACAAATATCCACAACATGCGTAAAATCTCTTCTTTGTTCACCATCACCAACGATTGTTATTTTTTGGTTATTATTGACTTGATTCCTCCATATACCAATCACAGCTGCCCAATCACCATCAACGATTTCTTTAGGTCCATATACATTATAGAATCTACAAATCTCTACATCAACTTCGAATGTTTTCTTGTAAAGTTTACAAACTTCTTCACCTAAGTATTTGTACATAGCATATGGTGATATTGTTGGGTCATGCCATTTTGAAGATGAACCAGCATATACCACTTTCACCTTATTATGTAATGCCCACTCCATTACTGCTTCTGTTCCTCTAACATTCACTCTGAATGTATCTGTTGGATTCTCAAATGATGGTTGAATCCTACTCAATGCTGCAAGATGGAAACATAAATCAAAATCATCACCTTTGATATATTCTATTGTTTCAATATCTGCATTTATATATTTTACACCATCGATATGGTTTTCTTCTAACCCACTATCGTAGTTATCTAATGACACAACATCGTGTCCTTCTTTTACTAATCTTTCGATTAAATTGGCGCCTATAAATCCAGCACCACCTGTTACCATTACTTTCATATTTGTTTAATTGCTTTATATGTTTGTTCTAAAATTTTTTCTTTANTTACTTCATANCNATCCAATCCTTCACTAATTACTGATTCATCAATATCATATAGCTCGNTATTATTNTGTATCCGTTGANTTGGTNCATACCATTTTGCCATAATACCATGTATATCCTCATAATCCAACTTCCATTTATTAAATAGGGTATTAACATAAGTTTCATCACCCATCAAGTGCCTTATGATTATTGGATAAGGTGGTTCTACTTCATTTAGCTCAAAATCATCACGAATACTCCAAAAGTATTTGTTAAGTTTTGAATCTTTATTTAATATTCTTTCATCAACCCATTTATGTAAGTTAACCATATTTTTTCTAGAACCTATTTGATAATAATCAATTACAGGAAAAAAGTCTTTGTTTTCTTTACTAATATTATTAATTTGACTAACTTTATAATAAGTGGTAAAAAGTTTCGGATTATCAAATGTTCTTCTGATTTGATTTCTGAATAGGTTCACTTCAGCTTTTGGTAAAATTATATCAGGTCTGATTCTAACAATTATATCATATTTATCATTTTCATCTAATTTGCTTTCAAACGTCAACATATTATTTATAGCTTTCCAAGAGGAATACCAACCTGCTATACCACATTCTTCTGACATTCGTTTTGTTAGAGCTATAGCTCTGTAATTTTCATCCTTATCTCCAATTTCAAAAGTTTTTGGCTTATATATTTCTTTGATTTTATCAAAGTCTGATTCATCTATTTTTTGTTCCTTTGGATTCATATCCCAAATCTCACCATATTTAGAATCAAAAAATTCAGGATCTAATCTTTTAGCATCATTTATACTCCACGTATGAATATGGTAATCAACATCGGGAAAATAATCAGAATGAAATATTTCTTTTAGATATGGATAACAATACAACGCTGTCCGTAATTGTCCGTTTAAGATTACAGCTATTTTCATATTTGTTTTTGTATTACCAACTTACTTCCCAATCTTTAAATTCAGAAGCAATACAATCTACTTTATAATCTTTTCTTCCTCCAACTTTTTGTTGAATTTTATTCTTTGCCGTATTTCTTATTCCATTCAATCCATGTGTTAACATTAATTGATTTCCTACATTATCACCACGCCTGGCATTATCTTCATTTACCCAAATATGTGTATTCATCTGAGCCAATACTATTATTGCTCTAATCATATCACCATCAACAACATCTCTTTCAAGTGTTTCATCCAATAGTATCTGATTGATATCATGCACAATATCTTTTATTTCTTTTTCGTATTCTTTTTTGTGTTTTGGAATCTTAACTTCTTTTAATTGAACGATTGTCAATCTATCTATAAGTTCACCCAATGTTGGTAAGTATTTTCTCATATTGTTGTAACTCCTCTTTTTTGTACTACAATTGTAGCTTTTTCATTAGCGAATTTGATAGAATCATATGGGTCTTTAGTTTCTAAGTATTTTACCACAAATGCAGCCATCCAACTATCACCTGCACCACTCAAATCCCTAACCTCTATACTTCTATCAACTGGAAATGTTTGGTCAAAGTATTTACATCCTCTCTCAGACATGGTTACAATCAACCTATCCATCCATTCCATATAATTTGCTCCCTTTTCTACACACCTATCCCACTCTACTTCATTCATTTTAACAAAAGTATAGTCATTAAAGTAATTGTGGTCAACTACTTTTTTAGTATCAATAAATGAAAGTTTGGATTTTTTACCTATCTTTTCAATATCATTATAAGTGAGGAATCCTTTATCATAATCTGCAACTACTACTGCATCGTAATATTGGAAATCAACTTTAGAAGAATCGAAACTATTAGAAACCCTATCATTACCATCCACTCTGAGGAGCATTTGGTTTGATTTATCTTCAACATAACGGGTTTTAGTAATTTGTTCTTTATTTGTGATAATATCGACATTAGTTACTCCTAACGATTTTAGGTTACGAACTACATTACCAGCCATTCCATCATTGGTTATAGTATTTGACGGTTCGAAAATGGGTATTGGTGCTTCGGGACATAACCTTTGGCAACTTCCATAAATAAATATATCCGTACAACTATCTCCAATAACTAATATTCTCACAACATTTTCTTTTTCTTCAAATAATCTTCTAAATTCTTTATCCTCTGACAAAGTTCATATTCTTCATAATCTTCAGCCCATACCATAGCTTTTGAAAGGGTATCATGTACTTCTGATTTTCTAACGAATAAATCAAATAATCCTTTTTTCTTTTCAACCCTATTTTCAACTTGAAATGCTAGAACTTCATTCTGTTTTGTATAAAGTAATTCTTCAGCGGCTGTTACTAACTCAGGCCATACCAAATGAGGATTTCCATGCAACCAAAGATAAATATCTTGCTCACCTATATAAATTTTAGTACCTCTTTTTGGTTCGTCCATTAGAAACTAACTTTTAAAACTATGGAAGCTAAACCTTTATATTTTTCTTTCTCAACCATTATCTCTTTAATTTTCCAAGTAGTTTTTTGGTGTTTAATTGTACCACCTAAGTTATAGCAAGGTCCTCCATCAAAATCGAACATTGTTACTTTACCTTTTTCATTCTTTTGAATTATAGGGGTTTTTGAGATTTGACCCATAACTCTAATTCTTCTATCACCAAGCTTTTCGATACTTCTATCTTTTCCATATCGAGATTTAATAACTTCCATATATCTGTTTTTATATAAATATATGAATTAAATTATTTTGGTAAAAGACCGGCTGTGGTCTTTCTTCCTAATTGTATAGCTATCTCTGATGGAGTTTGCCCCATTTTAGTTTGTTTCTTATACCACCAATATAAATCCTCAGTAGTTCCCTTTCCTCTTTGTCTATTTTCAGATTTGTTCCATAAACACTTTCCAAACTCTTCCGATAATCTTCTCTTCAGTTCCATCAATCTACTATTTTCTTCTTCGATTCCCTTTTCCATTAATTTCTGAGCTTTAATTCTTTTCATCTTAGCATATTGGTGAGCTTCTGTTTGTTTATTAAATTCATCTTTTATATGAGAAGTCTCCATAAATTGCTGATACATATCATCATAAAGTTTATCATTATCTTTTGATTCTAAGAAAAAGGGTGAATATTCAAAATCACCATTCCTTATTTTTAATAGAAGTGGTGCATTTGCTTTTAGTGGTTTTGTTCGGTACTTACCACTTGTGTACCATCTGAACGGATTATATCCCATTTAATGCTTCGTTAAAATGTTGTCTAAATAACTTTTCATATACATCGATACCAACTTCTTCAGAAGTAACTACTAAGGATTTAAATCCATTTGAAATAGCATTATCTATATCAGCTTCTGAGTATTTAGGTTTATGTTTATCAAATTCTTCATTTACCATAGCTATGTATTCTTTAGATTTTTTCCATTCTTCATACTGATATGCATCATCAGCATTGTTATATTCAAACTCACCACTTTCTGGATTGTAGGCGATATCTATACCTTTAGTTTTTCCCATCTTTGATAATTTTGATTTGTTGTTCTGTTAAAATTTTTGTAGGTTTTTCAACTTTTTTAGTTGGGACGGAGTATTTTTCAACTAACCTATCCATCCAATCATTTGTAGATTTACTCATTTTTACTATTTATTTAACTTTTAACTTATAATTTTCCTGCATCTAAATTTCCATTCTCAATATCGGATATCAAGAATTTTATTCTTTCGTTTGCAATCATTGGAGAATCTTCCTCCAATAGTTGTTTGATTTGATTTAGGTTTTTAACAACCAACCTTTTTGAACAGAGAGGATTTTTAACTTTGAATTCTTTTCCATCCCTTATCCAATCTTTTACTGTATCTCTTAAACTCATATCTTTAATTTTCTACTAATATACAAAATTATTTTGAATTATCCAAATTATTTTCACAATTTTTTTTGTGAAAAAATAAACCACCACACTTACACTTTACATAGTAAACTGTAGATGCTATAACTGGTGAACCTGCTAAAACTGTCCAAATGTTTGGATGCCAATGGTCACCACAAATTCCTAATATATGTTTTATAAATTCTATCATAACTAAAATCCTAAATCTTTTCTAATATCGTTTTTTACTGTTGTTAAATATTGTGTTCTTTTCTTTTTTGATACGAAGGGAACTGACCAAAATTGTTTTGTTTTTAACCATCTACTGAGTTTCCATCCAAACACAAAAGTATAAACACCCATTACTAATCTTAGCTTAACTGAATTTAGATACAAAGTAACTACAGGTAACATAGGTGCGCCATGTGTTATGTATGTTCTAACCCTCTTAT
>PALU01000055.1 GCA_002706585.1 Rickettsiales bacterium
AAAATGCTAAAAATTTCTGAACTATATCTCCTATTCCATAAAATAAACTATTTTTAATTAAAGAGTAAATTTTGCTTTTCTGTATTATAGTTAAAATTTTAATAATTGCTTATCTCATAAATCAAATAATTCATTTTTTTTATTATCAAAAAACATTAAATACCATAATTGAAAATTGATTAGAGACATTAAAAAATTTAGATTGTCTCCTGTCCACTTTTTTTTTGTGTCTGGTAGGTCAAGTATACTTTTAACAATTTTAACATCCATAAATTCTGAAATGATTTCATAATCTAGAAACTTCCAATAAGATCCCCAATATTTCTCATCATACAACCAATCACCATAAGGGCTAGAAAACCCAATTTTTTTCCTGTAGACAAAGTCTTTTGGGAAATATTTTTCAGCATATTTTTTAAATACATATTTACCATAACCTTTATGATCAATAGACCCATCCTTCATCGAAAATCTTGTATCAATAATGTTATTGGCAGTAAAAGGGGGCCTACCCTCAATTCCACTTGCCATAAACATTCGATCATGCCTGGCTAATAATGAATGAAGAGAGCGTTTAATTGTTAAATAAGATGTTTTTTGCGGATTTGACATATATTTAAATTCGTTTGATTCATTTAATTGTTGTATTTTTTTTAAATGATAATTTTCATCATTAATGTCAAATAATTCATGAATCAATTTATCAGAAACAAAAAATTTGAAAAGTGACATCAAATCTCCGTTGTAGTTCCAACCATCAAAATATCCATTAAATATATCATCAACACCTTCACCTGTAATCACCACCGAAACATGTTTTTTTATTTTTTTGGCTAATAAATAATATAAACTTGTGCTAGGGCCGGTTATTGGCGCTTCATTATACCAAATTGATCTTGGTAGGGCTTTTTTGACTTCATTGGGTTGAAATAAATATAAATTAGAGTTAATTCCAAATTGATCAACAACTTCATCAATGTATTTTTTTTCAGACCTAGGTTTATAAAAGATACGTTCATCATCATTAAATATTACAGAAAAGGAATTGATCGGTTTTAAATTTAAAATTTTGCTACTCCATGCTGCAATCAAGGATGAATCAATACCACCACTTAACTGAATACCTGTCCTTCTATCATTACGCCACGCATTATCCAAATTTTTAATTAATATTTCCCTTAGTTGCTCTGGGGATGAAGAAACTTCTCTTGATGGGTCAATTTTCCAAAATGAAACAAAATCAAGGTTGTGCCTATTGCCTATTTTAATTTTAAGATATGATGCTGGGGGGAAAACATAAATATTTTTGAAAAAAGTATCAGGCAATTGTACTGACTGGAAAGCAAAAAATTCTGGGATTACGTTTTTATTGATTTCTTTCTTAACGGTAGGATATTCTAAGATTGGTTTTATTTCAGACGAAGCTATAAAAGTTTTATTGTTTACATAATAGTATAAAGGTTTAATTCCTATATGATCTCTAAAGTATGTTATTTCCTTTAAATGCTTATCATATATTGCATAAGCAAACATTCCTTCAAGTTTTTTTACAAAATCAACTCCTTCATTTTTGTAGCCCTCTATTAAAACTTCAGTATCAGTATCAGTTATAAAATGAGATCCATTGGTTTCTAGGTCATGCCTTAGAGCTCTGTAATTATATATAGCTCCATTAAAAATAATCTTATACCTTCCACATCTACTAGTAAATGGCTGGTCTCCATTTTCTGATAAGTCATGAATTCTTAGACGCCTAGCCCCTAAAGCAATTTCATGTTCAATAAAGATATTTCCACTATCAGGTCCGCGGTGATGAAGAAGATCATTTATTTTCTTAAACTCATTAGCTTCGAGTTGTATGTTTTCATCGACTATAGATATAAAACCGCACATTTTTTAATCTTTTCTCCTTGCAGGATTACCAATCCAAATTTGATTTTTTGGTAAGTTCTTTGTTAGAACTGATCCCATACCTAAAACACCTTTTCTACCAACTTTTAAACCATCTCTGATAACACTCGAAGGTCCAATCCAAGACCCTTCTTCTATTTTAACGCTTCCGCAAATCGAAACGTTGGCCGTAATTATTACATCCTCAGCAATGTGTACGTTATGAGCAATATGAGAATTATTGTTTATTTTAACCCCATCACAAATTTTAGTTTCTGAAATAGAACCACGCGCAATAGAAACATTCGAGAAAATTTCTACATTTTTACCAATTTCAACTGAACCAATATGTTCAACTTTTTCATATATGTTTTCTTTATTTTTTACAAATCCAAATCCGTCAACACCAATTACGCTTCCGGAATGAATGATGCAATTATTCGAAATATTAACATTATCATAGATTGTAACATTTCCAAAAATTTGACAGTTGTCACCTATTTGTGATTTTCCGATAATAGTGTTTTGACCGATAAAACAATTATTTCCAATAGATGATTTAATGTGAATTTGAGCTGATGGATGAATTAAAGGTGATTTAATTTTTTTAAACAAATTTTCTACAATTCTAGAAAATGCTAATCTTGGATTATCAACACAGATAAGGGTTTTATCATCTGGCATATCTAAATTAATTAATGATCTATCACAAATGACAACTCTGGCTCGCGTTTCTTTAACTAATTTTTCTTTATTTTTTTTACTAGGGGAGATCCATACTAGCGAATTGTTCGATTCTTTTCCGAGTTCTTTTATATGATCGAACCAGTTATCTTCATTTCCAATTATCTGACATTTACCATTCAAGATTTTAGATATTTTATTTACCTTAATCATTTTAAAGCTTTCTTAATATTTAATCTTCCATCTTTTTTTAAGTCTGCATGGTATTTATTTAAAATGTTATTGGCTCTTCCGTTGACACATCGCTTTATTCTTTCAAAGGGTTCCATTTCTTTTTCAACCCACCACCCAGGGTGTGTCAATATGTGAAGATGTTTGTCCTCATTCTCATTTAAAACATTTTTTAATCTGCGAAATCTCCAATATCCATTTGAATCAGAAATATAAGATATTTTATTTTTGAATTTTTTAGAGTAAGTATTTATTAAGCCTGCATATTTTTCTTTTTCACAAGTCAAAAGAAATTTTGTAGGATTATGAAAGCTGAATACAGAAGGTTTTATATTGAAAATGCTCTTAAACAAATCAATTTCATTTTTTAAATAATCTTTTAATTGATCTTCTTTAGAAACATTATAAAACTCGCTATCAAAATGAATGCCTATTTTATGTCCAAGTTCAATAATTTGATAAATAATTTGAGATTGGCTTTTTTCAAGTATATTATAATACTCAGAATGAGGATTTATAAAATATGTAGAATTAATATCAAACTGGTTTTCTATGATTGCTAATTTTTTAGCCCTGTTCAATGATAAATCAATATCATGCCTCCATATTACAAATTTTTTGTTGTAATCTATTTCATCATATAAAATGAATTCGTAATTTTTTTTTGCGAGACTTAACAACGATTTATATTCTTTAATTGTGAAATCGTTTTTCATAATATTTCAATACTCCGAGAAAGACTATTGATAATTGAGTAACCATCCCAAATGAGGGAAAAATCCATAGTCCTGCCAATTGGTACAATTCTATCTATACCCGATGGTCTTAGTTGTTTCATAATCTCCACTAATTCTTTTCTTTTATAACCATAATACGATAAAGTCTGGTATTTCCTTTTTACAATTTTTGATAACTCCATGAGTGAGGACGCGTGATACTCTGAGAAATAACCGCTATCGCAACGAAATTGCTCTATATTCTCATCTAAGTCATTTAAAGTTATGCGCCAAATCATATTATCTTCATTTTGATTATAGCTAATATCCTTCAAGTTTATTGCCTGACTATAAAAGTTTGTAAGTTTATTTATTGCCGCAACAGGCTCAACTTTATACTTCTTTTTTACTAAAGTATAAAGTTTGTCCCAAAATATATTTTTTGCTTTTTTTACATTTGTTTTTGTACCAGTCCAAATAAGTAAATGAGGAGATGTACAAGCGTTCTGGTCAAATAAATACGTGTCGTTATAAAAATCATTTGCAACTTTGTCAGGATTGCTATCATTTATAAACTGATCTGCATTCAAAGCACACAATGAATAACGATCAGAAAAGGTAATATCAAATGCTTGCGGTTGAAGTGGGTTTTTTCTTACTTGATTGATAGTGTCATCTCCTCCCCATATAACTCGAACATCGCATTCTTCAGAAAATTTCTTTGTCAATTCACTATCGCGTTCATATCTAATAAGAATAATTCTTTCTGAGATGGTTTTATATTGAGATAGCTCTCCAAGTCGATTTATTGTATCAGAAATGACTTCTATTTGATTAAATTTTCTAGATGGAACTCTAACAATATTAGCGTTACCTGCCAAAAGACCCATTATCAAAGTAAATGCAAAGTTCACAGGCACATTTGATGGCGCAATATGAAAAACTGTTCCCCTCCCCAATTTAACTAGGGTGCTTTCATCAAATTTTTTTTTCAATTTTGAGATATTTGATTTTCTACAAAAAAACGCAAATGCTGCAACATCAGGATGTGTTCGTAAGCGAGGATCTTTTTTCAACTCTTTTGATAATGCATTTAAATAATCTACAATCTCAATTGAGAATGGCTTCATGGGACAAAGTTTTAAAAATTTATTGTAATCCAAGTTAGCAGAAAGATAAGTATATTCAGAATTGCTGCGCATATGTATCGCTGCACCCCCTTATTTCGGCATTTTTGATACGCCCAATTATTTTAAAATATTTTCCTAGCCGACCGCAACTACAATTGTCTTCTCCCAATAAAATACCTTCATCCTCTGTAAGCAAAGAGTGGCCGGGATAACTCATTGGAAGAACCGATAGAGTTTGTATTATACCTTTCTCACCATTTTTAGCTAGAGAAAAATCGTGCGATCTTCTAATAAGAATATCAGAAAATATTGAGGCATGCATGTTGCCATGTTCACACTCCATATATATTGAACCCGTTTGTTCTACCATGCCATAATAATCATGAACAGAAGTTATACCACACAGTTGATTTAATATTTTACGAAATTCTATCGTTGTAACAGATTCATTTTCAAGTTTCTTCCAACCCCCACCATGAATTAAAACTGCACTAGAAAGGTCAAGTTTAATATTTTTTTTCTTGATCTCTTTTATGAAGTGTTGGTAAATCATAAATGTAAAACCAAAAATAAAAATTCTTCTTCCCCGGTTTTGTTCAATGAATGAAATGACTTTATCAATATTTAACTCCATTTTATCATCTAGTGCATATAATCTTTTAGTGCCAAAGATAGAAAATCCTAAAATCCCAGCACCTCGAGCTGAAAACATTTTTCTATTTTTTAACACAGACGAAGAGTCAATTATCAACAATGGAGTTCTTTTTGATCCAAGAAATGTAGACACAATTTTAGTAAGCACTTTTGACTGGTTTAATGCAGCATTTTTATCTAAAAATATTTTTGAAACTGCTTGCCCAGTAGTTCCAGAAGATGTGATTGTTTTAAAAATCTCTTCTTGGGGAATGCTATATAAATCAAACATTTTAAATAGGCGTACAGGAAAAAATGGTATATCAGATAGATGGCTTACACCTTTAAAGTCATATTTTAAACTATTAAGCATCTTTTTATAGTGGTGGCAATTATCATAATGATATTTTGTTAATACACTTAAATATTCAACTAGGAGTGAACTTTTATCCTTCCTATTTAAAGAATAAGGAGAAATAGAAAATAAAGGGTCTAACTTCAATGATCAGTCAATTTGGAGTATATGGTTTTTCCTGAAGAATTTTTAGGAATTTCACTTATGTATCTTATGGTAAAAGCTCTTGGGTTAATACCAGTTTTTTGACAAAGGTAATTCTTCACTTCATCAACTCTACTTTTATCAGTTATATATACTATCATATCATCATCTTGCCCACTGGAAGCACAATCAGGTATTATATTTTTTATCAATCTTTCTGTTTCATCTAAATTAATTCTGTTACCAAATAATTTAATAAAACGTTTTTTTCGTCCAACTATATAATAGTATCCATCCGAATCTCTTTTTGCCATATCTCCAGTAAATAGCACACCATTGTTTTCGTCACCTTTAGAAAGATCTTCTAAGCAAAAAGCATAACCTAATGATACATTTTTACCTTTATATACAAGTTCTCCTTCAATGTTATTCTCTTCAATGGTGATTCCATTTTCATCAATCAATGAAAACTCCCCTCCTGGGATAGGAATACCTATGCTACCAATTTTAGAAATAGAATTTTTAAATGGAAGATAACTCATCCTAGCAGTTGCTTCGGTTTGTCCATACATTATAAAAAAACGTATTCTTTTTTTCTTACAAAATTCTGAAAACTCAGTATTTAAATTATCACTTAGTTTTCCTCCAGCCTGCGTTATAGTTTTTAAAAATGGCAAATTCATTTTAAAAAAACGGATTTTTTTTAAAATTTCAAAAGAATAGGGTATCCCTGATAAAGAAGTTGCTCTATGTGATTGCAAAAAGGACCAAAACTCTCTTTCAATTAAAGAATTTTTCGTTAGTAAAATAGTCGCACCTTCTATCAAATGACTGTTAATTATTGATAATCCAAAAGAATAATGCATTGGAAGAGATGTGATTGGACGTTCGTTTTGGTCGATTGATAAATAATTAGAAATCGCCAGCGCATTCGAGTAAATACTTTCATATGTTAATCTCACTAGCTTGGGGCTTCCTGTACTTCCAGAAGTGGATAAAAGCAGCCCCAGTTCTTCGTGTAATTTATAAATCCTATTTTGAGATAGTTTAATTAAAGAATAACCTAAAATATTAAATTGTATTTCACCTCCAATAAATACAGAATTATTTTTTTCTGGAGCCCATATATATTTTGGCTTATAAGTATCAATTAGATTATCAAGTAGATCTTGATTTAAACTACTATCAAGCATTAGGGGAACAATATTGTTCGTTATAAATGAAAGGTAGCCAACTAAAGAACCAATGGAATTTTCAGCTAGACAAAATACTAGAGATCTTTGTACAATTTTTTCACTTATCAAATGAGTGTAATCAATTAATTGGCTGTATGAATATTGATTTTGGTCTGCAGTAATGACTGCAAT
The DNA here is from genome assembly GCA_002706585.1 of Rickettsiales bacterium. The sequence continues at coordinate 7,151 of PALU01000055.1, forward strand.
ATTTTTACTATAGACAGATATTTTACTTGAAGTAATTATACTTACTTGTCTCCTTTTAAATCTTCCTCAGTAATCAAGATATCTTTTTCTACATCTCTAATAAGAGTTCTACCAATCAAATCATTTAATTTGCTTGGGGCAAATCCGGTTCCAGGTCTCTTAACATCAAGATCAGCTTTAACCAATTTTTCCCCAGCCTTCAAATCTTTAGAAGATACAACGCTTCTTCTCATAAGCTTTTTTTGCTCCATTTCTGCCTGAAAAATAATCCTTTCTTTACCTCCAATGGCCTTGTGCACATTGTTACAATATTTTACGAGTTGAGACATCTCCTCTGGCTCTAAAGCCATTTGGTTATCCATCCCTATTTTTGTTTTATCCAAAGTAAAGTGTTTCTCAATCATACATGCACCAAGAGCAATAGCAGCAGAGGGCACCTCAACACCTAGTGTATGATCTGAAAAGCCAATTGGGTAATCTGGAAATTGATCACGCAAACCTAATATGTTATTTAATCTTATGGTATCAATCTCTGGCGGATAAATCGATACACAATGCAATAAACAAAGCCGCTTATTACCTTCTTCCTCAATAACGCTCACAGCATTTCTTATTTCATCCATTTGGCTCATACCAGTGGACAAAATGATTGGCATCCCATATTTTGCTATGTAACGAAGATAGGCGTAGTTGTTCAAATCCATTGAAGCTACTTTAAGATATGGAACGTTCCCTAACTCCACAAGAAAGTCAACCTCAGCTCTTGAGTAAGGTGTTGAAGAAAAACTTATTTGATTTTTGCTGCAAAAATCAGACAATTCTTTAAGTTCATTCTTTGCAAAAGAGAATTTTTTTACAAATCTTTTAGCAATTGGGTTTTCGTTATAATATGATTTAGAGTATAAAGTATCTACAGACCATGATTGAAACTTAACACAATCACAACCAACCTCTTTTGCTTTGAAAATCATTTTCTTGGCAAGTTCCACATCTCCAAAATGGCTTGTATTGACCTCAGCTACTATATAAGGCTTACCGAAGTCACTCAGATGTTTAGAGTCATTTAATTGAATTTTAGCCATTACTTCTACTATTGCTCCTAAAAGTAATACTTTTATTGATCAATGGGATCGATAATCATTTCTGAGAGGAAAATTTCTCTATCAAGAAAAGGGGCTTGATCTTCGATAGGCCTACGAACAAATCGCTTGTTGTTGTTTTTAGCATATGAGGTGCTAATATAATCCTGATCATGTTTCGCCATTATCTCGCAGATTACAGGCCCTTCCATTTTAATGATAGCTTTTAATTTTTTAACCATTCCATCGCTGTGATTAATCTTTGTGAAAGGAATATCAAATGCATTTGCAACCTTTTTAAAGTTTGGGCAACTAATGCCATCACTGGGGTCGACTCCTATTGTGCGGGACCGAAACAGATCAACTTGCCTTTTTCGTATTACTGCATAAGCATTATTATTTATGATAAATATCTTAGCCGGTATATTATTGTACCTAATTGTTTCTAACTCTTGAAGATTCATCATTATGGAGCCATCTCCAATTACTGCAATTATAGGATTATTACTTGCATAGAAAGCTCCAACCAACCCTGGTAAGGCAAAGCCCATTGAGCCCTGAGACGCTGGATGAATACATCGTTGCTCGGGTTTAAAGTTGATGTTTGTTGGTAGAATTAACTCGACTAGACCGGAATCGCTAACAAAAACAGAGTTATGTGGGAGAGCTTCAGAAAAACTTTCAGCAAGGTGATATAAGTCAATTTTTCCATCTGTTTTGTATTGTTCTTCGCATTTAGGAAATACTTGCTTCCAATGTAAGCATTTATCACTCCATTCTTTGGATGCTCTTTTAATTTTATTATCTATTAATTTTACAAGAGTTTTCTTTACATCGGCAATAATGAGTCGATCAATTTTTATGCTTTTTTTGGAATGCTCAACAGGATCTATATCCACAACAATAACTTTCGCCATTCTTGCAAACTTATCTACTTCTTCTCCAGTTGTCATTGTAGACAACCTAGATCCTAGCACTATAAGAAGATCAGAATTTTGAATGGTAAAAGTCCCTGCACGTGAACAACCCATCATGCCCACTGAACCGATTGAAAGTGGATTATTTGAACCATAAGTATCTGGCGCTGCGTTTGTAAAAGAGACTGGTATTGAAGTTTTTTCAATAAAATGTTCAAGTTCTTTTATTGCTCCAGACAAACGCACACCACTTCCAATCAAAATAGCGGGTCGTTGTGCATTTTGAAGAGACTTTATGATATAATCTACATCTTCAGGCGATGGCTCATAATCAGGTTCATCTTCTGGTAAAAAGTGCTTTAGTTCATCCGGATTTATCCTTTTGTTTTGGACATCTAATGGAACATCTATCCAAACTGGGCCTTTTCTTCCAGCTTTTGCTAGATATATTGCTTTTTCCATTTCATATGCTATCATATTAGGATCGGAAATCATTACTGCATACTTTGTAATTGTGTCAACAATTGGAATTATATCTGCTTCCTGCTGACCATAAGTCCGAAGTGGTATTCCTGTAAAACGTGAGGTTTCATTTAATTTATTTTGACCTGAAATAAAAACACATGGTATCCCGTCTTGCCATGCATTTAGAACTCCAGTCATTGCATTAGTTTCCGCACAACCTGTTGAGACTAAGCAAGCACCGAGCGTATCGGTGTAATCAGAGTATGCAACTGCAGCAAAAGATGCTGACTGTTCATGGTGCATTGAAATACCATGTAAGTTTTCATTGGCGGCAACAGCATCTGAAAGAAACAATGCACCTCTACCGGTCACCATAAAAATATGCCTAGAACCATTTTTGTATAGCTCTTGCATAATATAATCTGCTACCCTAACCATAATTTATTGTTCCTTTCCGTATTGCAATTTATTTCGATGGTTTGAAACTATTTAATATGTCAGGTATTGTGACTATAAACTCAGCACTGCACGCAGGTTCTCCTTTCACAAAACTTCTAGCATGCCCTTTTGCAATACCTCTTTTAAAAGATTCAAGCCTTGCTTCAATATCAAGGCTTTCACCAGGTACAATTTTTCTTTTGAATTTTACTTTATCAATACTAATAAAATTAGTTTTCATCCCTTTATACTCATCCATACAAAGAAAAGTCATTATAAAAGTCTGGACTAAGCATTCTACTTGTATAAAACCAGGTACATTTGGTTCATCATCAAAATGGGCAGGGAAAAACCATTCGTTAAAAGAAAAACATTTTATACCAATTGCACTTTCCCCAGGAATAGCTTCTTTTATTTGATCGACAAAGAGAAGAGGATGCCTATTTCTTTGACATTCTTGGATCCCTATAATATCAAAGCTAATTTTTTCAGAAATAGTTCCCATATTAATTCCCCATTATATTTTAATATCATACTTTCCTAGTATTTCCTTACCTTTCTCAAAACTTGAAAAATCGATAATATCATCTGTTTCTAATTCAATATTAAATGTATCCTCTAGTTCAGCAATCATCCCCATGTGACCTACAGAATCCCATTCTGGCACTGATTCATAAACTAGCTCTTCATTTAATTTACTTTTTTCAATTGAGAAGGAATTCATAAAAACGTCTTCATACTTTTTTTCATTTGTCATTTTTGATCACCTTTTTAGTTTAAGATTTCAAATTGGAATAGGCCATTTAAGACTTTTAGTTTGTACTTTTTAATCAACTATACCCAACTTTTTTGATTCCCAATGCTCAATTATTTTTCTCGGGACTTCATCTTTATTATAAACTTTAGCAGGGTTTCCAATAACGCAGTAACCAGGTAAGACATCTCTAAATACCACCGAACCCACAGCGACCATTGAACCTGGACCAAGCTCAGTTTCTGGAGCTATTATTGCCCCTGTTCCAATAAAACTATTTGTCCCAATTTTTATGTCTGTAGCAGTAATTACACTGGCTGCGATTAAAGCATTATCACCGATGAAATTCTTAACACCAACTACCGAACATGCTGAGATTACAACATGATTACCAATTTTCGATTGAGGATGCACTACACAACCAGCGTGAATAATACACCCTTTCCCAATGTCTACATTATTGTATATTGTAGCGTTAGGATGAATTAAAGTATGGAAACGTTCAAAGGGAATTGAAAGTTTGTCAAGTAAGTCATAACGCATAAGTCGATTTTTAAAATTCCCGATCGCAAATACAAACTTAACTCCTTCAGGATATTTATCCCATTGAGACAAACTTCCCTCAACTAATACTCCATCTACATATGTATTGTGAAGTTTTTCATTATCATCAAGTATCGCTATTAACTCATATTCATGTCGCAAAGTATTCAAATCTTTTATCAAGGCTAGTGCCTCAGAACAGCCATATCCTGCACCTAAAATAACGAGTTGATGTTTATTATTCATTTAAGGACCCAATATATTCTTCAATATTAATTAAGGACCAGATTAAAAGCCTTCTGTTTTGTTCACCATTTATGTGTTGGTTTACTAAATTTTGAATAAATGAATGGTCTAAAAGATCATATATGTAAGCATTTTTATTAAATAGTTTTGATTTTACAAAATCTATACTCTCTCCTTTAAACCAGCTTGCATCTGGCGATGAAAAACCTTGCTTTATTCCATCAGTAATTGACTGAGGTACATAATTTCGCATCACATCTCTTAAAATTTGCTTACCATCATTTGTCTTTTCAAAATATTTTTTTGTCTTAATTCCAGAATCATTTTCATTAATTTGAATAATATTTTTCAGGTTATTGAGTTTTAGATTAATCGGACATTTCATGGCAAAATCCACTAAGTCATTATCTAAAAATGGTACTCTGGTTTCCAAACTATGAGACATACTAATTTTGTCTTCAACTACAAGTAATCCATGAAGAAATGTTTTTGCTTCAAAATAAAGGGAATGATTTATGTAATCTTCAGAGCTCTTTAATTCATTCTTATGATTTAAAAAAACATCACGAAATATATCTCTAGTCCAAACATCTTTGACTTCATCCCAAATAGGTGCAAATACCTTACTTATTTCTTTGTTTGGTATCAATCTTTGCCAAAAATTATAATAATCGTCAATATAATGTTCAAAATCATTATTGCCCACGGTGCGATAATAACGCCAAGGATACCCAGCAAATAATTCATCTCCACCAGCACCTGATAAAACTACTTTTACAAATTTGCTAGCTAATTGAGCTACAAAGAAATTAGGATAACTCTGACCAACTCTTGGCTCTTCCAAGTGGTATGATAATTTCTTAAGGCATCTTTCCATATCACCAGCTTTTAGCACCATTTCGTAATGCTCTGTTTTATATAGAGCAGACATGGCTTCTGCTTTTGGTCTTTCGTCAAAAGCCATTTCAAGACCAGATGCAGAGGACAAATCAAATCCGCAAGTAAATGTTTTAATATAAGGTAACTCTTTTGATGCTAATGCCGTAAGCGTACCTGAATCCATTCCGCCAGATAGATATGAACCCAATTCTACATCTGTAACCAATTGCCTGCTAACAGCTTGTTTAATTAACCTATCTAGTTCCTCTTGGTATATATGTTTATCTTTTTGATTGACCGGATCTTCAAAATGATAGTCCCAATATTGTGTAATTTTTAAAGATTTGCTTTTACCATATTGTATTTTCCCAATTGATGCTGGTTGAAGAAGTTTGATATTCTCAAGCAATGTATGATCTGTAAAAATATTCTGAAAGGTAAAGTATTCTAAAAGTGCTTTTTTATCAATCACCTTTCTAGCTACGGGGTGCTCTAAAATTGCTTTCTGCTCAGAACCAAATAAAAGTGTATTTCCCCAAAAGCCATAGTAAAGTGGTTTAATACCATAACGGTCTCTTACTAAAAAAAGCGTTTTTTTCTGTTTATCCCACACTGAGAATGCAAACATTCCATTAAAATGATGGATACAGTTCTCACCCCATGCGACCCATGCGTTTAAAACCACTTCCGAATCTGTTTTAGAAAAAAACTGATGACCAAGTCGTTCTAATTCAATTTTTATTTCCTGGAAATTATATATTTCTCCATTATAGCTTAAAATAAATCGTTTATTTGCCGAAATCATAGGTTGGTGGCCAGCTGGAGATAAGTCTATAATTGCCAACCTACGATGCCCTAGGCCCAAAAAACCATCTATGTAGTGCCCTTCCCCATCCGGCCCGCGGTGAGAAATTGCGTTTGTCATTTTTTTTAAAATACTTGGCGAAACTGGTTCGCCATTTAGATTAAAAATACCAGCTATACCACACATTTATAAGTATTTAGCAACTGTTTTAATAACATAATCTTGTTCATGCTGTGTAATGCCGTTGAATAAAGGAAACGAAATACTGCAATTATTAGCAATAAATGCATTAGGAAAATCTTCAGGTTCTAATTCATATTTTTCTTTGTAGTATTGTAACATATGAACTGCATGAGTGGCTGGTCTCGTGGAAACACCATCGTTTTGTAAGTTGTCCATAAATGCATTACGATTTTGATTAATAACTTTGATATTATCTATATTAGCTTTATCAATATCAAAAATACATGGATAAGACTGATAACCATGATTATAGTTAATATCATTGTAAGGCAATTGGAAAAAGTCTGTTCCCTGAAATGCTTTGTAATAATTACTTGCCAACGTTTGTCGTTCAATAACAATATCATCTGCTCTTTCCATTTGAGTTACCCCTAAAGATGCTTGTATATCAGTCATGCGGTAATTGTACCCAGCATACGGGTGTTCTGCTAATAGGTATGGTTTTGCCCCATGATGCCTTTGAAAATCTGACATAGCCGCGCCGTGATCTCTTATAGATCGCATTTTTTCAGCTAGTTTATCATCATTGGTAGTTATCATTCCACCTTCACCTGTAGTAATAGCTTTTCTTGGATGGAAACTGAAACATCCAGTATCACCAAATGTACCTACATGCTTACCATTATATCTTGCACCAAAACCACAGGCTGCATCTTCGACTACCCATAAATTATGCTTCTGAGCAATATCCAAAATTGGACCCATATCTGCAGACAATCCAAAAAGATGAACTGGGATAATGGCTTTAGTTTTAGGGGTGATTTTTTCTTCTATTTGGTTTTCATCGATATTAAATGTCTTCAAATCAATATCGCAAAAAATAACCTTGGCATTTAAATGCTCAACTACGTTTGCTGTGGATATCCATGTAAATGCGGGCACTATCACTTCATCATTTGGTTTTAAACCTAGCGCTGCAAGAGAAAGGTGAAGAGCCGTAGTGCAAGAAGTAACAGCTATAGAATGCTTTGAGCCAGTATATTCATTCCATTTATTTTCAAACTCCTCAACATAAGGTCCTTGTACTACCCATCCACTTTCTAAAGGTTTTCTAATGATGTTAAACTCTTTTTTTGTTAAATGGGTACGCGCTATTGGCACTTTCATGAATTTTCTTTCCTCCAATCAATTAATTTCTGAAAATCTTGTTTTAAATCATATTAATACTTGAAGCCCAAATCTCGTTCGGCTTTTTTTACATCTAATGCGGTTTTGGACGAGGCGATGGCGACTGAGATCAACGTTGCCATCGATCGAGTGACCTTCATCGTCAAAACTGCGGTGGCCGATGGCTTTAGTCATTTTGTGCAGATTCGCCAAGTAGACAGATTCGCCGTTGAGATTAAGGATACCAACAATGTCACACATTAGTTAAATGGGCTCCAATTTCATTGTGATAAAATCACGGATCTCCTCAACAGGAAACACATGACCGCCATCATGAGACATACATTCTATGTTGTCGCACTTATGCACAAACTCTTGGCAAGTCTGCATCTCTTTAGCCTCTATGTAGTAGGTACCGATTTCTAATTCACCCCAACTAAAGAAAAATTCAGTTCGCATTTGGTTAATGCGTGTAGTAAGAGAATCTAGCCTTAGGATAGAAGAAATTCCGGGAATTATGATTTGTTGGTGCCCGGCCCACTCTACTTTTTCATTGATCAAAGAAAAGCCAGAAGCAATGATAACAGCGCTGGGCTCAGACTGCAAAGAATTTAATAACGCTGCAGTGCCCCCTTGCGAAACGCCTGCAACAACCAATTCAGAGTATTTCTCTTTCAGGAATTTGCTGAAAGCAAGTGACTGGGCAATATAGCTGGCAGAATAGGATCCGCCACGGTTCAGGTGCCAGTTTACAAACATATCATCACATAGTTTACTTTGACCATCATGAAACGCCAAAATATCTTCGTTAGGTTTGATATAGACATAAACATCAAAGCCTTCATTGAAGGCTTTTAACACGCCATTATGATAGTTCGTGGAATCTTGCTCATGAATACTAGATGACTGATTCAGGCCGGTTCCTGGAATAATTAGGACGGCATTCTTGTTTTCTAGATGGCTGCGAATTGGGCCATAAGCAAATGCCTGATATTCTCTGTCTGCAAGCTGATAAGCCACCTCAGTCACTGTTGTCTTACCATCGTCTAGCTGGAACGTTCGCTGACCCTCTAGTTGAATATCCATATAGGCTGAGAAAAAGTGCTGGACCGGGAGGTAAATCGATTCGTTGGATTGACTAATTCTATCCAGAGATGTGATTGGTTGATAAAGTAGCTCTCCGGAAATGACAGGGTCAGTAAAAGCGTATTGAATAAGTTCCGCATCTCCAGCGAGTGGTACTCGCCTCTTATCTTCGGACTGTGTAACCACCCAAGATTTGGCTGTTGCAATCTGATTAAAAGGGTACCATCTGTAATGACCCACATAAATCCCAAAAGTAAATCCTAATGCAATGACAATAACATACGGAACGATGTTTTTACGCTGTCTTCTCAATTTAAATATCCTATTGAGTGTTTTTGTCGGAAGAAGTGTACAACGGCTAACCCGATATAGGCTATATGATATTGGTAATTTTTAAGCGACATTGATGAGACAAAGGCATTGATAATATTTAACGTTCCGAAAATACCAGGCATCTTAAAATCTTTTTTAGTTAAGTGAGTACGTTCTGTTGGTAATTTCATGTATTTACCCCCCTCCACTCAATTAACTTTTGTAAGCCTTTATTCAAATCATATTTAGGCCTAAATCCTAAATCTTTTTTAGATTTTATTGTGCATCCAATTCTATTTTGCACCAATCTTCTTGCATCATCTTCATTGTAAGGATTGTATTGGACTTTTAAGTTTGATTGCCTCATAGCTAATATGGTATCGCATAGCTCTTTAATACTTGTTTGTACACCTGTGCCTACATTGTAAAATTCATCCTTCGTTTCACTTTTAAGTGCACAAACATTATATCTTCCAGCATCTTCAACATAAATAAAATCATACGCCTGACTCCCATCGCCATTGATAACTGGTTGTTCATTGGTATCGATTTTATTCAGCATAATTGGGATAACACCTGTGTAAGCTGCTGTTTGATCTTGATGGGGTCCAAAAACATTCATGTATCTTAAACCAATATATTCTAACCCATAGCGATCATAAAACGCCCTGCACATGGCCTCTCCTGCTATTTTGGTCGCACCATAAAAATTTCTATTATTAAATGGATGAGTCTCAGTCATTGGAACTTCTACAGCATCTCCGTAAACGGAGGCAGAGGAGGAATAAACAAGCCGTTTAATTTTGTTTTTAACACATGCTTCAAGAACATTAAACGTACCTTCTATATTAACATGGAATGCCGTTCTAGGATAATCTTTACAGTGCAACAACCACATTGCCGCTAGATGTATAACACCATCCATCCCCTTCATTGCATGGTTCAAAAGATCTATATCTCTAATATCACCGCCATTTGGATAAAGGGAGCAACGAGGATCTTCCAAACTTTTTTCGATATTGCTTTTTTTACCACGGGTCAAATTATCATATACAACTACTTGACCAATATCTGTTTTCAGTAATTCTGAAATGACATGACTACCAATGAACCCTGCCCCACCAATAACTAAAACCTTAGAATTATTTATTTCCAATTGTTAATCCCCATAAAATTATTAAATGACATTTCCTCTTTTATCAACTTCGCCAACAACACGACCTGGATTACCTACAACTAAAGCAAAGGCAGGTACATCCTTTGTTACAACAGCTCCAGATCCAATGAGAGCGTATTCTCCGATAGTTACCCCACAAACAATAGTAGCATTAGCTCCAATACTTGCGGACTTTTTAACAATTGTTTTTGAGTAAAACTCACTTCCTCTTTGCGGAAATTCTGATCTTGGAAGTTTAACATTTGTAAAAACCATAGAAGGTCCGCAAAAAACATAATCTTCTAGCTCTACACCCTCATAAACGGAAACATTGTTTTGGATTTTAACTCCATTCCCTATTTTAACATTATTACCAATATTTACATTTTGACCTATGGAGCAATTTTCGCCAATTTGAGATCCATTTTGAATATGAGAAAAGTGCCAAATCTTTGAATTGTTTCCAATAGATACACCATTATCAACATATGATGATTCATGTACAAAATATTTATTATTCTTCATTATTATCTAATTGCTCGCTTGCTTCTATTAATATTTCCATTACTTCCAATGCATGTTGACCGTTTGCAACTTTTGGAATTTTATTATTCAAATGATTCGAAAAGTAAATCATTTCTTCCGTTAATGCCATTTTGTGTTCATAGTCAATAAGAGTAACTGGACCGTCTACTTTTTCGGGTGCTCCTTGATCCATATTAAACTTTTTTGCGTATAATTTAAGAGGATTTCCTTTAGATGAGTCCTCAAAGGTAATCATCGCTTCCGATCCAATAACAACCAAACGATGCTCCTTAAAAGGATGTAACCAACTAACAAAAATATGCCCCTCTATTCCATTAGGATATTTAAGCTGTGTTAAGGTTGAGTCATAAATTTTTTCCTGCAAAAAAGAACTTCCTCTCGAATAAACTTTTTCTGGAAAAGAATCTGTGAAATACTGAAAAATTGAAATATCATGAGGGGCCAAACTCCAAAATACATTTTCCTCTGTCCTAACTTGACCAAGATTTAAACGATTGCTGTAAATGTATTGAAGTTTTCCAATTTTTCCTCCTTGAATAAGGCTTTTAATTTTTTTTATCGCTGGATGAAATAGAAGAACATGCCCTACCATCAAATTGATATTATTTTCTTGAGATAATTGAACAAGTTCTTTAGCATGATCATTTTGAAGTGTAAATGGTTTTTCAATTAGAACATGTTTCTTTGCTTCTATTATTTTTTTAGCTAGCGAATAGTGTGTTGGAGCAGGGGTAGCAATTGTAAAACCTAAAAAGCTTTCTTCGCGTAACGCTTGATCTACAGAAAAAAATCTTTTTACTTTGGGGTATTGATTTGCAAAACTATTTAGCGTTGCTTTGTCGGACTCAACAATACCACCTAGATATCCTAATTCATTAAGGGTTCGTATATGATTGTTCCCCCAATAACCCGCACCAACAACACAGATTGTTCTTTTATCCATTATTTAAAGAATTTAAAATGCTATCTTGTTCATGCTTAAGTAAGTAGGGATGCATGGGTATCGAAAATATTTGATTTGCACTTTTTTCAGATATTGGAAAATCACCTTTATGATACCCTAAACTTTTGAAGACTGTTTGCAAATGGAGTGGGCGTTTATAGTAAATCATACTTGGAATGTTTGCATCCGATAGAATGGACATAACCTTGTTCCTTTCAGATTCCGACTTTGTCAAAATTGAGTATTGTGCCCATGAGGAAACATAATCCTTTGGGATGAAGGGAATTTTAAAACTAGAACGGATATTTTTTGAATAATAGTCTGCTATCACATTCCTTGATTGTAGTTCTTCATCAAAAATAGATAGCTTTTCTAATAAGATTGCAGCCTGCATTGTATCGATCCGACCATTTAAACCTAATCTTACATTCTCATATTTATCAGAACCACTACCATGAATTCTAATTGATCTCATTTTAAACGCAAGTTCCTCATCATTAGTAAAGATAGCTCCACCATCTCCATAGCACCCAAGGGGTTTTGCTGGAAAGAAACTGGTAGAGGCCACATCTCCAAAAGAGCCTGCTCGCTTTCCTTTAATGACACCTCCAAACCCTTGTGCAGCATCTTCAATAACCACCATATTATATCTTTTAGCTATTTGATTGATCATGCGATATCTAGCTGGAAGGCCAAATAAATCAACAGGTATGATCGCTCTTGGATTTAAACCTTTATCTTTTGAAAATTTAATTGCATCCTCAATACCGTCAGGGTTGATATTGTACGTATCCTCATAAATGTCCACAAACACTGGTTCCGCGCCAAGAAGAGAAATCACTTCAGCAGTTGCAATATATGTAAATGGAGTAGTAATTACTGCATCTCCAGGTCCGATACCATACGCCATTAATGGGATTAACAATGCATCTGTACCAGAAGAACAAGATATACAATATTTCATGTCAACATACTCGCAGAGTCTTTCCTCGAGTTCATACACTTCAGGGCCCATTATGTATTTACCATGGTCTAGAACATTCTTAACTCGTTTATTTATTTTGTCACGAATTAAATTCTGTTGAGCTTTTAAATCAATGAAATCCATTATGATTTGACCACTTTTTCTGATTTCTTAAATCGCCCTCGCGTATCAACAATCATTGTAGATTCTTCTTCAATTAAATCATAATCAAAGTCATCATGATCTGTAGCAAGCAATACTAAATCAACAGATTTTAAAATATCAGACGTTAACTCTTTTGAATTGAGCTTAATTTGATGCTTCCGCGTATTTGGAATTGAATCAAAGAAAGGATCACAATAATCAACTAAAGCACCTTTATCAATTAAAATATCAATTAATTCTAGAGAGGGTGATTCTCTTAAATCATCAATATTCTTCTTATATGAGAGTCCCAAAACAAGTATACTACTTCCCTTAATAGATTTTCCAATAGAATTTAATGATTCACTTACTTTTTGAATTACATACTGAGGCATAGCTGTGTTAATCTCTCCTGCTAGCTCAATGAACCGTGTATTCATACCTACTTCTTTAGCTTTCCATGAAAGATAAAATGGATCAATAGGAATACAATGCCCGCCAAGACCCGGTCCAGGATGGAAGGATGTAAAACCAAAGGGTTTTGTAGCAGCAGCTTGAATAACCTCATTAATATCGATATCCATTTTATCAGCTACCATTTTCAATTCGTTTACCAAGCCAATATTTACAGCTCGGTGAATATTTTCCAATATTTTTGTCATTTCCGCTACCTGGGTAGAGGAAACTGGAACTGTTTCATCAACAATTTCGTCATAAAGTAATTTTACCAGTTCTAAACAATTGTGCGTGTGTCCACTAACTATCTTGGGAATAGTTTTCGTAGTAAAACTTTCATTACCAGGGTCTTCTCTTTCTGGTGAGTAGCCAATGTAGAAAGTTTTTCCAATTTCATAACCAAGCTTTTCAATAACAGGGACAATCTCTTCTGAAGTAGTTCCTGGATAAGTGGTACTCTCTAAAATGAGAATTTGATTTTTCCGTATATCATTTCTTAATAATTCCAAGGTGCTTTTTATATAGGTTAAATCTGGTTCATTATGAATACCTAGAGGGGTTGGCACACAAATTACAATCGCATCAATACTATTTATCTTTTCAAAATCAGTAGTAGCAATGAATCCTTGGTCTACCATCTTGGTTATTGATTTTTTTGGGATATGTTTAATATATGATTCTTGATTATTAAGCTGATTGACTTTTTTCTCATCGATGTCAAAACCAACAACCCTAAAGCCGACATCAGAAAAACGAAGTGCCAGCGGAAGGCCAACATATCCTAGACCGATAATACCGATTATCGCTTCATTATTTTGAATTTTAGATTTTATAATGTTCATAGTTCTTTTTTGTTAAATATTAATTTTAAATGATTAGTGTAGAGAAAAAATTATAGATTATTAATAATGCTAATTTTATTATTGATTATTTTAATTTTCCTCGAAAAAGTTCAGAAATATTTTTTGATATTAATGTTGAAGCCTTGGAAATCTTGTCTTTTTCTTCTTTTTTAGCATTTGCTATAAGATCTCTAAGAAATGCCAATATTATCCCTATTCCAATTCCTGAAAGTCCCGCCAGAATAATCATAAGCTTTTCATTAGGTTTAGATTTCGATAAAGGAATTTCTGGCGGATCTACTATAACTACGTAATCTGACTTTTTAACCTCTTCTATCTTAACGGTTTCCAATTGCTGCTTCAATGTTGTAAAAACTCCTGTTAATACGGAGACTTCTCTAAAAAGCCTTTCTTGCTCTAACTGAAGTGTAGGTGAGTTTTCAATACGCCTGTTTCTATCTCTAAAGACCTTAAGGTCTTCCTCAGCATTTATTAAATCATTTTCCACACTCTCAATACGTTCTAGGATAAATTGTTTAGTATCGCTTGTTTTAGCTTTGTTGTACGTCAGCTGATGCATATCCAGTTCTTTAATTAGGGCATGATTAACATCTGCTGCAAAGGTTGGGTTTGATGCACTAATTCTCAATGTTAATATGCCTGTTTTATTGTCTTCGGAAATACTGATCATTCTTAGAAGTTTATTTACAGCTACAATCTCAAGGGTATCTAAACCCACCTGAGGATCACCATTTCCGTAAGTCAAAATCTGAAATAGTTGTTTCTGTGGACCAAATTTTTCTGTATCAAATTTTTTCTTTAATAGAGATTTTGCCAATGTTCTACTTTTAATGATTTCAGGATAAACCCAAATTGGTTCTGATTGACCAGTTGGAATATTAATTCCAAACTGAGCTGCAAGGCCTATGGCTTTTGATGTTCCTCCTCCAGATGATGACATTATTTTTGAAACTGATGTATAAACAGGTTGTGCAAAAAAATAAACATAAATGATAGCATAAATGCAAAAAGCTATTGGGGTGATTATAATTATCTTCACCTGACGCGCTAAAGTGAGCATTATATTAGTCAATAGAATGGCATCATCATTAGAGCTATCAGGCAATGAAGCAATATTGGAATTGGGTTCAGATTGGTTAGACATATAGAAAGTTTAGACTGTACAGCAACTTTATTAAAATTTTCTATTTAAATATAGATTTGAATAATTGGAACAAATGTAAATTAATTTAATTTTATATCCTATTAAGTAATTGCAGCACTATATATTGATTCTCCAGTTTTATTTTTTTTATAACTTTTTATACTTATTCAATTAATTAAGTTTTTGAACTTCATCCTCTATTATCTCAAATCTATATTTGCATAAAGATAGAGCTCCGCCTTCTCAGTCACATGATCATCAAGGAAACAGATGAAAAGTCAACTGTCTTGCAGCATAAAAAGCACACTTAGTATTGAATGACTAAAGATTACTTTTTTGATACAGGACTGCCCCAAATGAGAAGGGCGCTATCCATATTTAATTGCGACCAAAGCGATCGCAACTCTTCTACTGTAAGTACCATAGGCCTGATTTTTCGAGCAATGTCCTTACCACGCCTTTCGGCAATTTGATCAAGTTGAACTTTATCAATATTGCCAATGAAAATCATATCAATTAATCCCGAATCAATTCCTTGTGCATAATCGCCAACCAGATATGCAGATTCAACATCTCCAAGTTTTTTTATAAGTTTTTCTACTAAGTTATCTATACCGGCGTATTTCCGGACTAACGCCTGAAGTTCATTAAATAGAGAATGCTTTTCATTGGCATGATACTGGATTGTACGCCCGACATTTTCAGCAGAAATAATTTTTGCTTTTGAAAGGCGGTTTAGTTCCACACGAACACCATTGGTAGACTCTTCAAACTCTGAAGCCAGCTCCCTAAGGTATGCTCTAGTGCCTGGATTTAAGAAGAACTTCATTAGAAGTTTTACTCTGGTTTTTGAAGTGATTAATGAATCAAGCATTATAAAATTCAATTATGAGTAATTAATTTACTCTTAATTATGTTTAATTGAAAAGATTAAAACTATTTACCTAAATATAATTTCACAATATACTCACCAATTGCGAATGAGCTTGTTGCTGCAGGGGATGGTGCATTAATTACATGAATCATATTTCCAATATTTTTAATAACAAAATCATCTACAAGACTACCATTAGCAGAAAGAGCTTGAGCTCTCACTCCTGATGGACTATACACAATATCGTCTGATGTTATATCTGGAATCAATTTTTGTAATGCATTCACAAATGCGGCCTTTGAAAATGAGCGGTAATACTCCCCTATAGCAGCAGGCCAATATTTACCTGCCATACGCCAAAAGCCACCATAAGATAAATAGTCATACATCTCTTTAAGGTTTATATCAGTCTTTTTATAGCCCTCTCTAGCCCAAGCCAAAACTGCATTCGGGCCTGCCTCGATACCACCATCAATTGTACGGGTAAAGTGCACACCTAGAAAAGGATAGCGGGAATCTGGTACAGGGTAGATAAGATTTTTTACCAGATGACGGGCATGTTTCTTTAGCATATAGTATTCCCCTCGAAATGGAATAATTCGCACATCACGTTTTATACCAGCAAACTCAGCGACTTGATCAGAAAAAAGACCAGCACAATTAATCAAAAATTTGGTTTTATATTCCGTATTATTTGTGGAAATAATAATACAATCTGAGCTATCATGAATATCAATAACAGGAGAATTCGTTAATATATCACATCTCTTATGATTATGCTTAGATAATTTATCAGCAACTTGTGAGTAATCAACAATCCCCGTTTCAGGACAATAAAGCGCAGATCGCCCATCAACGTGAGGCTCATATTCGCTCAGTTCTTGTTTCAAAATTTTCTTTAAGCCTTTGATGCCATTTCCCCTACCGCGTTCATATAGAATTTCAAGCGATTTTTCTTCCTTATTATTTGCTGCTACGATTACTTTTCCACAAAATTCATAGGGTATATTATGTTCATTACAAAATTTTAAAAGCAGCTTTATACCTTGACGACAGTTTAAAGCTTTTAATGAATTTGGTTTGTAATATATGCCAGAATGGATTACTCCACTGTTGCGTCCAGTCTGATGTTGTCCAACATTAAATTCCTTTTCAAGTATTAATAATTTTAGATTAGGATTGTGATTCAGTAGAGCATGACTTGTAGCCAAGCCCACAATACCGCCGCCGATTATTGCTACATCATACATTTTATTAAAAGAAATATTTTATTTTTACCTAGCA
>PALU01000056.1 GCA_002706585.1 Rickettsiales bacterium
AATTGGCTTGATTTATGCACTGAAAAAAATTTTAAATAGATAACGTATTTTAATAATTAAAATTTATTTTATAAAGTTTAATTAATAATCATGAAGAAAAACTGTCCGATTTGTTCAAATAAAACAAATTTGTTTTTAGAGAAAAAAAAACAACCAACAAAAATATTTCCTACTAGTAATCTTATAGGATTAAAAAAAAAAGATCTTAATATTTATTTTTGTAAAAAATGTCAGTATGGATTTCAATATCCTTTTCCAACAAATAAGCAAATTGATAACTTCTACCTTGAAGAACAAGATGAGTATGTTTCTTTAATCGAAAAACCAGAAATTGGAATTGATCAAGAAATTGAAAAGATTAATTTTATCAAGAAGTCAATTATAAAACAATTTTCAAAAAAAAAGGAAAAATTAAGAATTGTAGAAGTGGGCGGCTTTGATGGTTTTTGTATAAAAAATATATTCAACCCAAAAAAATCTGAAAAGATATTAATTGAGCCAAATAAAAAAGGTTGCAAAATTGCAAAAAAAAATGGCTTAAATACAATTAATTCATATTTAAATACCAATATAGCAAAAAATTATAAAAATCACTTTGATATTGTAATATGTAAGCACGCTATAGAACATGTTAAAAATGTTAAATTATTTTCAAAGAATTTAATAAGTCTATTAAATAAAGATGGATTATTATTTTTGGAAACGCCAGATTTAGATAGAGTTGTTAAAAAAGGTTTAACTAGAGTTTTTATTTTGCAACATTTACATTATCTTTCAAAAAAAACTCTTGAAATATTATTTGATTCGTTAAATTTGAAAAGTTTCCAGAATAATATTGTTGAAGATACATCTAGTATTTTGTTATTTCAAAAAAAAAATAAACAAAATATTAAAAAATTTAGAAGACTTAATATTTCAATAAATCTCTTTAAAAAATCTTTAAATAACCAAAAAAAAAATTTACAAAATTTTATTAAAAAAAACTCTAAAAAAAACATTTACATTTATGGAGCCAGTTCTGTGGTAAATGATATTTTTTCAACCTATAGAGTTCGAAGAGAAAAAATTTCTGCTATAATAGATAGTGATAAAAACAAAGAAAAAAAAAGACTTCCTATTGTGAAAAATTTACCTATCTATCACATTAAAAATAATAAATTAGACAAAAAATCAGCTATTATAATTTCAACTGTAGACAAAAGGGCTGTAAAAAAAATTTTAAAAGATAATAATTTTAGATCTAATATATTTAGTTTTTATTAATTATTCGTTGAAAACTAAAAAAAAACACGCAATTAAACTTAATATACTTATTAAATTTTTAAATTTATTTTCATTAATATAGTTTACAATAAAATTACCAAACGCAACGCCTATTGGAATTATAACACACAGAAATGTATAATTTAAACTATTAACATCAAAAATAAAAAAAAAATTAAAAATAAGAAATTGAAATAAAGCTAAGAAGAAATAAAAAAAAGTAATACTATATCTAGAATTACTTTTTTTTAAATGTGAAGACATGAATAAAGAAAGCAGCGTTCCACCTGAATTCGTAACGCCGTGAATAATACCAGTCAAAGATAGAAACAATACTTTAATTTGAAAATTTATTTTTGAAATAAAAATTTTACTATTAGCTAAGATTAATGAAATTATTATTATAAAAGATACTAGTATTTTAAAATTAATTTGATTTTGAAATAATTGAAGAAAATAAATCCCCACAAATATTGAGGGCACACATACAAAAAAAAAGAGATTTTTCGTGTTGGAATTAATTTTCATTTTTAATTTTTTTTTATTAAGTTTAAAAAAAATTAAATTAATCATACTTGTTATAATAGAAATTGGTAACAGCAAGGAAAGAATATCAGTTATATTATAGTCAATAATTAACAAAAATGGAGTTCCTATTACTAAAATTCCAACACCAGCTATAGATTGGATAATTACCAAAAAAAATAAGACAAATGAAATAATGTTAATATCGAACATTTAAAAGATTTACTACTATACTTTTTAATAATTTTAAATATAAAGAAAAAATTTTGATGAAAAAAATTTTTATGAGTAGAATTGTTTGGCTAACAGGTCTATCTGGCTCAGGAAAAACTACCATAGCAAAAAAATTACAAAAAAAACTTAAAGCAAAAAACTTTAAAATTAAAGTAATTGATGGAGATACATTTAGAAAAAAAACTAAAAATCTTAAAAATTTTTCAAAAAAAAATATTATTCAAAATAATAATCTAATTATAGATTATATAAAAATTATTTTCAAAAATTATGATTATTTGATTGTTTCGGTTATATCTCCATTGCAGCAAACAAGGCTAAGAGCAAAAAATATTTTCGGAAAAAATTATCACGAAGTTTTAGTAAAGTGTGGTATTCGTGAGTTAATAAAAAGAGATACAAAAGGGCTTTATAAATTAGCTATAGAAAAAAAAATAGATAATCTAATTGGCTATAAATCAAAAATATCTTATGAAAATTCAAAATATAGAATAATCTCTATTAATACAAAAAAACTAAACCTAAAAGACTCTGTTAATAAAATTATAAAAAATATAATTTGAAATATGAATAAATTTAATTGGAGAAAAAAAACAGCTATTTTTATTGGAAGATTTCAGCCATTCCATGAAGGTCATAAAAAAATTTTTTTAAAGGCATTAAAAAAAAACAATCAAGTTTGTATTCTAGTGATGGACTCATATAAATTTAATAAAAAAAACCCTTACAAATTTAATTATGTAAAAAAAAAAATTAAAATATCTCTTAAAGATTACAAAAATAAGTTCATTATAATTAAAATTCCAGTTGTATCAGAGGTTGTTTATGGAAGAAAAGTTGGATACAAAATTCGAAAAATAAAACTAGCAAAAAATATAGAAAATATTTCAGCAACTAAAATAAGAAAAAAAAAATATAAATAATGAAAAAAAAAATAATTTGTACTATTGGCCCATCCTCGTCGAATAAAGTAGTTTTGTCGGGCCTAAAAAATAATGGTGTAGACATATTTAGAATTAACTTATCGCATACAAGTTTAGAACAACTTTCAGGCAAAATAAATCTACTAAAAAAAAATAAAATTAAAAATATATGTATAGATACCGAAGGTGCTCAAGTTAGAACTACAAAAGTAAAAAAGAAAATATTTTTCAGAAAAAATAAAAAATTAAAAATTTATATTAAAGATAATTATTCAAACAAAAATAACATTTATCTATATCCAAATTTTAATCTAATGTCAGTTAAAGTTGATAGCAAAATTTTTATTGGATTTGATAATCTAGAAATAAAAGTTTTACAAAAAAATATAAAAGAAAAATTTCTAATTGGAAAAGTTACCAATAATGGATTATTAGAATCAAATAAATCAGTTCATTTCAACTGCAATATAAATATGCCTCCACTTACAGAAAAAGATATAGCTGCTATAAAATATTCTATTAAAAAGGGTATTAAAATTTTTGCAATGTCCTTTGTAAATAATCAAAAAGATTTAGAGAAGATTAGAGAATTAGTTGGCAAAAAGTCTTTTTTAATATCAAAAATAGAAACTGATAATGCGATTAAAAATTTAAAAAGTATTTTGAAAAAATCCAATGCTCTATTGATTGATAGGGGTGATTTATCAAGATATGTTAAGATTGAAAAAATACCTTTGGCTCAAAGGTATATTTGTAATATTGCAAAACAAAATAAAATTCCTGTTTATGTTGCAACAAATTTACTTGAAAGTATGGTAAAAAATATTCAACCAACTAGAGCAGAAAGTAATGATATTTTTACTACTTTAGAAAATGGAGCCGATGGTTTGGTCTTAGCAGCTGAGTCCGCAATAGGAAATTATCCAATTCTTGCAGCCAAGTTTTTAAAAGATTGTATAAATGTCTTTTCTCATAAGAAAAAAATTTCAAAAAAAAATTTATATTTATTTAATTAAACCATAAACATCTTTATTAAAAGATTTGTTCATTCTATAAATTTTGTATGCTGTTTCTTTTTTTAATTTTGATATTATAAATTTCTTCTTTTGTAATTGTTTTTTCTTATCAATAATTTTTGGGCAACTTTCTAGCTTGAGAATTCTTTTTGTATGGGATGTAGATTTAGTATTAAGAAATTTACAAATTTTTTTAATTTCTATATTAGAGTTTTGAACTATGTTTTCATACGTAGTTGTATAAATTTTTCTATATAATTTTGTATTTTTATGATTTTTTAAAGATTTTTTTATAAGTTTTAAAACGATTTGAGCGCACTTTTCAACCTCATTCATTTTTATCCATTTCTTTTCATATCCAGCTACGTAATATGGACATAGAACATTTTTATATTTCAAAAGTATATCAAAAGAAGAAGGATCATTGTTATATCTATGCCCCAAACCTCTTTTGTACCAAGAAAATATCATATCGTAAGGACTCCTATAAATCTGTATCATTTTGTAATCAAAGTTTAATTCATTGAAAAATTTAAAATTTGTCATTACATCATGAGTCATAAAGATAAAATAATTTTTATTTTTTGCTAAATTTTTAAAAACCTTTGAACCCTCTTCACTTTTTGCTCTTTTTTCATAAATTTGAGATTTCTTGAAATTTTTTACTGAAGTTAAATCTGTACTTCTATAATTTTGATTTCTTCCAATCATTTTATTATATGCTATTTGATTGATTATTTGGTTCACAAAAGAGGCAGCAAAATCTTTTTTTATTTTTTTTAAGCTCATGCCTGCGAGCGTATATTCCAAAAACTCTGAAAACTCAACTTGCTCAAAATTTTTGAGAGATGTTACTATTTTTGAAGTTAGCATTTTGCCAGTTCTACCTATACCATCTACGAATAGTAGTTTTTTTATTTGTTGTTTATGATGATGACACTTGATTTTCATAATAATTCTAATTTTCTATAATAGGACGTCTTTTATTATTTTCTAGTTGATTTTTTAAAGATATTTTTAAAATAAAAACTTAGCTGTTTTGAATTATATTTTCCTAAAGTAGATTCTTTTAAGTAGAATAAATGTTGATCATTTAGTTTATCATAAAGATATTTCCAATCTCTTTGTAAATTTGTTTTTAAAAATCTAGCATTTGCAGCTCTACCGTCTGTAATTATTATTGTGCCCGGTGTCAAAAAGTGTTCAAATTTCAATATATCACAAGACATGGGCATCATATCTTTGTGTTTTAAATTTAAGCCACTCACATTACCTTTAATATTAAATTGATCTGGCCCATCTAAATATATTAAGTCAGGATTGATAAGTGGTAACTTTTTAAATTGTGTACAAATTCTTCCATTAAAGGAAGTCATTTCCGCCTCGCTATAGTGAAAATTTGTCTTTTCTAATTGTTTTTTAGACAATCTTTTTTTTGCAATATTTAAATACTTTTTTTCATTATCTAAACAATGAAGTTCAAAAGGGTTGTTTCTTCTTAACTTTCTAATTTTAACAGAATATTTATTTTTATTAATTTCCAAAGCATTCGCAAAGACTAAAGATGACCATCCAGTCCCAAATTCAAGAACTGTTGTTCTTTTGTATTTTAACGTATATTGATGAAGCAAATATAGATCTCTTAATTCTGGTTTGTATGCACCACTAACTTTCATTTCATTAACAAATCTATCTCTTTTTTTTGAAGGTTTTAATAAAATACTCAATCCACATGATTTAAAATATTGAACTAATTTTTTTTCATCAGGTACTTGGATAGGTCTAAACATAAATTTATTTAATTTAAATTCTTTTATAGTAAAATTTAGTCAATTAAAACAAAAATTTATTTTGTAAGTCTATGAAAACCCATTTGCTTAACTGGTCCTTCCAAATGGTTTTTTAATTTTCCTTTTTTTTCTAAAAAAGATATTTTTTTGAATACTTTTTCACATGCTTTTTTATAAATTTTTAAACTCTTATTATCATGTTTTAAATTTGCATAACATCTGTCGGAGGCTAAAATATTAAGTTTTAACATTTCTTGATTAAAAAATGTAATTGTATGAGGCCAATTTTTTGTTTTTAGTTTGAAAGAAGCTAATGGATTAATTCCATAAATTTCAATGTCTAAATTATTTTTTTTTGCAGCTTCACTCCAAATCTTTTTTATCTTGATACCAATATTATTTAATTTTGAACCTAGTTTAAGTTTTTTATGCTTTTTAATGAATTCAAGTGCACAAGCAGGCCCTATTCTCTCTGACCAAAAAGAACTACTTATGAATGAATTAAGTGCTAAAGATAAAATTTTTTTTTTACCAACTATTGCGCCCATTGGAATACCGTTAGCAATTGTTTTTCCATAAACAACAATGTCAGGATTTACTCCAAGTTTTTGATGAGCTCCACCCGTGTTTATTCTCCATCCAGATGTGATTTCATCAAAAATTAAAACACAATTATTTTTATTTGCTATTTTTCTAAGTTCTATAATAAATTTTTTGTCTGCATAACTTTCTCTACAGGGCTCAAGTATTATAGCAGCACAACTTTTTGCTTTCTTTCTTACAACATTATCTAAATCATCCCAATTATTAAATTTAAAAGGTATTACGCTTCCCTTTAGGCCTTTAGGAACTCCTAATGGCTCTAAGCCAGGCAATAAATGTTCATTTAATTTTTTTTTTTGAAGATAAATTTGCAGATAAATACCAGTCATGCCAACCGTGATAACCACAAAATAAAATTTTATCTTTTTTTGTATATGCTCTACTTAATCTAGCAGCTATTGACATTGTTTCTCCGCCAGTACGACAAAATTTTACAGATCCAGCCCATTTATGAATTTTTAATAGCTCTTCAGCAAGCTCAATATCTTCAGGTGGATTTAAAGTTGTCATTGATCCTGATTTTAGAACTTTAATTGCACGATTGTTTATGTCTTCATCAGCATATCCTAATACACTTGTCCCTATTCCAACCATTGTAAAATCTAAATATTTCTTTCCGTTTAGATCCCATATATTTATTCCTTTGGCTTTTGAGTAATAAGTTGGCCATTTTCCACCAGGCAAGTACATTTCGGGCCTTTTACCTAATAAACCGCTTAGACCAGGTATGATTTGATGCGCATAATTTTGTAATTTTTTTTTATTATTTTTAATTTTCTTATACATTTTGATTTTTTCTTGAATACAAGCTTTTTGCTATAAAGAGATCTGTTTTATCATCGATATCAATAGCTCTATCTATTACAAAAGGAAAACATTTTTTTCCTAGATATTCGTTATTAAATATATTTCTAGTATAAATAATATCTAAGTAACCATTTGCTGTATAAGATTTCATAAAATTTTGTCTTGGGTTATTTGCACCATCAATAGATTGAGAGGAAATTACTGGTTTAAGTTTATTCTTTTTAATAAAAAATTTTTTATGCACTGGTTCATTCATTTCATGGACAGAAACTAAGGAGTCATAATTTTTAAGTTTTTTGAATTTTAATATTGCTTTATCAATTATATTTCTTTTTCTGAGAGGCGTAGTTGGTCTTAATAATACAATGAATTTTGGTAATTTATTTTCTGTTTTATAAATATTAATTAAAAATTCTTTAATTACTACATAGTCGTTTGCATGATCCCTAGATGTTTCTTTGCTTCTTAAAAATGGAACCTCAGCTTCGTATTTTTTACCCTCTAACTTAATATTATTTGAATCTGTAGATAAAAATGTTCTGTTAATATATTTAGTTTTTTTTGAAATTTTAATAGCATGCGCAACTAAACTAAGTTTTCCAATTTTTTTTAAATTTTTATTTTTAATTCTTTTTGAACCAGATCTAGCCGGTATTAGCGACCAAACTTCATTAGAGAATTTAAAATTTGACATCAAACTTTTTTAATTTTTTTTCCTCTTTTTAAGTACTCGAATAATTTTACCTGGTCGCATTTTTCAACACACTTATGACCTTTAGGAAAATTTCCCGTAATATGCATATTTCTAAAATTTTGATATTCTTCACTGTTCCAAATATCTTTTAAAGATTTTTTGTTAACATTTCCTAAGATGATTTCATTATTTGAGATTTGTGTACATGGAACAACATTTCCTTCTGCCATCACAGTAAGAGAAGTCCAGGGATATTCACAATATTGTTTTGCGTAATGAGATTTATTTTCTAATTTCTGGTTTTGCTCAAAATGCCATCTATTATCCTGACTTTTTACGTAAGCATAAACATCTTCATTTTTCCAAAAATCTAAAAATTTCTTTTGAATTTCTTTGCTTTTGTCGTCATTATTTAATGAAATCATACAAGGAACAAATAAGGTTTTAAAATTTCTCTCTTTTTTAATTTTTAAAAGTGTTTTAATTTTTTCAATAGAGTCAAAATAATCGGCTCTTTTACCTCTAATTGATTTAATTGTTCCATCATCCATCGCGTCTAGTGAAAATTTTAAAACAGTAAGACCTGACTCCATGGCTTTCACAGCTTTTTCTACAGTCATTGTTGCAGGCGTGCATGAGAAATATGTGGGAATGTTTCTTTTTTTGCAAGCATCTAATCTTTTGATTAAATATTTGTCTAAAAATGGTTCACCATATCCATGAAGAATTAAACATCTTGAAACAATAGAAAAATAAAATCCATTTTCCGATATTTCGTTTGGATTAAAATTTGCGTCTTTTTCTAACCAACTCCAAAAGTTATCAAGATCTTTTTTTTCGTGAACTTTAATATTATCTAACATTCGCTCAAAAAGATTATCATCAATCCAGATATTTTTACGTGTCATGAATATTGTTCTAGGACACATTACACACTTCATATTACAATAATTTGTCGTTTCAATATTAAAAATTGTGGGATTTTTACTTCTTAATATTTCCATTTCTTTTTCAATTACATTTGCCTCTGAGAGACTTAACGACCCATTTGTAATTTTTTCTTTAATAGGGTGAGAGTTTTTAAAAAAATTTATATCATACATTTTTAGTGTCCCTCCCAATATCTCATTTTCTTACTTACTTTTTTTTCTTCCTTAAGAAATTTTTTTTTCCCATCTCCAAGCATTATAGGAATTTTTTTTAAAAGTGTGGATAGACTATCCATTCCTGATTCTTCCAAAGATGCTGCTTGATCTGTACCCCAACTAGCTCTATCTAAAGTAATATGTCTTTCAATATAATCTGCGCCCAAGAGAAATGCTGCAATTGATGGGCTCACAGAGCTTTCGTGTCCACTATAACCAATTTCACATTTGAATTTATTTTTTAATGTTTTGAGCAAATTTAAATTTAATAAACTTTCATCACATGGATACAAAGAAATACTGTGCATTAATACAAAATTACAATTAAATTTTTCAAATATTGATACAGCTTTTTCTATATCACTCATTGTACACATGCCTGTTGAAATAAATGTTTTCTTTTTTTCTTTTGCAACTTCTTTCAAAAATTCTGTGTTTGTAATCATAGCGGAAGCAACTTTATTATATTTAAAATTTAGTTTTTTCATTAAATTTAAACTATTAATATCCCAGCATGAGACAAAAAGATCTATACCAATTTTTTTTGCAAATATATCTAGCTCTAAATATTGTTTTACGTTTAACTCAATTTTTTTTTTATAATCTAAATAACTAATATATCCCCAAGGTGTTTCACGCATAATCTTTTTCTGATTTTCAGGAATACAAACATTTAAATCTCTTTTTTGAAATTTTACTGCATCAAAATCATGTTTCTTAGCTAGCTTAATAAGTTTTTTTGCATCTAATACAGATCCATTGTGGTTTATGCCAATTTCTGCAACTAAAAAAGGTTTTTTTCTAATTAGTTTTTTATCTTCATTTTGCTGATTTAAAGCTAAATAAGAATAGTCTATTGCTGTTTCTTCCAATATTTTTCCTTTTGAAGTTATCATGTATTTATTTGTGTTATTTTTTTTGATATTTTTTGTAAAGTTATTTTTAATCAATTTTTTCTTTTCTAAACTTCTTAATATGTAATTAAGTTTGCCTAAACTGTATCCAAGATCTTTAGATAATTGTCTTTGCGAAATCTTGGGATTGTGTTTAAGTTTAGTTAAAATGCTTTGGTAATTTTTAGTATTCATATGTTCAAACTTGAACAATATAGTGTTCAAATTTGAACAGTCAAAGAAAAAAATGCTCAAAAAAATCGATTTTTAATGGATTTTATCAAATATATCTTAAATTTTTACTAGATTATTTTCTATTATTAAATGTCTATGATTATTGAGGAGCTGACTTTTTAGAGATGATTTGAACATATCTTTTTTTTCGTCATAATTAATTATTTTGTTGGTTGCT
Source organism: Rickettsiales bacterium (assembly GCA_002706585.1). The sequence goes on from PALU01000056.1 coordinate 10,306, forward strand.
TTGAAAAAAAAGTCATCCAAATCAAGGTTACTCCTAGATATATTATAATCAAATAATAGCATGTGATCTACTTTTGTTAATTCTTCTGAAAAATAAAAAGCAGCTCTTGCACTGTTTATTTGATTTTTATTTAAACCTTCATCTATAATTTTATCCATATTCTCTATAACATTATAATATTCATTTTCATTTTTTGGTTCTAAAGTAAAACCTAAACCTTGATAGAAAGCATCTCCACAAATAACACTAGGTATCCCAAAGCAAGGAAACTCGATTCCAGCAGATCCTTGAGAAGTTAATAAACAATTTGAGATTTCTTTTAGAATTTTTGTTTGGAAATTTTTAGGAAAAAATTTTATATTATTATTTTCTCCTATTATATTTTGAAATTCTTTATGAGTTGTAGTTTTACCTCGGTTAACTCCGTAGTCACTAGGATGATCTTTAACAATCCAATTAATATTATTTTCGTTATTTTTAATAAATAATAAGGTTTTTCTTAGCCAAGTTAAGTTGTCTTTAAATATTCGCCATTCGTTATAATAATTTCCATCAAATAGATTATGTGAATAGATAACACATATTTTTTTGGATTTATTCCATTTAAAATATTCTAGCAATTTATTAGAATTTAATTCATCATTTATTTGATTAAAATTTTGACTTGTAGCTTGATCATGTTTTTTCTTCCTTCCTTCATAAAGTTCTGCAATGTATTCATAACCTTTGTTTGATATAAATTCTTCAGAGCCTTTTATAGTTTGATCAAATTGATTTTTTAATATCTTTATATTTGACTGAAGCTTTTCATTAGATAGTGTGTAAAGTCTAATCCCAATTTTTTCAGGCCCACCAATTCTTGAAATTACTTTTACATTATTTTCTAAAGCGTTTTGAAATACGATATTAGATGGTAAGAATTGCGTTTCCGACATTATCATATATTCAAATTTTTTTGATGAAAATAAATTTTTATAAAAGTTATTATAAAACAAAGCTTCAGCTAAAAAAAAATATATTTTAAAATTAATTTTTTTTATAGTTCCATTTGAAGTATTTCTTAATATATGATCATAAACACATCTACCATAATTAATATTATGTTTATTCATTGAGATAAATTCTTGAATATTTTTTGTCTTAATAATTAAATTATATGCTTCTAATAAATACCTCAATCTATCAACAAAAGTAATTTGAGGTTGAAATAAAAAATCATTTACGTCAAAACTCTTAATAATTTTTTTTCCAATATAATCATTGTAATTAAGTAATGCAGAAGTTTCTAAATTATAAAGTTGAGAAATTTGTTTTGCAATTATACTCTCTGTTATTGTATAACCTGGATGATGAACAAAATTAGTGATGAGTATTCGACTTTTACTTAATAATTTATTTTCATTTTTCCAAAAATTTGAGTTCTTTTTTAAGTAGTTTTCAAAAATATTTGAATTAACATTAAAGCTACTTTCTTTACTTAATTTTGAAATGAAATTTATTAAATGATATTTTATTGAGTAAACTATTGCAGAAATAAAAATTATAGATTGTAAATTGAATAGTTTTGTAATTTTAAGCATCAAAAATTGCTATTCTACCTTGACTTTAAGTCTCCAATTTTTGCAATGTGTTGGATCATTTCCAACCTTATCCCAAAGATGAGAAGGCCTAAATTCATCAAGTTTTTCGTAAAATTCATTTTCTGAAATTTTAATGTAATCTAAAAATTCTTTAAAATATCTTTCTGGAAATTCATGATCATATTTATGAACTAACTTCACCGCTTCATCTCTATTAATATATCCTTCTCTAATTTCAATTGAAGCCTCCTCTGTACATCTTCCGTAACCAAATTTTGTATACGCAGTATAATAATGAAAAGGGTCAATTTTATCATCAATAGAATTATACTTGGAATATGTTTGTTCTGTTCTCCTATCATTGGGTTTAAAGTCAGTTAATTTTGCAGCTAAATAGAAATTTTCTTGTGGTTGTAGGTTTTCAAAATAACCAAGATAAATAATTCTTATTTCTTCTTCTAAAGCTTCATCTTCATCCATTGGTAAATAATATTTTATGTCATATTTTGTGATATTATGTTTTTTTTCTAATTCATCTAGCTCAAGTCCAGCAACTAAGATCTTCTGGTTTTTCTTTTTTGACCAATATCTAGGTAACATTTCGAATTGATCTATTTCATCTTTCATACCACCTCTTTCTGATTGTGGTTCACCTTGAAAAATAAGTGGTATCTTAAATTTTTTTGCCATGTGCACTACCATGTTTCTTTGTCCAAATATAAAAGGTTGAAAGGGGTGGAGCAAATTATTAAAAGCAAGGTTAGTTAATTTTGAGTGTACTCTTCCGCTTGGTGTAAATAAATAATTAGGAACATCAGCTTTCAAAGGCCAATTGTGAAAATTTTTCATTCCTACATCAGTGTAAATATGTGGAGAAAAAGTAAATGTTAAAGGGTTCATATTATATTTTTCTTTCAATATTTGAGCTTGAAAAACTGAGTCCTTCCCCCCCGATCCAGGAACAATACAATCATAGGAACCATTTCTAGATCGGTATTTATCTAAAAAATTTTTAAACTTTATTTCTCTCTCTTTCCAATCTATTTTTTTATATTTTTTTTCAACTTCTACACAAGCATTACAAATACTATCTTTAAAAGGAATATTTACTTTATTAGAATGGTCCTTGTTATCATCTGTGACTATAGATGGTAATACTTTTTGATTAGACATCACACATTTTTTACAAAATTCAACTTTGATATTCTGATTATTATTTTTCATTTAATTAGAAATAAATAGTTTTTTTTAAAAGTTCAATACCATATTTTCCGCTTTTTTCCGGATGAAATTGAAAACCATAAAAATTATCTTTTTTAATAAAAGCAGATAAATTATTTAATTTTCCATATAATAAGTTGTTTTCTTTTAAGTTAACAGAATAATTATTATTAAAAAAATAACTTCTACTCTCAAAAATATTTTCTTTAAATTTTACATCATACCATCCTAATAAAGGAAGCTTTAAACTATTATCTTTAATTTTAGAAACTACACCATCAACAAGTCCCAATCCAGAAGTACCAACCGACTCCTCACTTTCATGCATCATGACTTGTAAACCTAGGCAAATACCAATAATTTTTTTCTTTCTTGAAAAAAAATGATTTATTATTTTATCAAAACCTCTCAATCGAATTTCTTGCATACCTTTGGAGAAGGATCCATTTCCTGGTAATACAATTAGATCCGAATCTATAAATTCATTTGAACTTGATACTACAGTTGTATCGCATATCTTTTCACATGCACTTTTTATACTTTTAATGTTATTTATTCCCAAGTTTAGAATTGTTGACTTCATTCTACAATTTCAATCTTATTTTTTTTTAATCCTTGTTTTAAATCCACAACCTTTAATTTGTTGAAATGAAAAATTGTTGATGCACATAAACCACTTATTAGTTTTAACTTCGCAGCTTCGAGAAAATGACTAATATTTCCAGCACCTCCAGATATAACAATTGGGCATTTTGTATCTTCACTCATTTGATCAAATAAAGAAAAATCATACCCACACTCCATACCATCGTTATCAACAGAATTTATTATAATTTCACCAACATTATTTTTTGTCAAATGTTTAATCCATTCAGCAACTTTTATATTTGAATTTTCTCTTCCATGGTCCATCATGCAAAAATATTCATTATTTATTTTTTTTGCCTCTATTGAGACACTAATAAATTGATTTCCAAATATATTTGCAACTTCTTTTAAAAACTCACTGTTTCTTAGAGCAGCAGAGTTAATTATTACTCTATCAGCACCACAATTTAAAAGTTTTACAATATGCTCTATTGATTGAATTCCTCCACCAACACAAATTGGTATAAAAATATTTTCTGTTATTTTATCTATAATTTCATAAAGATTATCTCTGGAATATAATGATGATACAATATCTATAATATTAATTTGATCGGCACCTTCTTCATAATATCGATTAGCATATTCAACTGGATTACCAATTTTTCTTAAACCTTCATATTGGAGACCTTTTATTAAATTTGAATTTTTGACCTCTAATTTTGGTATTATTCTTAATTTATTCATTAAATTTTAATTATCAAAATTAACTAAATTAATATTATTCTCTAAAGACATTTTTCTTGAAATCTCTAAACCAGTGCCAAGAAAGTTAAAAAGATTTGCTGTTACCACACCCGATATTTCTTTATAAGTCAAAGCTTCTACAATATGTTCAGCTTTACCAGCTCCGCCCATTAATAATATAGACTTAATGTTAGCATTTTTTGGTATTTTACTAATAATTTTCAAATCAAGACTATTTCCAGTCCCATCGTCTTCAATAGAATTCAAAATTATTTCACCACAAGGTATTTTATTAAAGTAACTTTCAAAAAAATTATTTAAGTTCATTTTAAATTCACTACCACAATTTACGTAAATGTCGTTTTTATCTTCAACCTCAGATCTCACATAGTCAATCATAATACTTATTGCTTGCTCTCCATATATCTTTGTAATATTTTCCATTAACTTATCGTCATAAACTGAAGTGTTTAAAAGTATTTTATCAGCACCATTTAGGAAGTACTGATTAGCATCATCAATTTCTCTAATACCACCACCCAAGGTAATTGGTACAAAAATTTTTTTTCTTAATAAAGATATATCATCAAAAAATTTGATCTTATCGTCTTTTGTTGGATTTCTTTTAACAAGCAAACATATTAATTCATCAATATAATTACACGTTTCTCCGAAACCAAAATTATTTACTAACCAGCTTACATCACCAACTCTTTGAAGTTTAAAATTTCTACTTAAATAAAAAAAACCGTCTTGATATAATAATGAAAATATGATTCTTTTTTTTATCAATTTATAACTCAATAAAGTTTTTTAGTAATTTTAGCCCATTATTATGACTTTTTTCTGGATGAAACTGAGAGCCATAAATATTTTCTTTTTCTATAAATGATACAAACTCTTCCCCATAACTCGTCTTTGATTTTATACTTTTATCATCAGTATCAGCTATTCTATATGAATGAACAAAATAAAATGGTGAATTATTTTTTATATTCTTCCATATTCTTGTTTCATGAAAATTTACTTCATTAAAACCCATGTGAGGAATTGGAAGTTTAAATTTTTTATCAAATTTCCTTACATTTCCTTTTACAAAACCTAAACCTTTAGCATTTTCATCTTCCTCACTCTTTTGAAAAAGAAGCTGCATACCAATACATATACCAAAAATATAATTACCTCTTTTGATAAAGTCCTCTAATTTTTCGGGCCATCCTCTTTTGTTTAAATTATTCGATAATTTTCCAAAATGTCCAACACCTGGAAGTACAAGGTGGGAAAAATCTTTTATATCATTAGGATTGGAAATTAATTTTACATCAAAATTTAAAAAATCTATTGCGTTGCAAATAGATGCTAAATTACCAGCTCCATACTCAATTATACCAACTTTATTTTTTAAATTCATTTAATTTGAAACTTTGGAACCCATTTATTTTTTTTTTCAAATAAATCTTTATTCGCCCATTTATCTATATTTTCCATAAATTCATTCATGCTCATTTTATAATATTCACAATATTCTTCGAATAAACTTTCAGGATACATATCATCGTATAATTTAACTAATTGAACAGCTTGTTCTCTAGTCATTGCACCTCTCCTTACGTCAATTCCTGCATCTTGAGTAGCTCTACCAAATCCAAATTTTAAATACATAAAATAAACATGTAGTAGATATATCTTTTGCTCAGTTTGAGCAAAGTTTGTATACGTACCTTCATTAAGCGTTTCATTTTCACTCAAGCCACAATATTTTTTAGCAATTTGATAATTTCTATATGGATCCCAATTTTCGTAAAATCCGTAATGAGTAATTTCTAATTTTAATTTTCTTAAATCTTCATCACTTGGAAATTTAAACCAATAAAGCTCTTTTTCAGAAAGTTTTGACATTTTTAAAATTTTTTCATAGCCTCCCTCTAAATAAATTGATTTAATATAATCAACTCCGTAAATTCCTTTATCTATATTTTTTGCGTCTCCACCATATTCAACTTCTCCATCTTCAGAATAAAATACCAAAGGGATATTAAATTGAACTGCTATTCTAAATACCGCAGTATGAATTGAAATTAACCATCCATAATACGGAAAGCCCATTTCCGTAAGGCCTAATCGATTTAATGTTCTCATAGCTTCAACATTAGGTGATACTAATAGGTGGTTATAACCACTCTGAACAAAATTATTTAAGTTTTCTTGGCCAATCTGTGTCTCTGTTATAGGTCTAATCGTAACAGCTAACGGGTTCATATTAAATTTATGTTTTAAATTATATGAAACATATGACCCATCTTTTCCTCCACTAACAGTTGTAATACAGTCAAATATTCTTTCATTTGATCTGTGTTTATTTAGAAGTTCTTCAAGTAATTTTCCTCTTTTTTTCCAATCAAGTTTTTTTTTCTGTTCTGTCCATCTACAAGCTGTACAAAATCCTCTATCATCAAATGTTACTCTAGGTCTTGTAGACATAACCACACAATTTTTACACCAAAAAACTTTATTATTTTTTTCAACCATATTTTTTTTGCATCAATAATTTTACTCCATTAATAATTGAAACTTTAGAACTCCACTGTAAATTTTTTTTGGCTTCCAATGAGGATATATTATATTTATAATCAATATTAGAAATATTCATATTTTTTTTAATTTTTAATTTTGACTTACTTTTATTTATCTTTATTAGAATTTTTGACAAGTCTTTAATTGAGTATAATTTGTTTGAGCCAATATTAAATATCTTATATTTTTTCTTAACAATTGTTTTATAAATTGCTTCTGCAACATCAATAGCATGAATAAGATTAATTTTATCAAAAGGTCCGTATAATCTAATATCTTTATTTGATTTAGATAATTTAATAAGTTGATTTATAATTTTATTTTTATCCAAACCAAATCCATATATAGAAGATGGTCTTAATATACTGATTTTATTACCAGATTTAATTTTTTTTTGAAGATAAAGATCGCATTTTTTTTTTGAACTACCATAAAAATCTTTAAAAAATTTTGTTTTTAAATTTGAAATTTCTTTAATTTTCTTTTTACCTTTATTTTCGTAGATAATTGCACCAGAGATATAAATTAAGTGTATATTTTTTTTTAAAGCCCATTTTGTAATTATTAAAGTTGAATCAAAATTAATTTTTTTTATTTTTTTTTTATCTTGTTTTATATTTGCTTTTGGAACAAGAGCACCAATATGTACTATAGTGTTAATGTTACCAAAAACATTATCTAATTGAGATTCATTTTTTAAATCTATTAAATTTAGTTTTTTCCAAATTATATTTTTATTTTTAGACCTAATAAGTCTTTTTGATGTAGCAACAACAGATATCTTTTTTTTAGATAAAATATGCAAGAGATGTTTTCCAAGCATACCTGATGCCCCAGTTATTCCAATGATAGTTTTCATAAATTTTAATTAAATCTTAAATCAATAAATTTTTTATTTTTAATGTTTGCTAAATTTATTTTTTTCAATTTCTTAATTATCTTTTTTCCAGCACCCCCTTTTCCGTATGGACTGGAGACTTTTTTTAATTTTTTTTTAAAACTGCGAAAATTGATTTTATTAAGAGCTTTTGTTATTTCATTAGAATTCATATTGACATCAATAACACTCTCAACTTTAATTCTTCCCTTTTGTCTATCTCCTATATTTATTGTTGGTTTTTTAAAAAAAGGCACTTCATGAAGACCACTTGATGAATTTCCAATTACACAGTTAACATTTTTTATAAGAGATAAATAAAGTTTATGTCCCAAAGATTTAAAAAGATAACAATTTTTGTTTTTATTCACAAAATTTTTTATATCTTTATAAATTTTTTTGTTGTGAGAATCTGTATTGGGTATTGTGAAAACTAAGCTTGAGTTTTTTAATTTCTTTAATGAATTAAGTAATGGAAAGATATTGTTATTTTGGTTATTTTTGCTCTTTATTGTTTCAGGATGGTAGGTGATTAAATAATTTTTTTTTCTTAATTTGATTTTAGTAATTTTTTGTATTTCTGTATTCGAAAAAAGACTATTCTTATTTATTTGATCAACTCCCAAACCCCCAACATTAAAAATATATTTTTCATTTTCTCCTAGTTGTTTAACTCTTCTTTTATAAATTACGTTTGCTACAAAATGTATGTCTGACATTTTGGTTATTGAATGTCTGAAACCCTCATCTATTGCACCTTGAGTTGTTTCACCACCATGTAGATGGGCAATAGGAATACCTAAAATATATGCTGCAACTGTTAAAGAAAATATTTCATACCTGTCACCTAAAACTAATAATAATTCAGGTTTTAATTTTTTTAATGAATTAGTAAATTTTTTAATACCCAGGGAAACAACTTCTGAAATTTTATCTGGCTCATCAGAAAATATATTCAAAAAAATTTTTTCATCTATTTTAATTCTGTCATTTTTTATTTCATTTATTGTGTATCCATATTTTTTTTCCAAATGAGATCCGGTAACAATAGTTTGTAATTTAAAAAATTGATCTTTTTTAATCATCATAATAAGTTTTTTTAACAATCCGTAGTCTGCTCTTCCACCAGTTGCTATACAAATTTTTAATGACATAATTTCAAAACCAATTTCTTTTTTCTCCTTTGCTTTTTTTAAATTTTTTTGAGTTCTTTTTTATTCCATCTAAAAAGATTTCATCTATGTATCTTAATGCAATCCCGTTTCTTATTTTTTGTTTCTTAATTTTTTTTCCCAAGTAATAATTCTTTATGAACATTTCAGGTTCATTAAAACCATAGTGTGATCTAATTGATGTTGTGCCTGAAAATCTTGCGTTGAATTCAAAGGGCACAGGACCTTTTTTTCCATCTCTTAATTGAATATTTAAACTACCAATGCTAGGCAATAATTTTGCAATTTTTTTTAAAGTTGATTTTATTTTACTATAATTTTTTACCTCAATTGACCAAGATGTACCATACTTAAGAATTCGTCTAGCTATAAATGGCCCTATGATTTTACCTTCTTTTGAAAAAAAGAAGCTACATGTATATTCATCCTTCAAATCGTCTCCTTTATTGCCTGCAAATTCTTGAATAATCGAATTCGGAACTATTTTAAAATATTTATTTAATTCGTTCTTATTTTTAATTAAGAAAATATTTCTTGAGGAAGTCCCAAAACGATCTTTAATAAAAACTGGAAGTTTACAATTATCTAAAATTTTTTTTGCATTATTTAAATTTTTTGGCAGATAAGTCTTTGCATAAGGTAAATTATTATCTCTAAGAAATTTATATGTAAGATATTTATCACCAGAGATTTGAACAGTTTCGATTGGAGACACACAGATTATAGCATTTGTATATTGTTCTATTTTTTTTTTATTTAATGAAAAAAACTCAACCTCATATTCAGAGCCTACAAATAGTACGTGTATTTTATTTTTATTTAAAATATTTATAATTTTTTTTAATGAGTTCTTGTCCTCTACTTTTGGTATAATTATTGATTTATCATATCTAAAAAGAGCTGCATTCAGAGGTGATATGTCAGAAGAAATGATGTTTAATTTCAACTTGCTTATTTTTAATGATTTGAGTATTGATTGTCCAACGCCACTACCTGCTCCAGTTACAATTACATTAATCTTTTTCATTTAAGATAAAATTTTTTGAATTTTGCCCACTTCTTTTACTGAATGAGCATTAGATCCTAGAGAAATAAGCGTCTCATATTTAAGACACTCATTAATCATTTTTTTTGCTTGTTTATGATATTTTGAATTTATTTCAAAAGCTTTTTTGTATTTTTTTGCAATTTTAATTAATTCAATTATTAATTTCCAAGGCGGTTGAGTTTTAAATCTTGAGTAAGACATTCCAAAGGGATGACCTAAAATATCTATTGAGGAATATTTTAATGCTGCAATAGAAAGTTCAAATTCAATCTCAATTGCTTCTTTTTTTTTATATTTTGAGATATGTCGTTTTAAGTTTATACCATCTTCACCTGGAAACCTATGAACACTACCCATTATTAAATCACACTCTCTAGCAATTTTAGGATGGATGTCTATTTCACCTTTATAATTTAATATTTTGCTCTCAACACCCACTAAAGGTAAACATTTTTTTTTCTTAATAGACCTTACTTCTTGAGCAAAATTTTTAAACCAATCTACACTCTTATATCTTGCGTGTTCACTGTATAAAACTACATCCAGTCCTTTACTGCAAGCAGATTTATACATCTCTGATACAGTATTTTTTCCATCAGTCCAATTCGTATGCATATGCAAATCTACTTTAGGAATTTTATTTGAACGTAGATTATCAGTAATCTCTTCAAATAATTTTTTTTTTTTAATCATTTAATTTTATAACAACTACTTGGTATATTGATTATTCTTTTGTGAATTTTTGTTGCATTATCTAAGTTCATTCTAGGGTATTTTCTTAAGTGTTTAAGGGTGTGCAACAATTCCCATGCTGGTCTTAATTTGATTTTTTTATTATAGCCAGTTTTTAACAACTTATATCTTAAACTTTGTTTATTTTTTCCTAAAATTAAAGTTTGTAGCCAGAAATTACTTTTACATTCATTAGGCTCATTTAGAATTTTTATAAAATTAAATTTTGAAAAAGATTTTTTATATTTGTGAAATAGCTTTCTTTTTTCAATCAATATTTTTTTTAGATATTTCATATGCAAAAAACCAATTGCAGCGTTTATATTAGGCATTCTATAATTATAACCAACTTCTTTATATGAATATTTCCAGACATGAGGAATTTTTGCATTTGAAACAAGATATTTAGCTTTTTTTGCTAACTTTTTATCACTAGTTAAAATAGCACCTCCACCAGCACTTGAAATTGTTTTATTACCATTAAAACTTAAAATACCAATCTTTCCAAAAGTACCCAAATGTTGATTTTTATTATAACTCCCAATTGCTTCAGCAGCATCCTCTATCATTATTAGTTTAAATTTTTTACAAATTTTTTGAATATGTTTTAGATTTGCAGAGTGACCAAATACATGAAGAACAATAATTGCTTTAATAGTTTTGCCTGATATTTTATTTATACATTTTTTTCTTCTTATAATACATATTTTTTTTAAATAGTTTTCTAATTTAATACAATCAACCCCCAGTGAATTTTCATCTATGTCGATAAAATGAGGAGTTGCGCCACAATAAAGAGTCGAATTAACACTCGAAATATAATGGAGTGTAGGAATTAATATTTCATCATCTTTCTTTACATTGATAAGATTTAAAGAAAGATGTAACGCGGAACTTCCTGTATTTGTGAGAACTACATATTTAGATTTAGTTAAATTTTTTATTTTTTTTTCAAATTTTTGAATATATGGGCCTATCATAAAATTATTATTTGATAACGTTTCATTAATATATCTAAATTCCTTTTTTGGCAGAGAGGGTTCATGTAATTCTTTAGAGTTTTCTTTGATGACACCTGAAATTGTTTTAATTATTTTATTTACTAAGATTTTATTATTCAATTTTTATCCCCTTTTTCTATTAAATTTTAATCAGTTGATCTTTTATATAATTTTTCTTTGATTTTTTATTTAATAATTTCTTAATTAAAAAAGGTGATAAACCATTAGCAGGTCTTTTGCAGGTTAGGTTTTCCAAATTAAAATTAGTATTCTTATTTATATTTTTTTTGGCAACTATACTCTTCCTAACAAGTTTAGAATTTTTCAATTCACATTTTTGTATTTTTTTTATTCCATCACCTATCATTTTTTCATACTGTCTAATTTTATTTGATAATTTTTTGAAGTCATCTGGATTTAAAGAAGCTTTATGATCTGGACCTTTCATCTTTTTATTAAGTGTGAAATGTTTTTCAATTATAATGGCCCCTTTAGATATAGCAATCAAAGGTGCGTTAGTCCCAACCGTATGATCAGAATATCCAATATTTAATTTTAAGTTTTTTGATAGAGTCTCAATACAGTTTAGGTTTGCATTTTCGTCTTTTACTGGATAATCAGTAACACAATGAAAAATGAATATTTTTTTTCGTATTTTATTAAATAATATTTTGTCTTTGATTTTAACAAAATTTTTTTTAATACTAAAAACCTCTTTTTTACTCAT
>PALU01000057.1 GCA_002706585.1 Rickettsiales bacterium
GAAAAGCCCATTACGGCTCCACCTCTGTAAGCGACTGGCAAAGCTTTTGCAGGTCCTTCTTTTGCGGCCTCCGTTGTTCGTGCATTGGCCATAGTAGCCACGGTCATACCGATATAGCCGGCCGACGCAGATAGTATTGCCCCGATAATATAAGAGACAGAAGCAAGAGGCGCAATAATAATTGCCAATAGAATAACCATTGCGATGACGAAGAATGACACCCATGTGTACTCTTGCCGAAGGAAGGCCTTGGCTCCCTTCTGAATTTCGGTCATCAGGAAGACCATTCGGTCATTTCCAGCTGGTGCTGCCTTAACTGTTGAGAAAAAATATGATGCCAATGCCAATGCGGCAAGGGCGCTTACTAAAGCTAGGTAGGGGATTGATTCCAATGTTGCTCCTCTTAACTGGGTAAAAGAGTTATTAGCTCTCTTACAAGTACAATCGGGAAGTCTATATGGAAGCAGAAGCTTTGGTAAGTATTTCAAGTAATTTGTGGTGAAAGTAAAGTATTTTTTTGAAGTATCTATGATTTCTAGGCAGAAAACTGTTACCAAATAGAAGTGAACATAGTTGTAATCGGGGCTGGGGAAGTAGGAGCATATATCACACGGCTGCTTACTGACCCCAAACATCAAACGCAGAATATTAATGTTTCAGTTATTGACCCTGACACGGATCGAATTAAACAACTGGATGGTGTTCTGGATGCAACCATGGTCAAAGGCAGCGGAAGCCACCCAGAAGTGCTTGAAATGGCAGGTATTGATGAGGCAGATCTTTTAGTAGCAGTCTCATCAAATGACGAAGTTAATTTATTAGCTAATCTTTATGCCCGTAATAGGGGAGTAGAGAAATCAATAATCCGAATTGAAGCTGATGAAATTAAAGCCTCCTCCAAAGAAGAGCCCTGGTTCTTGGGCGGCGAACAACCCGACCTTATTTTTGACCCTGATGAAGATACCGCGCGTGAGATATCCGAACTACTTGATTCATGGGGCGCAGACGAAATTGCAACGTTGGGGGGAGGCCAAGTTGTAGTTATCGGTGTAACAGTCACTGCTGAAGCTGACTTTTCTGGGAAGACTCTCTCTCAGATAGGGGCTGAATATGAACCCGACTGGAGCTTCTTAGTAGCAGCGCTGCGTCGTGAAGGGGAAGCTAAAATTCCGCGCTCTGAAGAAACTCTTCAAGCAGGGGACCACATCTGGCTTGTTATTAAAAGAAGTGAAAAGAGTAAAGTGCTTGAAACTCTGGGATTTAAACGTAAGAAACATAAACGGATTCTTCTTTTGGGAGGAGGCCGAACCGGAGAGTTCTTAGCGAGAAGACTGGTAAAAATGAAGTTTCGCGAGGTTACGTTAGTGGAATCTGATTCGGCCAGAGCAGAAGAATTAGCTGAGAAACTTGATGGAGTGGATATTAGAAAAGGAGATATCACTGATGCGCAGTTCATTTCTGAAATTGATGCTGGTAAATATGATGCTGCCGTAGCACTCACTGGTAAAGATGAGGCTAACGTTCTCTCCTGCATGTACGCGAAATCTCTAGGTACTGACCGGACTATAGCGATCCTTCACAAGCTGAAACTGATGGACGTTCTTGATTTCGCAGATGTCGATTCAACGCTCTCACCAGTTACGGCAAGTGCAAATCGAGTTCTCAGATATGTACATGATGTAAAAGATGTGGCAACCTTCTTGGGTGTTGATCAGGATTTTGAGGTAGTCGAACTTAAGGTTGGTGCAGAGAGCAGAGCTGTTGAAAAGAAGGTGAGTGAGCTTAAGCTGCCAAGAGATGTGCTGATAGGGGCTTTAATTCGCAATGATGAGCCCTCTATCGTGAGAGGGTCAACTCAACTGCAGGCTGATGACACTGTACTGCTGATAGCCCCTCCTGAACAGGTTGATGCTGTTCGGAAAGACTATTTTATTTCAGAATCTTCCGAACTTTAGTTTGCAGTGTCATTGAGTTTCCCAATGCGCATAGCCAGAGTAAAATTAACCAAGATGCCCAACTTGAAAAATCCTCATGGGTTAGGAAGCAATTTCGGTTCTTTAGTTTTTGCATCTATCACACTAGGCGCTGTCTCAATTGTTTCAGGTTTCGCAGGTTATCCTTCTGGTGCTGGTGGAAGGGTCTCTTTGGTCCTAGTCATTGTGGGGTTTTTTCTATCCTTGTTTGCTGCGCTCAATTTTAAAGGTTTAAAAACATTTGAGCTTAATAACCCATCGGAAGTCTTTTCCTTTAGCTTCTATTTCTTCTTAAGTTTCATACTCTTGCAATCAGTTATGCTGATAGCCTCCGGTGTAGTCAGCACAGTCGATGTGGCTATTCTTGAATCGACATCTTGAATAACTACAACAGCAATTTCAACCCTTAACCCAGAGTCTTTATCTACATCAGTTAATGTTTTTAGATCATTAACACAGTGGGTGGGAGGCTTAGTCGCCCTTTTCCTAGTTTTTGTAGCTACTCCAATAACTTCGAGCGGGGATAATCCATCTGCGGCTTACGGGCCCAAAATATTCTCCCGGAAACAAGTAAAACGTATACAGGAAATCAGCATTCTTTATAGCGGTCTCACATTATGCGTATTCGCTGCCCTAAATATTGCAGGAATGGGATTTTTTGATTCCTTTGCGCACTCGTTAACTGCTTCCTCCACGGGGGGCTTTAGTACAAAGGCTTCATCCATAGCTTTTTTTGAGTCAGGGCCCATTGAGTGGGTTCTGATATGCGCAATGTTTTTAGGAGGCTTAAATCTTGGGATTATTTGGTGGATCGGCAGAAGGAAGATCCGCAATATTAAATCGAACAATGAATTGCGTCTCTACTTACTAATGTTCTTCGGTGGGGTAGTACTTTTTTGGCTAAAGGGAGACTTTATAGGTTCCTTCAGTTATCAAGTGCGGGATGCGTCTTTTAAGGTTGCATCACTCTTGAGCACAACTGGTTTCGTCAATAAAGATTGGGAATTTTCATCTGGGATAAGCGCTATTGCGTTATTGCTTCTTGCCACAGGTGGAATGGCTGGGTCACCAGGTAGTGGCTTTGGAGTTCATCGGCTCATTGCATTGATTAAATACTTGCGCAGAGAGTTGACGCGAAAATACAACCGGCAAGCGATCAGGAAAATCAAAGTCAGTGGTGAAGTAGTGAATGAGCGGGAACTCGACAAACTTCAGGGATATACAGCCATCTTTATATTTATTATTGCTATGGGCTCATTCTTGATTTCGCTCGATAACGAGTCACTACGAATTGAAGATTCGATAGCTGTTTCATTATCAGCATTCGTCACTGGAGGGCCCCCAATAACTGAAGCTACATTAGCGACCGAGTATGGGATCCTAGGAAATTTCACACTTAGCGTCCTGATGTTAGTAGGGCGCCTGTCGATACTTCCTGCCGCATATATGATTTTGAAATTATCACAGTCAATCAAATTGAATTTACGCGGATTCGTTTCTAGCAAGAGATCGAGCGATGAAGTTCTCTAGACGGTTTTTCCTTGAGGGACTATTCGAGTCAGCAACGATAAATATAATTGGGTTGACTCTTCTTTTCTTGACGCCGGGATTGGTCATTTCTGGATTAATCGAGTGGGTATCTGCTGATTCGCACAATGAATTTTCTTTATTCGCCACTGCTGTAATTGCTGCATTCTTAGGTTTATCGCTTAGGGCTGTCACATCAATTGCAGATGACTCAATGGATAGGCCTAAAGCTATTTTCTCAGTAGTTGCGTGGAGTTGGGTTGGATGTGTTTTGATTGGAATGCTCCCGTATCTTTTTTCTGGCGTTTTCCCTTGGTCGCGAATTGATAATGCCTTGTTTGAAACAATTTCTGGATTCTCGACCACTGGATCAACAGTCCTACAGGATATTGAAGCCAATAGCAAAGGTATTTTATTTTGGCGTCAACTTACGCAATGGTATGGAGGGATGGGGATCATTGTGCTGGCAGTGACTGTCTTGCCAAGTTTAGGAGTGGGTGGACTTCAGCTAATGACTGCGGAGTCCCCAGGTCATGAATCAGATAAGTTGCGTGCACGATCTATTGATACAGCTAAATCTCTTTGGCTTGTGTATTTCGGAGTGACGATCACGATTGCATTACTCCTTTGGGCTACCCCAAATGTGGGCCTTTATGATGCTGTAGCTCATGGGCTTTCAACCGCAGCTATCGGAGGATTCTCAACAAAGAATGGTTCGATAGGAAGTTTCGATTCTTACATTGTTGAGTTAATCATCGTATTCGGAATGTTTGTCGGAGCAATGAACTACAACCTTCAGTATAAATTCTGGAAGAGTAAGGGTAATTTTCGAGTTTTTACCCGCTCTTCAGAATGGAAGCTGTACGTCAGGATTACGTTGTCGTTTATCGGAGTGATATTCCTTATGAATTGGTTAATGGATTCGGTTGATGTCGGTACAGCTTTCCGCGATTCATTATTTAACGTAGTTACCCTTGCAAGTAGTACAGGGTTTGGAAATGTTCGACCTGATGGAATAGGGAATTTTGTTTTATGGGGGACGGCAAGTCAATTATTGCTTCTATTTCTAATGACAGTTGGAGGTACGTTTGGCTCCACAGCTGGAGGGATGAAAATTTTCCGAATGCAAATCGGCTTCAAGGCTCTTTCAAGAGAGTTGAAATTGATTCGAAGACCCAGTGGAGAATACCCAATAAAGGTTGGTAAAGAAAAGATTGAAGAAAAAGTTGTGGCCTCAATACTAGGATTCATTGCTTTATTCATTTCTTTAGTCATAATCGGGACCGTTTCATTAACGTTCTTTTTCAACGAAGATTTAGTAACAGCTCTCAGCGGATCAATTTCGGCAATGAGCAATATGGGGCCGGCTCTAGGAGAAGCTGGACCAACATCGAATTTTCTAGAATTTGAGAGAGGTAGCCGCTCAATCATTGCGATACTGATGATTATCGGACGGCTTGAGATCTACGCTGTTCTTCTTATGTTTCTATCACTTGTGGACAGATTAAAAGTTAGGTAATCAGCTTTCAAAAAAATTAAATAAAAAGTTTTCAAGGGCCAACACGTCGCTTTCGCCACACAACTCCCGTGTGGAGTGCATAGATAATTGTGGTACGCCAAGATCAATCGTGTTGATGCCTAAATTCGCAGAGCTAATGGGTCCGATAGTCGATCCACAGGCAAGGTCACTTCTATTGCTAAACAATTGGTAGGGGATATTATTGCTCTCGCAGATATTCTGCGCAGTTGCCTGTCCGATTGCATTCGTTGCATACCGCTCGTTGCTATTCCGTTTAATGGCTATCCCAGCGTTCATTCGGATTTCGTGGTCTAAATCATGTTTTTCAAGATAATTAGGATGAGTTGCATGGGCGCCATCAGCAGAGACCATTGTCGACTTAGCCAAGACCTCTGATTGATCAATGCCTTTGAAGATCCGGTGAATTAACAACGGTAACAGGTTCCCAGCTGCGCCTGCAGCAGAAGTACTACCTACCTCCTCATGGTTAAATAGGCAGAGGATCGGCATTCTTTTAAATTGTTTATCTGAGGCACTCTTGGTGAAAGATGATAAGGCAGCGTAACAAGATATGAGGTTATCAATGCGGGCTGAAGCTATCCATTGTTTGTCAGCGCCAACAAAGCTTGCCTTCTGGAGGTCATGGAGCATCAAATCCCAAGACTGGATACGTTGGCGATCAATTCCAGCGGCAGACGAAATGAAATCAATAAGATTCGTAGTATCTGAAGAAGTATCATTCCAAATAGGTCGAAGGTGTTGTTGGGGATTAAGGATCAGCCCGTTTTCGTTGACAGATCTATTTAAGTGGATTGCAAGTTGGGGAATCTTCGCAAGTGGTTCGTTGATCTGCACTAAGTTTTCTTTGATCACTCCACCTGTTGAAAGTGTGATGAGGCGACCAGAAATTCCTAGATCTCTATCAAGCCAACTATTGAGTAAAGCGCCACCATAGACTTCTACACCAAATTGAGATAAGCCAACTTGATCACCCTTCAGAACAGGCTTTAAACGAAGATTTGGGCTATCCGTATGCGCTGCGACGATAGCTAATCCATTCGCTGCTTCCTTCAAGTTCCGAAAGTACCATGCAGCTATACTCCCATCACGCTCAATAAAATAGCCGCCCGTTGATAACTCCCAAGGTGTCTGCTCGTCCAATTGCGTAAAGTCTGCTTCGAGTAAATATTCTCGAACGTTCTGAACAGCATGGTAGGGAGAAGTAGAAGTATTTAAAAATTTGAACAACTCATTGTCGTTATCTCGTAAGGTATTCACCTAAACAGCATGCCTTCAATAATTGTCAACAGCTACTTGCGTATTTCAACTAGTTAAAACTTTGTTAGAATTGATAAGCTATAACTAGCTGGGTCAACGTCGCCTCACGCTGTCCTAGTCGTACAGCACCAAAGGAAACGTGTGAAAAGTAATATCAATCCAGATTTGCCTATAGAACAGGGCCTCTATAACCCTGCATTCGAACATGATTCCTGCGGTGTTAACTTCATAGCGGACTTAAAGGGGCGAGCAACTCACGAAATAGTGTCCTCTGGAATTGCCGCTCTATGTCAGTTACAACATCGAGGTGCATTAGGGGCAGAGAAGAACACGGGAGATGGTGCTGGAATCCTCATACAGATTCCCGATAAATTCTTAAGAGAAGTCGTAGATTTTGAGCTTCCGCCAAAGGGGCACTACGCAACTGGTATAGCATTTATGCCTCAAGATGACAGTAAATGTGATTTGGCAATCAATCAAACCGAAGCAATCGCATCAGATTTAAATTTAGAAGTGCTAGGTTGGCGAGAAGTCCCAGTTGACAGCTCTTTCCTAGGAAGTGGCGCACTCGGAACAATGCCTAAGTTCTTGCAACTATTCATTTCCGCGACTTCGGTGGATGGACATTTGCTTGATGGGATAGCCCTTGACAGACGTGCATACATCCTTCGTAAACGCTGCGAAAATGAAATCGTATTTGAACATATAGATGTGGCTACCCAAGGGATGGGCGGAATGTCTAAAACACATCAAGGTGTCTATTTCCCGAGCCTCTCTTCAAGAACATTTGTCTACAAGGGAATGCTAACAACTCCGCAGCTAGGGGATTTCTACCGAGACCTGAAAGACCCGAGAGTAGAAAGCGCACTAGCATTGGTGCACTCAAGATTTTCCACGAACACCTTTCCATCATGGCCACTCGCTCATCCTTATCGATTTGTCGCTCACAATGGAGAAATCAACACAGTTCAAGGAAATAGAAACTGGATGCGTGCACGCGAAGCATTAATGCAGTCAGATCTTCTGGATACTGAACTGGAGAGCTTATTTCCAATTTGTACTCCCGGCGCATCTGACACAGCTGCATTTGACGAATGCCTAGAGCTGCTGGTGCTAGCCGGCTACCCATTACAAGAAGCAGTTCTAATGATGATCCCCGAGCCTTGGGAGAATCATGAAAGCATGGACCAGTCCTTAAAGGATTTCTACAAATATCAGTCTGCCAGGATGGAACCATGGGATGGGCCTGCATCAATAATATTTACTGACGGCACAGTAGTTGGCGCTGTGTTAGACAGGAACGGGCTTCGTCCATCAAGATATTGGGTTACAGATGATGATCTCGTAATTATGGCATCTGAAGTTGGAGTAGTTGACGTAGCCCCTGAAAAGATAATCGAAAAAGGGCGACTGCAGCCTGGAAAAATGTTCTTCATTGACACAACTGAAGGACGAATTGTAAGAGACGAAGAGATTAAATCAAAGCTCGTCTCTCAACGCCCGTACGGGTCATGGCTTAAAGAAAATCAGGTTGACCTAAGTGATTTGCCCGAACGACATGTCCCAAGACCCGAAGATAGTACCCTGCTAACGCGACAGAAACTATTTGGTTATACAAACGAAGAGATAAAGCTCTTATTATCTCCGATGTATCAGTTTGGAAAAGAAGCGATTGGCTCAATGGGTACAGACACTCCTGTAGCTGTGCTCTCTAGCAAGCCTAGGCTCATGTATGATTACTTTCAGCAGTTATTTGCTCAAGTAACTAATCCGCCTTTAGACGCAATCAGGGAAGAAATCGTCACATCTACCTGCGGGTGGTTAGGTCCAGAAAGAAACCTGTTAGATCCAACACCGGAATCTGCTCGCCGAATATTCATAAATCACCCAGTGCTCCTCAATACTGAGCTTATGAATATATTAGATATCGATGGTGAAATCAGTGGGCAGGATGGACTAGAGAATTTTAAATCGCAGATAATCCCCTGTGTATATGCAGTTGATGAAGGCGGGAGCGGTTTGCGGGCCGCCATTGAAAATATTCGCGCATTCGCAACACAAGCCATAAAGGACGGAAAGAATCTACTGGTACTTTCGGACCGAGGAGCCAGTGCTAGTCATGCACCGATACCAGCCCTCTTAGCCACAGCGGCAGTACACCATCACCTAGTAAGACAAAAATCGCGTTCCCAAGTGAGTTTGATAATCGAGACTGGCGAAATGCGCGAAATTCACCATCTTTGTCTTTTGCTCGGATACGGCGCAAATGCAGTAAATCCCTATCTTGCTTTTGAAACTATTACCGACCTTGTACAACGTCAAGAACAAGAGGTTGACCAAGGATTGACGACCGAAATGGCTCATGCAAATTATGTAAAGGCATGCGACAAAGGCGTTCTGAAAGTGATGTCAAAAATGGGGATTTCAACGGTCCGAAGTTATATCGGTTCACAAATTTTTGAATCAATAGGTTTAGGGCAATCGCTGATTCTAGATGCTTTCCCTGGCACCATGAGCAGGTTAGGTGGAGTCGGGTATGCACAACTAGCGGAAGAAATCAGATTACGACATCAAATCGCCTTTCCAAAAGTTCCTTCCCACAGAGCCCACCGAAACTTAATAGCCGGAGGGGAATATCAGTGGAGACGAGAAGGAGAATTTCACCTATTCAATCCTGAAACTATCTTTAAATTGCAGCATGCGACGCAAGAAAAACGGTATGACATATTCAAAGAATATACGAAGCGTGTTGATGAACAAGCAAGAGATCTAGCAACCCTCCGAGGATTATTTAAATTTAGGTCAGGAGTTAAGGACCCTATACCAATTAACGAAGTTGAACCTGCAAGTGAAATCATGAAAACATTTTCTACTGGCGCTATGTCGTATGGGTCAATCTCCGCCGAGGCTCATGAAACATTAGCAATAGCCATGAACCGAATAGGTGCTAAGTCAAATACTGGTGAGGGCGGTGAAGACTACAAGAGATACACACCGGATGAAAATGGAGATCTCCGTCGATCGGCTATCAAACAAGCAGCTTCTGGAAGATTTGGAGTAACAAGCGAGTATTTAGTTAATGCTGACGATATTCAGATCAAAATGGCCCAAGGAGCGAAACCGGGAGAAGGTGGTCAGCTTCCGGGTCATAAAGTTTGGCCGTGGATCGCTGAAGTTCGTCATTCAACGCCAGGAGTTGATTTAATCTCGCCTCCACCGCATCATGACATATATTCGATTGAAGATTTAGCTCAGTTAATACATGATCTCAAAAATGCGAATCCCGAAGCTCGAGTCCACGTTAAGTTAGTCTCTGAGCTTGGCGTAGGAACTGTTGCGGCAGGAGTTTCAAAGGCTCATGCAGATGTGGTTTTAATATCAGGGCATGATGGGGGAACAGGGGCATCGCCTCTCACCTCTATCAAGCATGCTGGAACGCCTTGGGAACTAGGTCTCGCTGAGACTCAACAAACTCTCTTATTGAATAATTTACGTGACCGAATTGTTGTTCAATGTGACGGCCAGTTGAAAACGGGCAGAGATGTAATGATCGCTGCACTATTAGGAGCCGAAGAGTTTGGATTTGCAACAGCCCCACTTGTTGTTATGGGTTGTGTGATGATGCGAGTTTGCCATTTAGATACATGTCCAGTCGGTATTGCTACTCAAAATCCGGACCTAAGAGAAAAATTCGCTGGACAGGCCGACCATGTGGTCAATTTTATGGAATTTGTAGCAGAAGAAGTGAGAGAGCTTTTAGCTGCTTTGGGTTTCCGAACACTCAAAGAAGCAGTTGGAAGGGCTGAATGTCTCGATGTCACTGATGGTATTGAGCACTGGAAAGCTGAAGGACTCGATCTTTCTCCAATTCTTTATCAACCTCCGTTAAGTTCTGAGGCGGTTCGATATTGCAATGAGGAACAAGACCACGGTTTAGATCAAGCGCTAGATCAGACACTCATACAACTTTCTGAAGGAGCTTTAAGGCATGGGGACAAAGTCAACTTGGAGCTCCCCATTCGCAATGTGAACCGCACTGTAGGAACAATGCTTGGGTATCACTTGACAAAGAAGTGGGGTGGTGAGGGATTGCCCGATGACACGATACAGGTGAAATTCAATGGCTCAGCCGGAAATAGCTTTGCAGCATTTGTACCAACGGGCATAACTTTGCGTCTAGAGGGTGATGCAAACGATTACGTAGGAAAGGGGTTAAGTGGAGGGCGCGTAATTTTGTATCCACCAAGTGAATCAACATTCAGGCCCGAAGAAAATGTTATAGCTGGAAACGTCCTACTATACGGTGCAACCTCTGGACAAATGTTCATTAGGGGACAAGTTGGTGAGCGTTTCGCCGTAAGGAATTCAGGGGCAACAGCAGTAGTCGAGGGCATCGGGGACCACGGATGCGAGTATATGACCGGTGGAAAAGTTATTGTTTTAGGTCCAACAGGAAGAAATTTCGCCGCTGGAATGTCCGGCGGAGTTGCATATGTCTACGATCAGGATGGGACTTTCCCATCAAAAGTGAATTCTGAACTAGTTGATCTTGAAGATTTAGACGAGAACGATGCCTCCTTCATCAGAGAAACGTTAGCCATGCATAGTCTTGAAACATCTTCTTTAGTCGCCAAAGAAATAATTGATTCTTGGCCTAGGGCAAGTTCTAGCTTCGTTAAAGTTATGCCAAGGCACTATAAGAAGGTCCTAGAAGCAATGGCTAATGCAAAACAGTCAGGTACAGACGTGACCGCAGCTGTTATGTCGGTAACGACGAGCGAAAGGAAATAATGGGCGACCCACGGGGATTTATCCGTCATGGCAGAGAAATGCCTCAGCGTCGGCCTGTGCCGGTTCGTCTTCGTGATTGGAAAGAAGTCTATGAACCGTTCAGTAACGAGGCCCTACAAAAGCAGGCCTCTAGGTGCATGGATTGTGGTATACCCTTCTGCAATAATGGTTGCCCTCTAGGAAATCTTATACCAGATTGGAACGATTTGGTCTATAAAAATAACTGGCGAGAAGCTATTGATGCATTACATGCAACAAATAATTTTCCCGAATTTACAGGACGCTTATGCCCAGCGCCCTGTGAAGCAGCTTGTGTTCTAGGAATTCATGAAGACCCTGTCACTATCAAGCAAGTTGAAGTAGAGATCGTTGAAAGAGCTTGGAACGAAGGTTGGATAAAACCTGTTCTGGCTCATAAACGGACCGGTAAAAGTGTCGCTGTAATAGGCTCAGGCCCCGCTGGTTTAGCAGCGGCTCAGCAACTATCACGTTCCGGCCACGACGTCACAGTCTTTGAGAAAAGTGACAGAATCGGTGGTCTTCTTCGTTATGGAATACCTGAATTTAAAATGGAAAAGCAATACATAGACCGAAGAATAAAACAAATGGAAGCTGAGGGAACAAAATTTGTTACAAACGTAAACGTTGGTACCGATATCAGCTATCAAGAAATCCAGTCTGACCACGATGCAGTTATCTTAGCCATAGGCTCCACGAACTGGAGAGATCTACCAATACCTGGTCGAGATTTTGATGGAATTTACCAAGCTATGGAATTCCTTGAACCAGCCAATCGAGTGCAGGAAGGAGATTATGAGGACCATCCCTTCTCAGCACTGGGCAAGGACGTAATCATAATCGGGGGTGGAGACACTGGCGCTGATTGCCTAGGAACGGTTCATCGCCATGGGGCTGCTTCTGTTAAACAATTTGAGATCATGCCAAAACCTCCCGAGGGCAGAGATCAGAGTACTCCTTGGCCAACATGGCCATTAATGATGCGTACATCATCTGCACATGAAGAGGGCGGAGAAAGAATCTACTCGATTAATACAACACAATTCCTTGGGGAGAATGGGGCAGTAACTGGACTAGAGACAATCCAAGTTAAACGAGAAAATATTGATGGCAGGTTAGAATTCGTGGAAATCCCAGATACCACGGAAATCCATAAAGCTAATCTGGTGTGCCTTGCTATGGGCTTTGTTGGACCTGACTCATCTTCGCTGGTAACAGAACTGCAAGTAGAATTAGATACAAGAGGTAATATTGCCAGAGATGCTAATTGGATGACTAATATTGATGGATTATTCGTAGCAGGCGATGCAGGCAGGGGTCAAAGCCTTATCGTGTGGGCCATAGCTGAAGGACGATCTTGCGCCTCGGCAGTTGACAGTTGGTTGCAAGGAGTCTCTCAACTCCCAAGCCCTGTTACACCTAGCCTTCAGCAATTGCGGTAGTATTACCACTGAGGCTCTGCGTCTATAAACTTTAATGCTGTTTCCATGAACGTGAAATTCTTAGGAGTCGCAAAGTGGTCGACACCTTTTAATTCTAAATATGTTGCATTCGGCAATGAGTCTAAAAGTTCTGTAGCTGGGGCGGCAAAATCGTTTTCTCCAATTGCTACTAGAACAGGGCAATTAACTTCTCTCAATTGATCCACCGCAAGTGGCAACTGAGGAGAGTTAATGAGTTCTTGTATTGCTAATCGGTTAATATCGTCGGCTTCGGACAACTGGTTGAAATAACGTGATTCAGGGTTACTGGGATTAGGATTACCTTCGATCCCATCACGAATATTTTTATATCTAGTTTTATCTATTGAGAAGAGGTTGTCTCCGATCCCAGATAGTACGAGTTTACGAAAAGTATCAGGCTTCCTACTAGCAATTGTGAGGAGTATCCGTGCGCCTAATGAAAAACCAATAGCATCTACAGGGGGCGTGGAAATGGAGCTTAAAACTGATTCGTAACATTTCTCGTAGGTCATATCACTTGCAGTGTTGTAATTAGCTCCGTGGCCCGGAAGGTCTGTAACAATTGACTCTCTGTTAGCGTCTTGGACTAAATCTAGCCAGCCGTTCTCACCCCAAGTGCGTGCCCCTGATGTCGCCAGCCCATGCACAAATAGAATTGATGGGAGCATATTCATAATTTGATACTAATAAATAAATGGAATTAAAAACACATTAGCCCCGAGTGATTTCTCATAGAGAAACCCCACGGGGCTGTGCAGTTTAACGTTTCCAAAGTCATCCCCTGAAGGACTTCTAAGGTTTGATCCGAACCTTTCGGTCTTTGCCAAATTC
>PALU01000058.1 GCA_002706585.1 Rickettsiales bacterium
GAGCAAAGATTATATTTTAGATTCTAAAATTATTTTAGTACTAATTCCCTAACAACTTACCATAGAGATACTTTAAATGACGATAGTTAATACTATAAAAACAAAAATGGGCGATAGTTTATTGCTTACGCTGATATATACTATTGGTCACTTCATGATAGCAGTAGCATGTGTGTATTTTATTACAGGTGCTCCTTTAGAACTTGCAACTATTGATGCAATAGTTGAACCTCTTTTAAATGCAATTTGGTTGTACGCACTGCACAAATTATATTTTAGAAAAAAGCTTAAGAATAGGAGTAAATATGATTAGTTGTTAATAAATGAAATCTAACCATCATCCCACAAACAAAAAACCCCACGAATGTGGGGCTTGATTAAGATTATTTTATTTTTACCAATCTTCAACTTCTTCATTTTCATAAAATTCGAAATGTGGTCTATCTTTTTCACTGTTTAGATTAACTTCTAGTTAATAGCTCCAATATATACCATCAATGAATACTTACTAATATCTATTATACCAAAGAAAAGACCCCATAAGAATGAGGTCCTTTTTAAAAAGATTTAATGCAAAACCATTTTCAAGAAATACTTTTAACTTTTAAATGCATCAAAGTTAGCTTTAATTAATGCAACATAATTTTCGATTGATGATAATAATTGCATTTTTCCAAGGTCGGTGTAGTCACCTTTCCTTATTTCTAACATTCTCTCCTGCATTGTTTCTGCCATTTCATTAAGGCTATCAAGAAATAAAACAGTATTGCTATCAGCTCCTTCCAAGTCTGCAATGGAATCTCGCATTTCTTTTGCATAATCACGAATTTCCATTATCTCTGCTGGAGTTATTATGTTATCTTCGTAAACTTTTTTTAACAAATCTGATGTTTTTTCACTTATCGCCATTAAGCTCTCCTAATTTTAAAATTATAATTTTAACTACATTCACTAGACTACATTTTACTATTATTTTAAGTATTTTTTTTATTTTTTTATAAAAGATTTAAGCTATGCATAATCCTTTTTCTCATATTTTTATGTGTTTAAAACTGGGATTGAATTGAATAATTTTAAGCCCACCCATGAATGTGGGGATGGATGCATCCTTATTCAATATCTATGGCCAATATCCCCATTTCGTGATAAACATAAGCGATACCTTCCGATGCGATGGTAGATTTATTTCTACTAAATCCACTAGTTCCTGTCTTATAAGCCCATTTTTCTTCACCAGTTTTAGCATCTAAGGCATAAAGAAGACATTTGTCGTTACTTCCCATTTCATTATCTTCCAAATTTTCTGGACTATATCCTTCAAAATAAACTGTACCTTTATATACAATGGGGGATGTACGAACCATATCTCCAGTTTCGAACTGCCATTCTTCTTTACCAGTTTTCATATCTAAAGCGTAAATATGGAAATCATGACTTCCAAAATAAACCATACCTCCCGATACGAATGGCGATGAATAAATACCCATGAGAGTCTCAAACTTCCATTTTTCTTCACCAGTTTTAGCATCTAAAGCATATAGGTGGTAGTCATCACTTCCGAAATAAACCATACCTTCCGATACGATTGGCGATGAAGGCGAAGAATCATCATCATAATCTCTATCAAGGGAAGTTTCAAACTTCCATTTCTCCTCGCCAGTTTTAGCGTCTAAAGCATATAGGTGGTCGGCATCACTTCCAAAATAAACCATACTTTCCGATACGATTGGAGATCTTATCAGCTCAAATCTACTTTCTTGTTTAAACTTCCATTTCTCTTCGCCAGTTTTAGCATCCAATGCATAGAAATATCCATCATAACACCCAAAATAAACCATACCTTCCGATACGAATGGCGATGAATAAAAACCACCTCCTACAGAAATTTCAAACTTCCATTTCTCTTCGCCAGTTTTAGCATCTAAGGTATATAGATAGCATTTACCATCGTCATCTTTAGTATTTAAATAAACAATACCTTCCGATACGAATGGCGATGAATCCTCAACAAGGAGACTCTCAACCTTCCATTTCTCTTCGCCAGTTCCAGCATCTAAGGTATATAAATGGTTGCTGTCCCTGCCATCCCCATCCTGATATTCTGTTGTAATTAAATAAAAAAGACCTTCAGAAACGTTGTAAAATTCTATAGAACCTTTCACTTCAAACTGCCATCTTAACGTAGATTTTTCTTTTGCCATTTTTTATCTCTTTTTATTATCTCCAAATCTAACCATCATCCCACAAACAAAAAACCCCACGAATGTGGGGCTTGATGATATTCCTTTATTTTTACCAATCGTCTGGAGTATCCTCTTCTAAGTCCCATTCTATCCCATCTCTTTTAAAACATAATGTGCCTGACATAGATGGGTTAACTTTTGTTCCTGTGATAGTCAAACTCCACTCCTCATATCCATCTGGATCTCTAACTCCAAAAACAGGTGCTTCTATCATTTTTCCATCAACTTCTCTGTAATAGTAAAATCCTCTTTTTTGCAATTTATTCATCATCTAAAATTAAAGTAAGCAACAATTTTTTTTACTCAGCTCACCAAACCATGTTTTCTCAACTTTTCCCAGATGTTTATTGATTTAAAGAAACTAATATTACATAACTCTGAAATTTCTAAAATTGTATTTTCTCCGTCAGAATAAGAAATGAAATTGAGGATATTTCTGACTTCTTCAGATACATCAAGATTTGCTTTTCTCTGAGGATACAAACCTCGAGGACCTAATCTAGGTTCTCCTAAGATATTAACCTTTGGTCTAATATCTTTTCCGCTTTCAAAGACTTGAATACATTTTTTGTATATGTTAAAGCTTTGCTCTAATCCCTTTTTCGTTACTACACTAAAATCATCTAATGAAGTATGATATTCTGGATACTTTCTGTAAAGGGATCTTGTTATTGAAGAAATTGGTAAATCTATTCCTGGCGCACAATATTGCCTTTCATCACTACCTCTATCTAACCAAGTATGTTTTGTAAATTTTCCAACATTATATTTAAGTACATGTTCTGCTATTTTATCAGATAAATTATCACCATAGCGACTTGGTATTAGCCCCCAGTCCCGCTCATCTCCAACACATGTAATTACAAATCCCCCTACCACATTTTTCTTGAGATTTTTTAAATTTTTGCTGAGATATGCTATTGAACCAATTGTTTCTGGAATTAGTACAAAACGATAACTATAATAATTCTCAGTTTCTAATATGCTTTTTGCAATTCCAGTTAAAACTGAGGGACCCGAAAGTTCATTATTTACCATTTGAGGGTGACATATATATGATGAGAAGAATATTTCGCTTTTTACCTTTCCTGGGATATACAATTCCCCATAATTCATATATCCATCTGGATTAAAACTTGAATCGATAAAAATTTTATAATTAGAAGATTTGTTTAATTTTTTAAATTGATTGTATGACAAGCAAAATCCCCAGTTCTTTTTGTAATAAGAAGTAATGTAAGGTATTGCATCTGGTAATTCTTTAAGGTAGTGTAATTTTGGTACTAATTGATTGTAATCCAATTTACATTCTATTGGTTCGGAGTATCCAACCAAATGAAGTCGATGATTATTAAAGTCAACAACTTTCTTTCCCGTTTCTAGCTCTATGATGTAAGCTGATTTTACATTCCACTCTGGAGGTATTATCCAATCAAATACTTTAGTACCAGACTTTATTTTTTTTGTTTTTATGGGTATAATTTCTGAAATATAATTTAATGTATCTCTTACACCACTACCTGTAAGACTTCTAGGGACTTCATATAAATCTTTGCAAAACTTCAATAAATTAAATTCACTCAAAATCTTCAATCCTCACTCTATTTTTAAAATTGTTGGTAATTTTTTTAAAAAGAATTTTAGAAGCATTATTAAGTCCATAGCATTTATCTTTTTTGTATTTTAAAAAGAAAAAATCAACTAGATCCTCTATTAAAGCATAATGAATTAAATTAGAAAATTTATGCTTCTTTAGTATCTTTTTTTTTAATAGATCTTGTTCTATAAGATCCCAATTATATTGCAAATTTGTATTAATTGGTCTTACATGCATTTTGCATTTCACATCTCTCATTATTTTATTTCTGTTGATTACCTTACCATAGAATATTTTATCATACCGATATATTGGCCCATCTTCTTGAAGTGTCTCCAAATAATGTATGAATGTGAAGGCATTAAACTTTGCTCCAAAAAACATTACATATCCCTTATTTTTATAAAGCCATTCAAAAATAGAATTTTCTGCAAAAGGGTTATACACTTTTTGATCTAAACATAATTCAGTGCGTTTTGTAAGTACCGAAAAAAAAGGTGCTGTCGTCCTAAAATAATCAGTGTTTAGTCTAATAAACTCAGGCAAAATCCCAACTTGAATTTTGTCTTCTAAAACATCGAAAATTAAATTTTTACCAAAGTCATAATTAAATGCTGGAAATAGAAGTTCATTATCAAATTTTTCTTCTAAAAAATTCAAACAGGTTCTAGGATAATCATCTAATTTTTTTATTTTTTGACTGAAAAGATAAAAAACTCTAAGAATGTCAGAATGAATGAGAATTGGAACATTTTTAAGCATTTTTAATTTAATTTTTTACTAACGGTAGGTTAAAATTTTTTAATAATTTACACTTAAATAACAAAGTATTTTAACATTAGATGAATGATAATTCTATTAAAAACTTAATAATCAAAGCCTACAAAGAAACATTACCTGAATTTTCAAATGAAAAATTAGATAATGATACTCCTCTAGTTGGGGATAAAAGCAAACTTGATTCCTTAGGTTTAGTAGGACTTTTAATCACAGTTGAGCAAAAACTAGAAGATCAATTGAATATATCTTTAACAATTGCTGATGAGAAAGCTATGTCACTTAAAAATAGTCCTTTTAAAACAATAGAAACACTCAGCAATTACCTTGAACTACGAATTGACGAAATCCAAAAAAAATAGAATATTGATTACCGGTACTAGTAGAGGAATCGGTAATTATCTTGCAAAACACTATCTTGAACTTGGTTATACAGTCTTTGGTTGTAGTAGAAGTGAAGTAAAAATCAATTCTAAAAATTATTTGCATACCAGTTGTAATATATCAGATAGTAAAAGTGTTAAGTCCATGCTGACTAAAATTCGCAAAGATTATGGTGGGTTAGATATATTGATTAATAATGCTGGAATTGCTTCAATGAACCATTCTCTTTTAACAAAATCAGATACGGTTAATAAAATTTTCAAAACCAATTTTTTAGGCACCTTTTTACTTTCAAGAGAATCCGCAAAACTGATGCAACTAAATAAATTTGGAAGGATAGTTAATTTTACAACGGTAGCAGTTCCTCTAAACTTAGAAGGCGAAGCAATTTATGCTTCTTCAAAAGCTGCTGTATGCAGTCTGACCAAAATTTTAGCTAAAGAGTTTGGAGGATTTAATATAACTGTTAATGCAATAGGGCCTACTCCTATTAAAACTGATTTAATAAAATCAATTCCATCAAATAAAATAGATAGTATTATTAATCAACAAGCAATTAGAAGATATGGAACATTTGAAGACACATCAAATGTTATTGATTTTTTTATTAGCAGCAGAAGTGATTTTATTACTGGACAAATTTTGTATTTAGGTGGTTTATAGTGCACATAAACTTTTTACTTGATTCATTTCAAAAAAATTCAAATAAAAATGCAATTATCTGGAATGAAAAAGTTTTCAAGTATGAATTTCTGATTCAAAGTTATTATTTCTGGTCCGATGAGCTAAAAAAAAAATCTATTGAGTCTGGTAATGTTGTAGTAATAGAGGGTGATTTTTCACCTAATGCCATTTCACTTTTATTAGCATTGATAAATAAAAATGCAATTATCGTTCCAATAACTGAAACTGTTAAATCAAAGAAAGAAGAATTTATAAAAATATCACAGGCAGAAGTAATTATTGAAATTAATAAAGAAGATAGGACAAAGATTACCCATACTAATAATAAATCTGATAATATACTTTATAGTGATTTAAAATCGAGAAATCGTCCTGGCCTTGTTCTATTTAGTTCAGGATCTACTGGAAAAAGTAAAGGATCGGTTCATGATATTACCTATCTTTTAAACAAATTTAAAATCAAGAGGCATAGTCTTAAAACAATTACATTTTTGCTCTACGACCACATAGGCGGTTTTAATACATTATTTTACATTTTATCAAATGGAGGAACAGTCGTAACTGTCCAAAGTAGAACTCCTTCAAATGTGTTATCCCTAATAGAAAAATATAAGGTTGAGTTGCTTCCTACATCACCCACCTTTTTGAATTTAATTCTTCTGCATGAGGAGCATAAAAATTATGATTTAAGCAGTTTAAAGATAATTACCTATGGCACAGAGCCTATGCCAAAGCATACACTTGAAAGATTAAACCAATTATTTCCAAACATAAAATTTACCCAAACGTATGGTTTATCTGAGGTCGGTATTTTACGTTCAAAATCTAAATCTTCAAATTCATTATGGGTTAAAGTAGGTGGAGAAGACTACCAAACTCGAATCGTAGAAAACTTGCTTCAAATCAAATCAAAATCTTCAATGCTAGGTTATCTTAATGCACCTAGTCCATTTACCAGCGATGGTTGGTTTAAAACAGGTGATTACGTGCTTCAAGATGGAGAATATATTAAAATAATTGGAAGAAACTCAGAAATCATAAATGTTGGAGGTGAAAAGGTTTACCCTCAAGAGGTGGAGGATCTTTTAATTCAACACCCCTTGGTTGAGGAAGCTTTAGTTTATGGAGAAAAAAATCCGATTATTGGAAATATAGTTTGTGCCAAATTAAAACTGTGTAATGTCTCTGATCCTAATAAAACTCTTAATGATATTAAAACCTTTTGTTTGAATAATATTGAGAAATTTAAAGTACCAATGAAATTATCCTTTTCAAAAAGTTCACTTTACTCAGAAAGGTTTAAGAAAAAAAGATCATTTTAAAAAGTAATCTAGGATTCTAACTATTGCAGAACTTCGCAAATAAAAAACCCCACGAATGTTTGCGCATGTGTAAATATTAAGGTATGACGCTCAATTGTTTTTGATAACCCAGTTATCATCACCTATAATTAATTTTTCACTGAATTGTGGTATTGCTGACAACACCATACCAAGAGTAACAGAGGGCATTGTTCCAAGCATTATTGAAATAGCATCTGCTTTTGAAAAAAAAATATAAGCTCCAGCACCACCACCAATTAGTAATGGAATAATATTAAAACGTCGTTCTACATACTTAATAGAATAAATAGAATCAAAGGAAATCTCTTCATAATTAAGATAATTAATTATTCTACCAATGTTAGTGCGATAAGATTTTTTGACCCTAACAGTTTTTGCTTTATAGTCAACATCAAATAATACATATTTAGTTCCATTTAGATAAAATAATCCAGTTGTATGTAATGATATTAGTGTTCCTTGAGATGGTTTAATAATAACTGACTGTCCATCAGTATTAACCAACTTTAGGCTTTTTCCCCAAACCAACCCAATGAATAATAATAATGTAAGGTATTTAGTCATTTACTATTTCCCATGCATTTTTTTTGATTAGATACACTTTGGTTCGAGCTCTTTTTGGCAGAATTAGATTTGTTAATCCGCCTAAAACTGCCCCGATGGGTGCAGCTATACTTGCGAACACAAATCCATAATGTGCTTCTGGATTTCCAATTGATAATATAGCAATCGGTAATATGACAATTCCAGCTCCAGCTAACACACCATCAGAAAAACTTCTGGAGACAGTATCTTGAACATGAATTTTAGTAATTGAAGAAATAGGAATTTCTTTTTGTGATAAATCTGTACGAATGCTTAGATAGTCTTTAGTCATACTTTCAAAAACACCTTTAATATCGTTGTTGATAATTAACCTTTGTCCTGAATCAAATTCTAAAATTTTCTTACCTTTTTTAAGTACCAATGTTGAGGTTTTATCAATTTCTTTAGTGATTGTTTTGTTGGTTTTTTTTACATCTTTAAAATTGAGCACTTCTCCATTTTTTAATTCAACCCTATCTAATTGGTAAGTGAAAACATTTTGATAGTCTGGAGAATCTTTGGGTTTAAAATATATCATATTGTTTTGAATCTTCAAAAATTCTCCATAATACTGGAGTCCATTTTTAAATATTAATAAATCAGAATTATTTTCTCCAAAAGCCAACCCAATGAAGAGCAATAATGATAAATATCTACGCATATCCAAATCTACCCATCATCCCACAAACAAAAAACCCCACGAATGTAGAGTTCGATGGTTCATATTTATAATTTAATCTGATTCAAAAGTAAACTGCTTTTCATCTACAAAAATTGATATTTCTGTTATTTCTGATTCATCAAATTCCTCTTCTTGATCCATTATTTCGAAAGACCATCCATTACCCTCTAGTTTTAGCACGTCAATTCCTCCATCTTCATTTAATAATTTTTCAGGAATCTCATCATCATCCATTGAACAAAGTTCTAGATCATAATTATCATATTCAAAACTGTCTGTATTTAAAAATTCTGACTCATCAACCAAACCTTCGACAAATAAACTATAGTCATCATTTTCTATACTATAATTAATAATATCTCTTAATTCTTCGTTCGTTGAATCAACTTTACGAGTATGTGAGTAATATTCAAAATTTCGGTTATAAGTAATGTAATCGTCTCCTTTTTCATACTTCACTGACTCAACACCAGCCACTGTACCGTCATAAAATATTTCTATGCTATTTTCATTACCTTTTTTAAGCGGCTCTAGTAATTCATTTAATTGTGATTTTTGTTCTTCAGTCATAGTCTATTCCTCTTCTAATAATTTCCAAACCTACCTATCATCCCACAAACAAAAAACTTCAGACTTTATTTTCAAATACTTTATGGGGAATAATGATTAATATAAACAAAAAAACCCCACGAATGTGGGGCTTGATTAATCTAATGATGCCTTAAAATCATTAAAGATTGAAATTATATTTTTCTATTAAATATTGCCTGCAAGCTTTTTTATCATTTAAATCAATTCCTTTATTACTCATATCACTTTTAATTTTCTCGAAGTTTATCCATTTTAAACCTTCCGATGTATTAGCAAATAAATAAGCACATTTATTCATTGAAGGCCTTGATCCATTTGAGCCTAATTCACCATAAATCTCTATTGATTCT
The DNA here is from genome assembly GCA_002706585.1 of Rickettsiales bacterium. The sequence goes on from PALU01000058.1 coordinate 9,237, forward strand.
CCAGAGGTTTTATAGTTGTATAAATAATGAGAGATTACACCTTGCTTTGATTTTTCATAAAATACTGGTTTTAGAGCTTGAGGGTTGAATTTTTTTTCTATTTCAAAAGCTTCATAATTCCAATAGCCTTTTTCAAAACAATAGGCATAATGAAAAAATTCGGTTTCATTTTCAATTTTATCACCATCTTCATATCCAGGTTGATCAGTATAGTATGAATCTAAATCAAGAGTTTTTTCAATTAAATTATTATCAGGCAAATGTTCACATGGATCATCCAGATCATTTAAATTATACTCATCCTTTTTATAAGTAGGAACAGATACAAGGTTATTTACAATGGTTGTTGCCCCATAATAATGAAATATATCGTTATTATAAAAAATATCCTCTTCAAGCATATAATCTTCATAGTCATCGGTTTTTTGCAAAAGATCTACTACCTCATCCAAGGTCAGACTACCACCACATTCTTCTACTATAAAGTAACGAGGTCGAGAATGAGAGGAATAAATTTTAATTTGTGAACTCATATTTTCTGCTATTTTAGCATTATTTTCTGCTATTTTCACATCTAAAGCATATAGGTACCAATCAGTACTTCCAAAATAAACCACACCTTCATATACAGTAGGAGATTCTATCTCAATACAATCCCCAGTTTTAAACTTCCATTTCTCTTCACCGGTTTTCACATCTAAGGCATACAGATGATAATCAAAGCTTCCAAAATAAACCAAACCTTCACATACAATAGGAGATGAACCAATACAATCCCCAGTTTTAAACTTCCATTTTTCTTCACCGGTTTTCACATCTAAAGCATATAGATAGCAATCATTACTTCCAAAATAAACCAAACCTTCATATACAATAGGAGCTACATGAATACAATCCCCAGTTTTAAACTTCCATTTCTCTTCACCGGTTTTCACATCTAAAGCATATAGATAGTAATCATCACTTCCAATATAAACCAAACCTTCAGATATAGTGGGAGATGAACCAATAATACAATCTCCAGTTTTAAACTTCCATTTCTCTTCACCAGTTTTCACATCTAAAGCATATAGATAGTAATCAGCACTTCCAAAATAAACCAAATCTTCAGATATAGTGGGAGATGAAAGAATACAATTCCCAGTTTTAAACTTCCATTTCTCTTCACCGGTTTTCACATCTAAGGCATACAGATGATAATCATTACTTCCAAAATAAACCAAACCTTCATATACAATAGGAGATGCTATCTGAATACAATCCCCAGTTTTAAACTTCCATTTTTCTTCACCGGTTTTCACATCTAAGGCATATAGATGACAATCATTACTTCCAAAATAAACCACACCTTTATATAAAATAGGAGATGAATTAACACCATCTTCAGTCATAAATTTCCATTTTTCTTCACCAGTTTTAATATCTACCGCATATAGATGCTTATCATCACTACCAAAATAAACCACACCTTCATATATAGTGGGAGATGAATTAATAGAACCTTCAGTTTCAAACTTCCATTTTAGTGATGATTTTTGTTCATTCATTTTTTATATCCTTCAAAATATCACTAAATCTAACCATCATTCCACAAACAAAAAACCCCACGAATGTGGGGCTGGATGTAATCTATTTATTAAATCTTTAATATATTAACTAATCAAAAAGTTTATCTATCTCTACTCTTTTTTTAATTATTTTTCGAACACAGAATTTAATTTATTCAAAATAATTTAACACCGTTACTAAATAAAATGTTCTGTAGATATGGCTTATTTTTTAGATCCACCAAATATAATTTTTGGCTTAAAAGATTTTAATTTATTATAAATATAATAGATTGATGCACTAGAAAAACACAAAAGGAATCGCCTAACATAACCTAAACCTTGTGTGTAGAATTCTGGAAAAAACCATAACGAGAAAATTGCCAAAAATGAAATCCCTACAAAGACATAAAAGAGCAAAAAAATCAAGTCGATTATTGTAAGCTTTAAGGGATTGGGTTTTTCTGTAGAAAAATACAATGCGATTGCTGAAAGAAAAGAAGTAGTGATTGAGGCAATAATGGTTTCCAATTCTTCCATTGGTAGATACATTGCATAAATTGTTAGACTTGCTAAAAAAGAAAGAGGGACTAAAATCTTAATAATTGTGAAAGAACTAGGCCTTTCCATAATTATTGCAATTCTATTCTGCTCAGAAACTATTTTATATCTATCCTCAAAAACAGGTCTGTAGTCTTCTTTTTTTCTTATAATTCCTGATCTAAATCCTAAAATATTCCATCCATTTGAAATAAAATTTCTATTCAAGTCTTCAACCATTATCGGTTGTAATATCCCAAACTTTTCAACATTAGTCAGTGAATAGGATATAAAAATAACTTGCTTATCAAATGGATAATTTTCAGCACGAGGAAAAAATGTAAATGTAGCAGATACCCTGTATCTAAAATAGAAATAACCATTTCGGTGTTCTTTTTTAATTAATTGTTTATATTCAAACTTTTCATCCAATACATTATCAAATAATAATATATTAATACCTTCCGAAAACGGAGTTGTAATTTCAAAATAAAAATCTGCATCAAAGGTACCTTCACTAATTAAGATATTATCTATTTTAAGAATATCAAAATAGGGGTAATTCACTCTTGCAACTTTTTGAGTATCTGAAATTATTTGCAATTGTCTTTCGTGTAAGGAAACTTTAAGAACTTTTGATGCAGATGACTTAACCTCTACTAGATAATTTGAAACCCAAGGTTTTCTATTATTTTTAAAATAATAAATTTCTCCCATACCAAGAAATAGGTCTTCTTTACCATCCAGCATAGATAATCTTCTTACTGTTTCGCTAAGAAATTTTTTATTCGAAACAAAAGAAAAATTTTCATTTTCATATAAATATGCTATTAGCAATACTTTGTCTAGTATCAATTGAAAATACCAATTTAAGTACTGTTTGATATTGTTTGGGATATTCGGGTTTACTGATAAAATTTTATCCTGCAACTGAAGTTTTTCGACTAAATCATCCCCGACATAATTGAAAATTTTAAAATTAAGAACTTCTTTTACCTCATTAAAACAATCAGTTAATAACCTTATATCTATTCCTACCCCGCATAATTCTCCAGATGATTTTGTTTGAATAAAGGTTTTAATAAAATCCGAGCGATTTTTCAATGTTGCTTTTGAACTAAATGAATTTTTATCAAGAAAGAGAACTTGATTTTTTTCAAGGCTGGAAATGATTTTTTTCAAATTCTGAAAATTATTTTTTTTCCAATTATTAATAATCTTATAAGGAACAGAAGAATATTCTGACTCAATTTTAAATTTTTCTGCAACCTTATCATTTTCAGTTACAGTACCATCACAACAATGTATTCTAAGTATCTCCTTATTCTTGAATATTGTTTTTAATTGTCTAATGTTTGTTAGAAGATTGTTAGATATAGGCGTATGAAAAAAATTTTTATGATTTAGATCTTTGATACCTTTCATATCAAAACTATCAAAGTATATGGCATTGTCAAAATATTTCGACCAATCTTCACATTTAAAATAATTTGGTGTCTGGCATACTATATTAATATTATTCTTCTTTATAAAATCATTATAATGATCTTTATTTGCTGTTTTATTGTTTACAATATCATAGTGTATTCTAAACTTCAGACTAGAATCCCTTAATGAATTATTAATTTCCTTTTCTAGGTTATCAATTAGGACTTTAATGCTCTTCGAGATAAGACTCTGTTGTCCTTTTGACAAATCTAAAATCTGATAATAGGTGTAAAAATTAATTATTTGATCTTTCTTTTTGATAGTATTCATAATCACTCTAGAATATTAATATATTACAACTTTTAAAAATGGTTATAATATTTCAAAGCTTTTAAATATTTTTGATATTGATTCTTTCCTATTAACATATAAATATTATATGAATAAATCTACCCAACATCCCACAAACAAAAAACCCCACGAATGTGGGGCTTGATTAATCTAATGATGCCTTGAAATCATCAAAGATTTGA
>PALU01000059.1 GCA_002706585.1 Rickettsiales bacterium
ATATATATTGATGTGTCATCGATGCATAAACCATATAACCTCCAGTAGTATGCAAAACTCCTTTGGGTTTTCCAGTAGATCCCGATGTATAAAGAATAAAAAGAGGATCTTCAGCGCTTTGCTCAGATATTTCACAATTATCATTCTGATTTTCAATTAGATTGTGATACCAAATATCATTTTTTTCATCGAAGAAATTTTCAGAGCCTGTTCTTTTTACTACTATAGTCTGTTTTACAATTTTTAGATCTTTGATAGCATCTTTAACATTTTTTAATAAAGGTATTTTTTTTCCACCTCTTAACCCTTCATTTGCAGTAATAACAAAAGATGATTGACAGTCTTCTATTCTATTTTTTAGCGATTCAGGGGCAAATCCCCCAAAAACTACAGAATGAATGGCACCAATTCTTGCACAAGATAACATCGCTATTGCAGCTTCTGGGATCATAGGCATGTATATCGTAACTCTATCCCCTTTTTTTAGCCCAATAGATTTCAATCCATTTGAAAATCTGCAAACCATTTTATGAAGCTCTTTGTAAGTAATTTTTTTACTTAAACTAGGATCATCAGATTCCCAAATTATAGCAACTTTATCTCCTCTTTCTTTAAGATGTCGGTCTAAACAATTATATGACGCATTCAAAGTTCCGTCAGAAAACCATCTAATTTCTACATTATTTTTAAAACTACTATTTTTTACCTCAGAGAAACCTTTTATCCAGTCAAGCGTCATAGCTTTTTCTTTCCAAAAATGTTCAGGATTTTCAATAGAATTTTTATATTCTGTTTTATACTTTTCTAGAGAGAGTGAACTATTGTCTATTACATTTTTTACAAATGACATAATATCCTCCAAGGAATAATAAATATACCAATCTAAACTGAAAATTCATTAAAAAAACTAAAAAACTCTTTTGAATTTTGTCAATTTAACCTCACTAAATAAATCAACATCATTATAGGGATCATTCTTTACAAAGATCTCTGCATCTTCAATTTTATCGAAATCTAAAATTATTACACTTCCTTCTGGTTTGTTATTTTTATTTAAAATAGGTCCAGCACAAATAATTCTTTTTTTAAACTTTTTTAAATATTCAACATGAGCAGGCCTTTGTTTTAGCCTTTTCTCTATTGAATTTTTTTTATCCCTACATAAGATTAAAAAGGCCATTATTTCTCAAATTGAAGAGGTCTTGCTAAAAGATCTTTTATCACTTTATTTACATTTGAGCCATTAAGTATCTTTTGAACTGCATTACATATTGGTAATTCAACTTTGAATTTCTTTCCTAACATACAAATACTTTCACATGATTCAAAGCCTTCTGTCAATATTTGATTGTTACTTTTCTGTGAAAAAGTTAATTTTCTTCCAATATCAAATCCAAGTTTCGTATTTCTAGATTTTAATGATGAGCAAGTAAGTGTAAGGTCACCTATTCCAGATAATCCAAAAAATGTGCTTTTTCTAGCTCCTAAAATTACACCTAACTCTACAATCTCAGATAAACCTCTTGTAACAATAGAAGCCTGAGCGTTCAGTCCTAAATTATTTCCTTGGATCAATCCACATGCAATTGCAATAACATTTTTCATTGCGCCTCCAATCTGTGTTCCAATTATATCAGTATTAAAATATGTTCTAAATTTTTCTTGCGTAAAAAGTAGAGAAATTTCTTTTGCAGTTTTTGATTTTTCGCATGATAGAACAGTTGCAGTAGGTAATCCTTTTATAACCTCGTCTGAAAAGTTTGGGCCAGACAAAATAACAAATCGATTATTTAGAATCTCTTCAAAAACTTCACTCATTAATCGACTTGTTTTTTTTTCAACACCTTTGGAACAAATTATAAAAATACAATTTTTGACACTTATTGTTTTTTTTATTGATTTAATATTTTGTCTTAGAGCCTGAGATGGAATAGCCAAAAAAATATACTTACAATTTGACAAACCTTCAAATCTATCTGTTAACTCTAGATTTTTTGCTTTTTTAAAACTTTTACTGGCTTTATTTAAATCCCTAGTTTTTATAATTAAGCTACCATTCTTAATAACTTTTGATAAAGCTAAAGCCCAAGAACCAGATCCTACTATTCCTATGGTTTTCATAAATCTTCTAAACTCCATCTTGGTTTTGGTAAAGAAGTAAGCTGAGAACCCTTTTCACCATTAATTAATTTTTCAACACCAGTCCATGCTATCATAGTCGCATTATCGACACACAAATGATGATCTGGAGCATAGAATTCCATACTTTTTTTATCGCATAAATTTTTAATTTCACTTCTTATATAATTGTTTGATGCAACTCCACCGGTAATTAAAACAGTTCCAGCATTATACTTTTTTTTAAAAAAATCTATCGCTTTTTCCAATTTAGTATAAAGGCATTTAGTTATAGTTTGCTGAAATTCATTAGCAAGATCAGGGATATTTTTTTTTTTTAATCCATTTAAAACTATTCTTCTTATAGATGTTTTTAATCCAGAAAAAGAAAAATCAAAGTTATCTTTTTCAATTAAAGGATGTGGAAGGTCAAATTTTATATTATTTTTACTTTTTTGTGCCATTTTTTCAATTTCAGGTCCTCCAGGATATTTTAGTCCAAGAAGTTTTGCTGTTTTATCAAATGCTTCTCCTAAAGCGTCATCAAGGGTTTCTCCTAATAAAACAAATTTTTTATAATTCTCAGCAATAAGAATTTGTGTATGCCCACCTGAAACAAGAAGACACAAAAAAGGAAAGTTAATTTTTTTTTTCATTCTTGAAATTAATACATGAGCTTGGAGATGGTTAATAGCTAAAAAGGGCTTGTTACAGACCATGGACATGGCTTTGGCATAATTTGAGCCAACAACCAAACCGCCTAATAAACCAGGGCCAAATGTAGATGCAAATGCATCTATATCATCAATTTTTACTTTAGATTTTTTTAATGTTTTTTTAACTAAAGAATCAAGTGAATTGCTATGTTCTCTGAAAGAAAGTTCAGGAACAACTCCACCAAAAGGCTGATGCTTTAAAATTTGTGACAAAGTCTGTTCATCTAAAATAGAACCGAAGGTCTCGTTCTTTTTTTTCTCTACAATTGCGACAGATGTTTCGTCACAACTTGTTTCTATCCCAAGTACTATCATTTCAAATCTAATATATATTAAGAATTTTAAAAAAAAATGCTAAATCTATTACAATAGATTAATATTTTAAAAATGACTTTACTACCTGAAAAAATAACAATTGGATCAAGGCAAAGCAGATTAGCTAAAACACAAGTAGAAATTTTTATAAAACATTTTACTAAGATTTTTGGAAAAAAAAATAAATCAAAAATCGAATTAAAATTTTTTAAAACATCCGGTGACAATTTTTTAAAAGATAATTCAAAATTCGGAATCAAAGGTATTTTTAAAAAGGAAATAGATGAAGCTCAGTTGAGAAATGAGATAGATATTTCAATACATTCTTTAAAAGATTTACCAAGCAAAATGCCTGATAATTTAATTCTAGCCTGTGTACTTAAAAGAGCTGATCCTAGAGACGCATTGTTTTCAGTTGACCAAAATAATATTCAAAGTTTAAAAAAAAAAACAGTTATTGGAACATCATCAATAAGAAGAAGTGTTCAAATAAAAAAAATTTTACCAAGTGCAATCATTAAACCTTTAAGGGGTAATGTAGATACAAGATTAAAAAAAATTGAGAATGGAAAGTATGATGCAATAATTCTTGCTACTGCAGGAGTTAAAAGATTAAAAATTAAAAAAAAATTTAGTTTGATTGATATTAATACAATAGTTCCAGCAGTAGGTCAGGGTATAATTGGAATCGTTGTAAGAAAGAACAAAAAATTACTTTGTGATATTCTTTCCAAACTTAATTGTGAAAAAACTTTTACTGAGGCTAGATGTGAAAGACTTTTTCTTGAAACATTAGATGGATCTTGCAAAACCCCAATTGGCGGACTTGCAAAAATAGTAGAAAATTCCTATCCCCAAAAAATAGAATTCACTTACATGGCATCATCTGAAGATAGTGAAAAATTTTATAAAGGTAAGAGAATATTTGATTTAAAAAAATTTGAGAAAGAAGTTATACAACTTGGTCTGGAATTAAAAAAAAAAATAAAGGGATGAAATTGAAATTATTAATAACGAGACCAATTGAAGATGCGGTAGAAATGTCTAAATTATTTAACTCAAAAAAGATTCTGCCAATCATCTCACCAATGATAAAAATAAGAAAAGAAGCATATAATTATTCTATAAAACCAGATATTATTATTTTAACGAGTAAAAATGGTGTAAGAAACTTTGATTTTTCAGTTGATAAAAATTCTAAAACGAAAGTTTTGACTTTGGGTGAAGAAACAAGAAAACTTGCTAGAGAAAAGGGGTTAGAAAATATTAAATCTGTTAATGGTGATACTAATTCATTGATAATAGAATTAGAAAAATTAATAAACTTGCAGAGGACTTTTTTGCATCCAACTTCTCAAATAGAAAATAAGAAATTAAAGTTTTTTTTTGATTCATCTTCTTCCAATTATATTCCAGTTAAATGTTATACCTCTGTTAAGCATAATGAAAACCCGCTAATTTTTCAGAACTTTATGAAAGACAGTAGGTATTCATTAATCTCAGTATTTTCATCAAGGACTGCAGAATCTTTATGTAATGAAATCAAAGAATATAATTTATCTAATTTTTGTAAAACTAAAAAAGTGATAGTATTAAGCCAAGCAATTAAAGATAAATTAGATAAATTAGAATTTGATGAAATATTTGTAACTCCTAAACCAAATCTTGAAAGTATGATTCAAAAAATAAATTATTTAGTTGAAAGATAGAAGAAAATTGAGTCAAACAAATGATCAAAAATCCATGAAAGAAGAAATAATAGATTTGGATCAAAGTGAATTTAAAAAAAAATCAAATTTTCTAAGAAACTTTATATTTTTTTTTACAGTTACAATAATTTCTTTTTTTGGAGGCTTTGCGATCAATGAATATCTTAGACAAAAAAATATAAATATTCCTTATCTTAATCAAAAAACTGAAAATAAAAATCAAAAAAATTATGGTGTTATTTTAAATGACCTAAATCAAAAATTTAATATCATTGAGGAAAAATTTAATTCTAAATTTTTGGAAATTGAAAGAGAATTCAGAGAAGCTGATAGTCAGATTTCTGAAAATTTAGAGAATCTTAAAAGTTTAGAGTTACCAAATACAAAAAAAAGTTCTCCGCAAGATTTTTATCAAAATTATAATGAATTGGAAAATACTAAAATATTTAAATCTTTATGGGAAAATAATAAAATTTTACTAAACGTTTTTGTTTTAAAACAAAAGTTTAGAGATAGGGTTAATATTGATAAAGAACTAAATAAATTGTTAAATAAATTCCCTGAAAATAATAATGTTATTTCAGAAATACAGTTTTTAGAAAAAGTCAAAATCGATTCTTTAAAAAAAAAAAATTCTTTTTAAACGAGATTAATAGAATTCTTTCTAATAATACAGAAAACTTTGATGAATTTATTAATAGAATCGAGAGAAATGAAGATTTTGAAGTAGAAAATATTCTAGATTCGAAAGAAAATTTTGTTTTATACCTTAAAGATGTCTTTAATTCTACATTCAGGATTACAAAAATGGATTCTTCTAAAATTAATAATGAATTCAAAGGTGAAAAATATCAGAGTAACATCAAGGAAAAATTAAATTTATCTAAAGAGGCAATTATGAATGATAATTTTTCTATCGCATTAGAATATTTAGAAGATATTAATATAGAAAAGACAACCAATCTAAAAAATTTAATGAATGAAATAAACAGATTAATCACTACTAAAGAGAGTTTAAAAAAATTAGAACAAGAAATTTTTAAATTTTTAGGTAAAAATCTTGATGAGAATAATTAAATATTTCTTTCTAACAATTGTTGTTTCGGTTTCAATTGTTTGGCTATCAAATTATCCCGGGAATGTTGAAATTCATTGGCAAGAATATTTAATTCAGACGAATCTTGTTGGACTGATTTTCGTTTTCCTAATATTTACCTTTTCAATAATTTTATTATTAACTTTTTTTAGAAAAATTAGAGAATTCCCATACTTTTTTAATATAAATCGAAAAGAAAAAAATCTTAAGTTGGGGAATAATTCTCTTGATGAGATGGCAATAAATTTAGTTACAAATGATTCAGATAATCTTGATAAGAATTCAAGAAAAGTTAAGAGGTTCTTAGGTAACGAATTATTTTCTACCTTTATGCTTTTCTTTTCATCATTGCTAAAAAATAATATTGATGAAGCAGAAAAATATTTAAAGATATTGGAGAGAATTCCAAAAGCTGATTATATTGCAAAGCGTTCAAGAGTTTTGCTTTCATTAAGGGATAATGATACTGATAATTCACAAAATATTCTAGAAGAATATTGCCAAAAATATCCACAAGATGAATGGTTTTCTGAAAAACTTGCATCCATTTATGTAATTAAAAAAAATTGGGAAAAAGCATCAAAAACCCTAGAAAAAATTAAATTTTCACAATCAACTAAAATAAAAAATATGAGAGCAAATATTAAAATTTTGGCTGGTTCGAATGCTCCTGATGCATTTAAAATTTCGAATCTTTCGGTTAATGTAGTTATTGAAACTATAAAATTCTATATAGACAATTCTAATTTAAGAAAGGCTGCTAATATAGTTGAAAAAAATTGGAAAAACTTTTTTTGTTTTGAAATAGTTGAAAAGTTTATTGAATATAAAAGAAAGAATGAGAATGATTCTCTTAAAAGATTTAAATTGATATCAAAGACCTTGAAGAATTCATTCAAAGATTCAAATGAGTCAAAATTAGCACTGGCTTTTGCAGCTTATCGGGCGTCCATTTGGGGAGAAGCCCAGAAAATTATTGATCTTATTCCAAGAAAAGAATGGGATATAAGAGTTCTTAAACTTTACGAAAAACTATCTAATGAAAACTCTAAAATAACTTTGACTAACTTACCCAGTGATTTAAAAAACCAACCACTCTGGATCTGTGAGGCATGTAATATGAGCTCAGAAAAATGGGAGTTTATTTGTAAAAACTGCGGAAGTATCGACTCATTTAATTGGCCAAAAAGCAAATTAATAAAAAACAAAAAAAAAGATACGGATTATGTTAAGGCTTTACTAAAGAACTCTTTTAGCCATTTTCCAAAGATGAAGTGAAAACAATGTTAGATTTGGGCTAAAGATTTCCTGGTATGAAAGATTAGATTTTTCAATATAATTAATTTTATTGCACATTTTTCTAATAATAAGATCGCTCTCAGGAAAAACATTTAATCTTCTGAGAAAAAAAATTAAAAACATATCACAAGACCAATTCCCAACTCCTTTTTCCTTAGTCAACTCCACTTTAATAAGGGTTTCTTTTTTTCTTACTAATTCATCCATATTTATTTTTTTAGAGACCAACTTTTTATAAAGGTTTATTATGTATGAAATTTTTTTTGAGGAAATACCAATGTCATGGATCATGGAAATTAATATTTTTTCATTTTTAAAAAAACTTATTTTTTTGTTTTGTTCAGGTATCTTATCACAAAATTTTTTCCATATTGATTTTGAAACAGCATCTGAAATTTGTTGAGAAATTATAGTCTTTATCATAAAAAAAAAAAAATCCATTCTCGGTTTTTCAATTTCTAAAATACCATTATGAATTATCTCTGAATTCAGAAAACGTAAATGTTTACTTTTATAAAGAAGTTCATTATGAATTTTTTTAAAATCTAACAAGATTAATTTACTTTCATTAATTTTGAAGGGTCACTTTTTTTTGCCTTTCCTTCCTTTTTAATTAAATAAATATTTCTTGAGTATATTAAAAATCCGCAAGATTGTCCGACAATAAAGACAGGATCTTGTTTATGAATAGCATAACTTAAAAGAACCATGCTTCCGGCTAAACTTATCCACCAAAAGATATTAGGGATTATACTTTTGGAAGCTCTCTCACTTACTACCCATTGTATTAAAAATCTTGATGCAAAAATTGTCTGGCCTACAAAACCTATAATTAACCAGATTTGTGCTTGTGTCATAGTCTATCTCCTTTCTTAAAATTTACTAGAATCCAAATATTATATAAATCTTTTATACCCACCCAAAATCTATTATTAAAATTATACTTTGACTTTCCAGCAAATCTTTTTCTATCTTCAACTGGGATATTGAAGATTTTTCCATTATTCATTTTAAATAAAGCTGGAAGAAATCTGTGCATATTTTTAAAATATGGAATTTTTAAATAGTCTGATTTTGAAAAAACTTTTAAAGCGCACGCAGTATCATTACAATCATCTTTTAAAATAAATTTTCTAAATTTATTTGCAATCTTAGAACTAAGTCTTTTAATTAATGTATCTTGCCTTGAAATTCTATTTCCACAGATTAGAGCAAATTTTTTATCTTTTTGAGGGATTTTTATCCAAAAGTTAAATAATTTTTTCAATTCAGATGGAGGGTTTTGTCCATCTCCATCTAAAACACCTATAATTTTATTACTTGCTGATTGAATGCCAGTCAACATTGCTTTACATTTGCCGAGGTTCCTTGAATGTACTTTAATTTTAAAATTTGTTTTTAATAATTCTTTTTTTTCTTTAAAACCGTCTGAACTTCCATCATCAACAATCAATATTTCAATATTCTTTGATTTAAATTCTTTGTTAATCTCCGATAAAAGATTAAAAATTGAATCTACTTCATTAAAAATTGGGATTATGATTGTAAATTGTTTCATTTTAGAGTCATATGATAATTTTAAATCTAAACTAGTGGAATACAAAAACAATGACTTTTTTTAATCTTAATAAAAAACAAGTTTTGTTTTTTTTAACTTTCTTCTTTTTAATTTTTCTTTTTGGATCATCAAAATTACCAGTACTTGATAGAGATGAAGCTAGATTTGCATCTGCATCTAAGACAATGATTGAAAATAATGAATTTGTTGATATTAGAATAGGTGATGAAAAGAGATACAAGAAACCTATTGGAATCTACTGGGCTCAAATAACTTCTAATTATTTTTTTGGAAATCAACCTTATAACAAAATTTTGATCTATAGGTTGCCATCATTATTAGGAGTAATTTTAAGTTTTTTAATTATATATTTATACATATCAAAAGTATTTAATCGTCAAAAAGCTTTTCTTTCTATTTATTTTTTGATTAGCTCCCTGTTGTCCATTTCAGAAATACATCAAGCAAAAACGGATGGCATGCTTTTTCTTTTTGTTAATATCTGTAATTTAATTTTGATTGAATTAATAAGAAATGGAAAAGTTTCAAAATTTCTAAAACTAGTTTTTTGGACTTGTCTTGGTGTTGGAGTTTTAATAAAAGGGCCAATTATTTTCATTTTTGTTGTTATTCCATTACTTGTTTTTTCAGTAATAACAAAGAAAAATTTATTGAAAGAAATTTATTCGACATTTGGCGTATTATTATTTTTAATAATTTCCGTACCCTGGTTTGTTTTAATATCAATTAAATCAGGTGGAACTTTTTGGAATGAATCATTAATAAATGATTTATTAAGAAAAATAGGTACAGGGCAAGAGTCGCATGGCTTTCCTCCAGGATATTATTCTATTTTAATATTTATTTTTTTTTGGCCAGGCTCGATTTTCTTAATCTCATATCTGGTTACTTTAAAAAAAAATTGGAAGGTTTTTGTTAAAAGAAATTATACTAATATTTTTCTTCTATTATGGTTCTTTATCCCCTTTCTAATTTTTGAACTTATATCAACGAAACTTCCACATTATGTTTTTCCATCCTATACAGCAATTAGTATTTTAATAGCATGTCACATTTTTGATAAAAACTTCATTGATATTAAGTATTTTACTTTACCTTTGATACTGTTTCCGACTATCTTTTGTGCGGGTTTCATATATGCATTGTATGAATTTTCTTCAGTAGATTTAAACGCAATATTAATTTTTTTAGTTTTCTTAATTTTCACAATATTTCTGTTGTTGTTAGCGCGTAAAGAACAAATTAAGAGTTTAATAATTTCTACTGGTTTGTTTCAATTCTTAGTTTATTTGACTCTTACCAACTTTTTAGTTGATAGGTTAGAGCCATTATGGATATCAAAAAAAATATCACAAATTATTGAAATAGAAAAAAGCTCAACTGATGAAATTCTAAATTTTGGCTTTAATGAACCAAGTCTATTTTTTTTAACGTCACATTCTTCAAAAATGATTAGTCCATCAAATTATCAAACATCAGATTTTATTGATAAAAAAATAATTTATATAGTTACAGATGAATACAGCGAAATTTTTGAATATGATTCTAAATTTTATAGTTTTAGGTTAGAATCAGAGTTCAGAGGTTTTAATTACTCTCGCGGTAAGAAATTGAATTTAAAGGTTTATAAAAACTATTGATGAATAAACTTTCAAAAAAATTAGAATTAGTAATATCCTTAAAATTTTTTGTATTCGTTATAATAGTTTTATTAATTTTTTTTAATTTTTTTGATATTTTTATTTTCCAATTAACTAGGTCTTTTCATGGTTATTTTTTCTCTTTCTTCAAAGAAATTATTGATCCTCTTTCTGATATTTTAGATCCACTGCACCTTATGATTATTTGTGTAATTATTATTATGCTTATTTATAATATAAAATTGCTTTTAAAAAATTCTTCAAAATTAGAATTAATGGAACTTAAATCTGGTTTAAAAAAAGATCAAATAATCCATACCTTCTCATATTATTCTCTTGTTTTTAAACATTCATTGGTATCTTTAATTGCTGCAGGAATTGCTTGTAATATCCTGAAATACATAATAGGTGTAGCTCGACCAAAATACTATTTTCTAAAAAATTATGATAGGGTAGATTTTTTTAATATTGAACATAAAGTTAATTCTTTTCCATCGGGTCATACTCAAGCAGCTTTTACACTAGCTATTTTATTAATAATTTATATTAATAGGTTTTACTTTATTATTATTACGGTTGCTATTTTAATGAGTTTATCTAGAATTTTTATGTCAATGCATTTTCCCAGTGATATTATTTTTGGTGCCTATGTGGGTTCTTTTATTCCTATAATTATATATAAGCTTTATTTTGAGATGAGTTTTGATAGAGTTGAATTGCGAAATACTATTAAATTTCAGGACTTTCTTAAATTGCTTTACTGGAGGATTTCTATATGAAGATTTTAAATTTTTTAATAATTTTCTTCTTTTTAGCTTTTATTTTTTCTTTTTCCAATGTTAATTCCGGTAATTGGTGCAAAGTAATATACAATGAAGAGATTTCACCTGGTGATTTGCAGAAACAAATTTCCAAATGCAAAAATTCAGATAATTTTTTTTTGGCAATCCATAATTCTTATTCTAATGCTGGAAATTTATTAAATTCATTTATTGCGGAATTATGTGATTTAAGGAGAACAGTAATAAAATCGGAACCTAAAGCTGGGAATCCCTATTTTTCATCAGTTTGTGAATTTAGAAAAAATTTTTTGCGAGAATAGACTAAACAAATTTTGTATAAGTCGTTAGATAAGGTATGCTTGGCTTAATTCACAATATTCGTATTGATAGGGAGAGAAAGAACACTCATTCTTTCAAAAAAAGTCTTAATAATTATAGTACGTCTGATCTGATTGACTCGAATCATTCTGATGATCAAATTTTATCAAGTAATTGGCTAGATATTTACAGAAGTTGAATCTCTCGCTTTGTAATTACTTAATTTGAAAATATTTGAAATATTTTTATTTATAGCTTAAAGATGTTTTGGTGTATGGATTGGATACCATGTTTCATTTATTGGATATTTTCCAACTTTACAATTTTTAATATATTTGTTAAATAACTCAGATTCAAAGTCAAAACAACCTTTCCAATTAAATGAATCTAAACATGATTTTTTTATTTTTATTTTTATTTTTTTTAGATCTTAACAACATAGTAAAATCAAAAGATTATGATTCTACATTTTTTATTTGTGCAGATGAAATTGGTCCTAGATTAGAATTTCAAATACCCAAATTTAAAAATAGTAATGAAAAAAACTTTACATTTAAGTTTATTCAAAAATCTAACAGAGATTCTGTAATTGTAAGGAATGGAACAATGAAAAAAAAATCTAGTGCAATTGATGATTCATATTTTTTTTATCAGG
>PALU01000060.1 GCA_002706585.1 Rickettsiales bacterium
CTATTATCTGCAAGACTTCTTCGAATTCTAACCTAAAATTTTGCGCTATAAGGCCATTTTTGCGCTATTATTTATAGACTTCTGAGAATGGCAAATCTAGAAATTTAGAAGTTTTCATATTTACCTTATTTTTGGTGTCGATTTTTGTTGGTCGATACCGGACAATCTGGTGCGGCCGAGAGGAAAGTTTGTCATTTCTGTCATAGGCATGATATCCATCTTATCTCCCCCACTTTTCTCAATTTTTACCGTGAAATAGCTTTTCTTCAGGACTCTCTAATGGGAAACGGTAACCGACGGTCCAACCATTGGCGACCTATTACGATCCATGTATCAAGCGAACTGCTATAATCAGTTACCATAGGGCAACTGAATCGTCGTTCAATCGACAAATGGACCAATCCCTTTTAGGTGCGTTCCATGAACAACAATCTGGGCCATAGAAAATCAATCCGTCAAATCGTTGGGTAACAGCCCAGCCGGTATGTTCTGGAAACTCACCGGGCGCAGGAACCGACGAATTGACATGGTTCCAACAGAGGTGGCTCCGAAATTTGTGGACGCCGGATAGGGCCCGCCATGCACCATTGCGTCAGCAACTTCAACACCTGTTGGGAAACCGTTTGCCAAAATACGCCCTGCTTTGCGTGTGAGGATAGTGACCAAACGCTGGGCGAGCGGGGTGTCACCCTCATCCATATGCAGCGTGCACGTCAACTGACCTTCCAGCTTCCGGGCAATCGCAATCATTTCTTCTGCGTTCTGTGCACGGACAATAATGCCGAGTGGTCCAAACACTTCTTCGCTCAGAGCATGGTTGTCCAACCACTGAGCCCCGGATGTTGAAAACAGATTAGGCGAAGCATCACGTTTAGTTTGTTCCGTTCTAACCAGAGTATCAACCCCCTCGACCCCGGCAATACGAGCCTGACCGAGGGCATAGGCGTCAGCGATACCCTGAGTCAGCATTGTCTGAGGCGCAACTTCGTCCAGCGCCTTGGATACTACGCTTGTAAACTTGTCTGCATCTCGGCCACCCAAAACGACCGCAATTCCAGGGTTGGTACAAAACTGTCCGACCCCCATGGTTAGCGAGTGCGACCAACCCGTTGCGATTTCTTCGGCGCGGGCTTCTAATGCTACGGGCAACAAGAACATCGGATTGACCGATCCAAGCTCTCCGAAAAATGGTATTGGGTTAGGTCTTTTGACACAGAGATCAAAGAGTGCACGCCCACCGGCAAGCGATCCTGTAAAGCCAACAGCAGAGATCAGTGGGTGCTGGACCAACGCTGAGCCAACAGCGCGGTCGCCTCCTTGAATCATCGAGAAGACACCTTGATGAATACCGCAGGCCTCGATCGCAGCCAAAATAGCCTGTGCGACAATGTCGCCTGTCCCTGGGTGGGCTGAGTGACCTTTCACAACGACGGTGCATCCTGCTGCCAGAGCTGCAGCCGTGTCGCCTCCGGCTGTCGAAAACGCTAGAGGAAAATTCGAAGCACCGAAGACAGCAACCGGACCAACAGGCATCTGCATAAGACGAAGATCAGGACGGGGTAACGGCTGACGTGCGGGGAGGGGTTCGTCATGCCGTTTGTCTAAAAAATCACCTTTGCGGATGTGATTTGCAAACAGTCGCAATTGGCCGGTCGTGCGACCACGCTCACCTTCCAATCTTGCTTCTGGCAAGCCAGTTTCCTGTGATCCGATTTTAGTTATTGCCGCGCCGCGCGCTTCAATTTCATCCGCAATTTTGTCCAAAAATGCGGCGCGCGTGTCTATCGATAAAGCGCTATAGGACCAAAAGGCATCTTCCGCCTGGGTACAGGCTTCATCCACATGTGCCACAGAACCAACTGCGAACTCATGCGCAGGAGCGTGAGCTGGATCAGACTGGAATACACGTTCCCCATCGACCCATTCACCAGCGATCAAGTGTTTACCGATAATCATTTCTTTTTTCCCATTAATTTAGATGCTTAAGTCATCCCAACTGGTTCGGCGAAGTCCTCTAACGCAGTTTTTCTTCGGTCAGAGAGAATAGCCATCAAACGAATTTGGATATCCTTGGCAGTTGGATCGCCCCAAATGTTTCTCATTTCGTTTGGATCGTCACCCAAATCGTAGAGCTCTCCAGCTTCTGAGAACTCATCAAACGTCAGTTTGTACCGCCCGTCGTGAACGCAGGTCAGACGCAATGGTACGCCGCAGCGCGATTCACCGACGCGCCATTCGCACAAAACGGGGTTGGAGCGCTTCTGAACCTCTCCTCCTAGGATTGACAGGATAGAGTCCCCATCCCATGAGGCCTCTGGCTTGCTTTTAGCGATGTGAGCAAATGTTGGCGCCATATCCAAAGTGGACACAATTGCACTTTCAGATCGTCCAGCTGGAATGCCTGGACCTGCCGCGATCAGGCCTACGTTGATTAAACTTTCATAGAGCATCGGCCCCTTCAAATAGAGCCCATGATCACCGAGGAAATCACCATGATCAGATGTGAAGAAGATATAGGTATTTTCCAGTTCGCCTTCTTCCTCCAATGTCGCAAGGATACGGCCAAGGTTGTGATCGATAAGGGAAATCATGCCGTAGTAGTTTGCGGTCATGTCACGCAATTGTTCTTCACTCTGATCCAACACCCGAGTGCCAGATTTCCGGAACCGCTTGAGTACCGGATCGTCCAGTTTGGGCTCCCCTTCCAATGCCGCTTTGTGCCACCAAGGGCGCTGTTCTAGGTCAAGCTCGCGATGTTGGGGTAGGTCAATCTTTTCAGGATCATGCAGCGACGCCCAAGGCTCGGGACAATCAAAAGGGTGATGCGGATCTCCAAAAGACGTCCAGAGCATGAACGGTTTGTCTTTGTTGCGCGCTTTGATGAAATCTATAGAGCGATCCCCAATCCACGATGTCGGATGCCACGCAACCGGTAGGGCCGAGTTCCAAGTCTGGTGAGCGCCTGTTATTGGCCGCGTTTCAGAGCGCCAAAGATCATAGCCGTTCGTTCGCCCAACACCATCGAAGAACCACTTTTCAAAGTGCTGTCCGTTTGGCGGGTACAATGGATCACGCTTTGGAAACCATTTCCCGAATAGCGCCAATTCAACATGTTCAAATCCCATATAGGGACCAGTCCAGTCTGGTGGGTAATCTGCGGAAGAAGTAGCACATTCTGCTCGGCCGGTGGGAGAAAATGTTGCTTTGGTTGAAAAATGGGCTTTTCCAACAAGTGCAGTTTGATATCCAGCACGTGACAAATGACCTGCAAACCCTTTGTGTGCAAGGTCGGGATCTAGGTCGATTCCGTTGTCAGCTGCGCCACTTGTGAACGGAAGAAGGCCCGTAAGTATAGCAGCTCTGGCCGGCTGGCAAACAGGTGAAGGAGTAATGCAGTTTCTAAAATCTGTTCCACGCTCCGCCAGCGCATCAAGATGCGGTGTTTGAACTTTTCGTCCTCGAAATCCGTAACAATCCCGTCGCTGCTGGTCCGTAGTGATGAATAGAATATTAGGGCGCATGAAAAAATAACTGGGAAAAGAGGTGGGCGTTTGCCCGCCTCTCTAAAGTTCGAACACTAGCGACCTAGTGCCACCATTTCTTCCACTACTGCGAGCATTTCAGGTGTTATCGAGCGGTAATTCTGAAAAGCCGAGATAGTCGAGGCCGTTGAATTAACGTGCGGGGCGTCACCAAATTGAGCCAACCATTTAGCCTGAAACTCGCCATCAGCCCAAGTTGACTGGTACGCTGTCCGCAAAACTTCCAACAATTCATCCGGGGTTCCCGGAGGAGCCACCATTGCCGGGGAAGTCGAATGCACGTTGGTGCGCAACCACTTGTAAGTATCCCATTTGATCCCCGAGGGTTCCGCACCATGGATCTGGATATGAAGATCCCGTAAGCTTGGTAGGTCAGAGTAGAACGGCGCCTCAGCTGGTACTATGATTTCCTTATTTTCATCAAAAAACGGATGATAAAACAGCATCATCGTTTCACCTTCATTAGTTGTATCGGTAAAAAACCTTGAGTACCCACCCGTCGCAGTATGACCGGCTTGGAGCTCACCGGAAAGGATCCCGGGAGAAATTTTCTTCATTGACTTGAAACCTGGAATATAGCGGAAATCAGCACCAATGATCGTCAGTGCTAAGTTACCAATCAGGTCGTTAGTGTTACTTGAGGAACGCCCACCGAGACGGAGCCCTTTAACATTTATGATATCTGCTGGTCGAGACATTCCTGTGCCAGCATCGGCACGCACGATAGTGCCGCGTTCATTTGCAGCTGACCCAATGGCCCCAAATTCTTCAGGCACGAATCTAATACCTTCGCCTCCTGCCAAAACGGCCATTGGATCCCAGTTCCCATAGTAAAACATCAAGCCATCTGGATCGGCCTTTTCGTATGTATAATTGAGCGCAACGGCACCACCTGCGCCCTCCTTATTCCGGACGATTATGTTGGGGTTCCCTGGAATATGCTCCGCTAGGCCGGCCATAAAGGTCCGAGCACTTACGTCACCGCCACTTCCTGCCGACACGCCGACAATTACAGTAATAGTCTTCCCTGCATAAAAATTCTCTGCAGTTGAATTTGTAGGTATCAGCAAAGCAGCCGCTGAAAACGCAATTATTGAACAATGCATTAATCGATACAAGAAATTCATAGTATCCTCCCGGTAGAATTTTTTTTTAGTGTAGCCGTTGGATAAACAATTAAGCCATGATATACTGTGAGCTAGTGTATGACCGATAGGACATGGCAAATGAACTTCGATCAGCTGAGAACATTCCTTTCAGTCGCCGACGAGATGTCGATCAGCGGAGCGGCAGATCGTTTGGGTACTACACAGCCTGTTATAAGCCGGTCCATAAAAAGGCTCGAGACTGAATTGCACGCAACTTTGTTTGATAGACTGCCGCGCGGCGTTGCACTCACAGTGTTTGGAAAAGCACTTTACAGCGAAGCACAGAATATTTTAGCGTCGCAAAGGCGTACCGTTGAAACGTTCGAAACATTGCGGGGTGTCGGACGCACCTATGTACGAATTGGAGCAGGTGCGACCTGGTTCGAAGAACGTTTGCCAGAAGTCCTTTCCAGTTTCATCATCAAAAAACCCGGAGTGCGCATAGATGCTTCGTTTATTCCCCGATTTGAAATCATCGAAGCTCTGCTTATGGGGCACATCGACATCGGGCTCGCCCAGTTCAGAGTGGAGAAACTTCCTTCCGATGACATCGAATACGAAGAACTCTTTACTGACCGACTAGTTATTATCGGCCGCAAGGGACACCCTCTGTGTGGCAAGTTAGAATCTGCCGAAGCAATCAGCAAACTGATTTGGGCAACGACACCGAGTGCAACCAGTGAAGAAAGGCTTCGAGGACTGTGCAAACGCTTTGGTTTTGATAATCCTAACATTCACATCAAATGCCATTCTATATCAAGTGTTCTAGAGATTGTGCGAAACACAGACTTTGTGACATTGGCGCCGGAATTCATGGCCAAAGCGAATGGAAAAGAGGGATTTGAAATTTTGACAGATGGTCTTCACATCACACTTTCAAAAGGAATCCTGACACCCCGTCAGGGCTCTCTTTCCTTAGGCGCGCGATTATTTAGAACACACCTAAGGCAAGCATTCGGATAATCAGAAGAATAGCCACAGCGGCGCATTCACCCCAAATACATCTTTGGCCAATCCACCAAGAAGTGATGGCTGCCAAAAAATCGTAAGGACTCTTTCGTAGAAGCCAACAAGAACAATCCAGCCTGCAGCAGCATAGGCAAAAGAAAATGTCCATGAAAATTTTGCCCAGAACCTGCAAAACAACAGAATGAAAATCGGAATCGCAAGCTTTTGGCCAATTACCAACGCACCAGCGACTACCGCGCTAACGGCCAAAAGAAAGAATATCATCCCAACCAACACTTCGCGCTGGGCACCCATGAGCCTGTGGGTGACTCCAATCACGCGCATTCGCACCAATCCTTGGACTAGGGCGCAAATAACAAGCACTGCGCCCAAAATACAAGCTGAAAGTGGAAATAACCGAACGCTGTAACTCCAGTCGAGTGCCAGAAACGCGCAAACGACAAAGACTACCAGTAGAAAAATCCCAATCCCACTTGAAACAATCGGGATCTCATCCAACGAACTTTGAACTTCATCGGGCTTTAGACCTGCCACAGTGGATCGGTTTTTTCTCATGGAAGCCACGATTGTCACCGCAATGATTGCGAGGATTACCAGAACAATTGGACGAGTAAGCCAGCCAAAACCCAAGTGGATATTCATAGTGATCAGAAACGAATTTTCCATGATAGCGCCCAAGATGAACGCAAGAATAATTGGTGGCCGAGGCCATCCTCCGCGTTTCATTAAATACCCAATTATTCCGGCAATGATTAGCGTTACCCAGTCGCCATATGTAGAAGTGTCCATCCAGGCGCCCATCAAAACGAAAAGGATTACACCCGGCACAATAAAATGCCCGGGCACAAACGCTAGATAAGCCACGCGGTTGGAGACTATCATCATTGCCGCAGCGCCAATCAGGTTCGCAATAATTATCATCCAAACCATGCTAAATGACAAAGCTAACTCAGTCGTCAGCATTGAGGGCCCCGGCCGTAACCCGTGGATGAGCATTCCGCCAAGGAGGATTGCATATCCAGTGGTACCGGGTATTCCGAAAACAATCGTGGGAATCAATCCACCACCTCTCATCGCGTTGTTAGCAGTTTCGGGCGCAATGACTCCACGGATATCACCCTCTCCGAACTTGGGGTCTTTCTTGGTGGACTGGACAGCGTGACCATAGGCAATCCAATCTGTGACGGAGCCGCCGAGCCCTGGAACAATCCCAACATAAGTACCAATTACGGCACTGCGGATAACGAGCCACCAGTTCTTGATTGCATCCCGTACACCCTGCCACATCAGTGCTCGTCCACCGGTATCTTTTATCATGCCGTCGCGGGCGATCGAGATGTTTCGGACAGCCAAATCAACCATTTCAGGTAAAGCAAACAGCCCTAATACTATCGGTAAGAGTGGCGCGCCATCCAACAGGTAGTCGCTGCCAAAAAAGTACCGAGGCACTGCTTCGTTTTGAGAATATCCTATTGTTGCAATCAGGACACCAAGCGCCCCAGTTGAGAGCCCCTTGAAGACGGATCTCCCACTTAAAGCCCCTACCATGCTGATCCCAAGTAGACCAAGCATGAAAAGCTCGGCGTTTGTGAACGAACGGAGCAGAGGCTTCAGCAATGGAAGCGAAGCAGCGAGGATAAGTGCACCAAAAAGCCCGCCAAAAGCCGAACAAGCGAAGGCTGCGCCAAGCGCCCTTTGCGCCTCACCTTTTTTTGCGAGGGGATATCCGTCTAGTATAGTCGCCTGGCTAGCTGCTGTTCCTGGAATTCCTAGCATCACGGATGTGACAGTGTCACCAGTCATTGTAACAGCGTACATGCCCAACAGCAGTGCAAATGCGGCGGTACTATCCATGCCGAAAGTAAACGGCAAGAGCAGAACAATACCAATGCCACCACCGAGCCCGGGGATAATGCCAATTGTGATGCCGCACAAAATACCGATCAAAAGCGCAATGAATGCATCAGGTTCAAAAACCATGAAGAGGCCTTGAAAGAAAATTTCTAGCATTTGTTCCTCCCTTTCCTGCCCGGAACATGTAGTCGAACCAGGAAGGCTAATTGTATTTTGGTTATGCAGCCTGTCGTAGAACGCGGCTCGCCATTTCAACGCCAGCAAAGTCTCCAAGTTCGCTAGCGCGTTTGAGCATGATCTCCGCCAGCTCTGCTATGCGCGCAGATTGATCCTGAAAGTGCTGATATTGTGTTTGCTTGTCCCAACGGGGCACATCAAAGATGTTTAGCTCTTCTTCAGGATCGACGGTCAGATCGTATAGTTCATGAACTTCATCCCAACTTAAAATAAGTTTCCAGTCTGTGGTGCGAACGCAGCGTTGAAGCGTGCGAATTTTGCGCTTTTCAGTCTGGACATAATACGCCTGCCGCCAGTCTTTCCCTTCAAATAGGTCATAGATGTTGGAACCATCGAGGTAATCAGGCTCGGCAATGCCTGCCGCATGGAAAATCGTTGGCATCAGATCTTCCAGCCCCACAAGCGCATCCATTGTTTCACCTACAGGCACACCTGGCCCCTCCATCAGGAAGGGCACACGGATTGAGGCATCTTGGCAAACCCATTTGTGTGGGGCGCTTTCGTCAAAATTGAACGTTTCACCATGATCGGACACATAAAAGACCAATGTGTTTTCGGCCTGACCTGTTGTTTCAAGCGTCGTACGAATTCGACCTACCAGTTCGTCAAGCGCTGTTACGGCAGCGTAATACCCAGCGAATGGGACACCCTTTCCACGATACGGGGCATAGCTTTCGGTTGGTGCTGTAAAAGGATTATGGGGTGGATAGTAGCTTTGAACCGCGATGAAAGGTTTATTCTTCGCCTGATCACTTTCCAGGAACTCAATCATGATTTCGGTCTGCGTCTCTGGCTTGAATTTGCCACCCTGGAAAGATTGTTTGCCATCTTCCCAGTGACCACCATGAGAGTTAAATCCGTTCCAAATGTCAAACCGGCCTGAATTTTTCTCGCCCAGGTGCCACTTCCCAAAATAAGCAGTGGTGTAGCCCGCATCTTGCATCAGCTCAAACATCGTGGTCGGGACCTTGCTTTCGTAGGAAATAACATCATCGATGCCGTATCGGTTATAGATCACGCCGTGATTGTTTGGGTGTACGCCTGTCCACATGCTGGCACGCGCAGGTGTGCAAACGGGAAACGGTGTGAATGGCTGAGTGAAGTTCGTACCGCGCGCAGCCATAGCATCTAGGTTAGGTGTTCGAACAAAGCTGTTCCCGTTGCACCCCAAGGAGTCCCAGCGCTGCTGATCGGAAACAATAACAAGCATATTTGGTTTGTTTTGCATAGCTTTCTCTATTGGTTATTGGACATGGCAAAGCATCGGCGTCTGAATTGCGATGCCCAAGCCTGCGTCGGTTGGAACCTGAATACGACCATTTTGCGGTTTAAGCAGATCAGGCTTCTCTACGCATGGCGGTTCATCGCCCTCGGCGAATTGCAGTTCTATCGTCAAGGCAGAAGGTGCAATCGCCGCGATATGCAAGCTTGCAGCGGTCATGATTGGACCAAGATGGTTGTGGGGTGCAATTTGCACTCCGAACTTTGCCGCTGTCATGGCAATGTCGGACATATCCATGACCCCACAAAATCGCGGGTCAGGATTCATCACGTGAAATGCCTTAGTGTGCAGAAATGGCGCGAAGGCACGCACCCCAGAAAGAATCTCTCCGCCTGCTAATTTTGTCCCGTTTTCTTCTGCGATTTTTTTCAAGGCATTCAAGCTAGGTATTGAAAGTGCGTCTTCTAGAATCGGCGCTTCTACCCACTTCAGATCAAGATCGGCGCAGGCGTGCAATAGATCCTGTGCGCGTTGTTCGTCAAAGCGCCAGTGGCAATCCAGCATGAGTTCTGCGTCAACGCCGATTGTATCTTTGACCGCATGTGCACATTCCAGTCCCATGGTTGCATCACCCACGGATTTTCCATCCAAGCCAAGAGAAATCTTGTCAAAAGGTGCCAGTTTGACTGCTGGAAATCCTGCATTTACAGCTGCTTGGGCGCGATCAGCCCAACCATGAGGCTCACGGGTCTTTGTACCTCGATTAATGTTCGCATAACAAGGCACATGATCGTGTAGTTTTTCCCCTAAAACCGCGTACAGGGGAAGGTCCCGCATCTGAGCCAGAACATCCAGTAATGCGCATTGCAAAGCATTAACGCCAATTAACGAGGCGCGACCGCTTTTCCAGGTTGGAAGCAAACCCAGAATGGAAAGGCCAGTCGCAATTGACTGGTCTGCTATAATACTACTTAGCTGTCGAAGCGCCACCAAGACTTGCTCGTTGAGGCTGTTAAATGTGGCTTCTCCCCAACCCTGTGCGCCATTGGACATGCTTACTCGGACAAATAAGAATTGGGTTTTCTTGGATATCCGTTGGGTAAAAAAATCGACCGCTTTGATGAAGGCTACCGTCTCTGTGCCTTCAATTCCAGCAACTGTACGCGACAGCGCCATCATTTGAGCCCCCAGCTCGTCAGTATTTCCTCAAGCTCTGCCCGATCCTCTTGCGAGAGTTTTGCCTGTCCTGGCATACGAACCGGACCAACATCTTTGCCTAAAGCGCGCATGGCTTCTTTCACGACCGTGACATTTGCACCGTTTCTAAATTTGGTGCGCATTGTTTCAAAACCGGCGATCTGGCTAACTAAGCCCCGTGCGGCCTCAAAGTCACCGCTTTCCAACGCGGCATGAGTATCGAGCGACAGCTGTGGGTGTACATTCACTAGGCCGGATGTGAAACCGCGCGCACCGACTGCATAAAACGGTACTGCCCAGCCTTCGGCCAAACCGCAAATCCATGCGGTGTCCGTTCCGGCGCTGCCCTCGATACAATCGCGCAGCAGCAGAAGATCAATAGTTGCGTATTTGACGCCGACCACGTTTGGATGCGCCGAAAGCTTTAGAATCTCGTCCAGACCCATTGTGGTGTCACGTAAGTAAGCAACCAAAGGTGTTTTGGACTTTTCTGCAATCTCCAGAAAATAGGCAATTTGACCATGCGGTGCGGCAAATGGATCCATCGGCATATGTGCCATAAGGAAGTCAGCCCCGTAGCCAGTCGCCCGTTTTCCAGTTTCCACGGCATCACTAAGAGATCGCCCGACAGCCATCATCATTGCCGCCCGACCATCGTTTGCCTCGGCGGCAATAGCGTGGACATGATCCACCTCTTCCATAGTCATGGAAAAGTATTCGGCCGTATTACCGGCAGAGACGATCGTGTGGATGCCCGCTGCGGCGATCTCGCCCACATTGGCCCTAAGCGACTCTTCGTTTAGGGTATTGTCTGTAGTCCATGGCGCGATGTGTACGCCAGATATACCAGTCAGCGTCCGTTTGGTGGTCATTTTTCCTCCTCTTGACATTTTTCCTCCTCTTGAACTGTATTCCGTCCAAATCAAGTCGCAGTTCCGAGTAGAGACATAATGACGTGAGAGCGGATCGCAAACCAATGATGCATCGGTCATAAGTCTATGTCACTTTGGTCATACCTTTGCAAAAATTCTTCATTTAAACTAAGTGTTACCCGAAATCAAAGGTAAAATTCATGAGCTGTTGTCCCAAAAGACCTGAAACTGATGAAGAGTTAACAAAATCGGCTAAGCTGACATCTGCTGCACCTAGTCGCGATTTTTTTGAAACCGTTAACCTGCCTCCCGCACGGTTCAAGATGGGAACATCGGATACTCTTTTGCCGCAAGATGGCGAGAAGCCTGCGCGGCGGGTGCGTGTCGCAGGGTTCGAGGTTATGACAACCACGGTTACGAATTCGCAGTTCAAAGCATTTGTCCAAGCCACTGGGTACCAGACCGATGCAGAGCGCTTTGGGTGGTCCTACGTCTTTCAGTTATTGCTTGAAAACCCTGACCAATACGAACGCTTGCCCGGTGCGGAATGGTGGTGCGCGGTCCCTTTAGCCACGTGGGACAAACCAGAAGGGCCAGGCTCTGATATATCAGACAGTTTGAACCACCCTGTGACCCACGTCTCGTGGAATGACGCTGTGGCCTTTGCAACATGGGCCGGAGGCCGCTTGCCAACCGAGGCAGAATGGGAATATGCAGCCAGAGGCGGGTTGGATGAAAAGCGCTATCCATGGGGCGATGAAGAACCCAACGACGAAGATCTCATGCCGTGTAACATTTGGCAAGGTTGGTTTCCGAACGAGAACACTGTGGCGGATGGTTATCTTGGTACGGCCGCCGTGAAGAGTTTTGAGCCCAACGGCTTCGGCCTGTACAACACTGTCGGCAATGTTTGGGAATGGAACGCGGAGCTATTTCGCATCAGGTCACTGCGGAAAGACGCAACGGCTTATGCCAAGGCTCTGGAAGGTGAAAATCGCCGGTTGCTCAAAGGCGGGTCATTTCTATGCCATGTCTCTTACTGCTACCGATATCGGATCGCCGCGCGGTCTTCGAATACACCAAACAGTACCACTTCGCATACCGGGTTTCGGCTGGTATTTGGGTAAAAAAGTAAATCCTTGTTCTCGGGAATTGAGGGCAGAAGGGGAGAGTGTTTTTGAGCTGAACGATGTCCTATCGATAAATGCGGCCCCTCCCCCTACGCCTGATAAAGGGGACTTTGTCATTTCTGTCATCGAGGCATAAGGCCCAGCTATTAGCTTTTACCGATATTGGGGCTATGATCCAATATCCAACTGCCAAACAAACTAATGGCAGCCACCAA
>PALU01000061.1 GCA_002706585.1 Rickettsiales bacterium
GAAATTACAAAAAAATAGATTTTATTGGACTAGAAATGTCCGCGCCGCGAATCTATGCACATCTATGCACAAAATAAGCCGAACTGTTTATTCCCGAACTAAGTTTTGCAATTTTTTATGTTTTCAACTTCTGCTCTTTTTATTAGTTTTGGTTTTAATGCACCATCACCAATAAATTGGATTTCAATATCCTCTTCATCATTTTGAATTAAAATTTTTGCAGCATCTAAGACGGCATCTAATCCATTCGCAAATCCATGAGCACCTGTAAAAACAGCTATAAACTTTTTATCTTTTGTATTTTTTGTTACATTGTATACTAAATTCAAATCACACCCGTTTGGAACCATTGCAAGCTTTTTATATGGCGTTTTCTTCTTAATCCCGTCTACTATCCCTGGAGAAAGTCCTATGCAGGCTGTAGCAGTTTTATATAAAATAGTTTCTAACCAATCCATTAACTTTAATATAATAGGATTTGTAATGACTTTCATTGCTTTTGGAAGCTCAGGCCATAAATCACGAACTTCAAAAATGAATGGTTTACATCTAAATATTTTCGCAAAAACACCCGGTATCCCGGCCATTAAAGGGGTGGATGTTGCAAAAAGAATATCATAATTTTCTTTTAAGGCTATTCTTACACCTTGCACAGAATATCGAAAAAAAACAAATGTACGCCATAAAAAATTATCTGAATTTGAATATTCTAGTTCGAGTTCAATAACCCTTATTCCATCGACAGTTCCCGTACGTTGACCACCTACAAATGCACCTGCTAAACCTGTTTCAGCTATCCAATAGCTACCACATACGATTGTAACTACATGTCCTCGCTTAATTAGTTTTTGTGCAAATTCATAAGATCGGGTTCCTGTTGCGCCTTTTGGTGTAGAAAAATGTTGATGGTAGTATAATATTTTCATGCTGTAAATAATACATTTGTATTAATAGAGCATTCCGCTGAAAACTCAATTTCGAGTATTGGTACTGGTACTTTAGACATATAATAAAGAGACTCTTCGCCGTTCTTAAGTTTTAGATTCACATTATGATTTGAAATAATATTTAAACTTATTTTACCGTTAGAAATAACATTGCCCTTTATTATCCAGTCACTACGATTCAATATCCATCTTAATACGGCTATTTTAAATTGACCACTTATTTTATCTTGAATTTTCCAGCCTTTTTCAATTTTATTTACACAACGAAAGTGATAATTATTATCTGCAGAAGTATATGCGACACTCATCCTATTATCAGATTTACTGAATTCTATATGAGATGGCTCAAGCCAGCCACCAAAAAGAAAGCGTGATAATCTTGGCATTTGATTTCTATTATCGAATTGAATTGTACTATGCCCTTTTGTCCCAGAAAATACATCGAGCTCATGACTATCTAATGCATAAGAAAATGAACCTGCATCACGAATACAATTTAGACCATCCTGCCAAATATCTATATGTAATGCATCAGAATGGGATGGGCGAAAAAGGTATTTAGGTGCACGAAGTATTGCCATCCCATCTTTTCGAACTAATTTTAAATAACCACCTTGAGAAAATATTTTCGAATTAGGATTTTTCTTTTCTATGTGAATTTTTGGGATTTTAAACATTTCAATTAGGTTATGACTTGTAACAAAATTTTCTGGTATAGGCTTATTAAAAAGAGCTGATGCCAATAAAAATGTTGGACGGAAATCCCTATATTTTTTATGGTCATAATTAAATAAATAGGTTCCATCATTGGCTCCCATATTGGGTGCATTCCCAGATATAGGGTCTATCATAGATGAATACCATTCTATAGCCAAATTAACTTTTTTATAAAACGTTTCAGAAAAAGAGTCAATATTCCACTCCTTTCTTAACAGTTCTACTATAGAAAGTAGGTCAAGAATCATTCTATGATATACAATTGAATACTGAGAGAAAGTCCCATCATCCAAAATCAATTTTCGAACCTGATCTTCAACTAACTTTAATCCTTTTTGGTAAACAGAATAATATTTTTTTTTCTTATTATTTTTCCATAAAAAATATCCAGCTAAAAAAAGTGCGCACCCCTCACTTAGTCCATGGTTATTTTTTTGAACCGTTGCATAAAATGTAGTTGGATTTATTCTATCAATATGAATTTCTAAATAATCTTTTAAATCATTTGTAACTATATCTGGATTTAATATTTCTTGTGCTAAAATTAAATTCAAAATCCTAATGGAAGCTTCTTGACCACACTTCCAATTTGGGCCCGTGTTTGGTGGATTCTCTTTCAACCAATCAGAAATCCATAAGTTTATCCTTTCTAAATATTTTTCATCAAGCGTAGTTACATACGCTTGAATCAATGTACCTATCCAATTAAACCGTGAAATTTCCCAAAAATTTTTAATGTCACCAATCTCTGAATTGAAATCATTTAGTTTACTCCAATGCTTTTGAAAGCCTTTAAATGTTTTCATATTAAAAGGATTTAAAAACCAATCTGGATTTTCTCCTACATTTTGCTTATGATAAGAATAATAATAAATATTTCCGTCTAAAATAGAATCTGCACATTTAATTATTCTAATTCTTTGGCTCTCTAAAACGGTTTTTTTCTTAGTAGATGGTAAAAATACTGAGCTTAATTCTTTAAATTTTTTTTGAGGAAAATATAATTTTGTTAATAACGACTTAGTAAAAATTCGGTAATACAGAACTAGAAGAACATTTGAAAAACCAAGTTTATAAACCGTTCTAAAATATATGAGTAATTTTTTCAATTAGTCTCAAGGTTGAGTAAATGCTGAACTATTCTTTCAGATGTATTACCGTCCCAAAGATGTGGAATTGATCCTGTTTTCCATTCACCTAAAAAAAGTTTAGACATGGCAGGTGCAATTGCTTTAGGATCCACACCCAATAATTCATTCGTACCAAACTCAATGGTTTCTGGGCGTTCTGTATTCTCACGAAGCGTCATACATGGGATATTCATAACAGTCGTTTCTTCTGTTATGCCACCAGAATCTGTAATAACAGCTTTCGCCCTTTCAACCAAATAATTGAATTCCAGATATCCTAAAGGCCCAATGGTATAAAGATTTGGGTAAGAAATCCCTAAAGATTTTAATTGTTTAGCAGTTCTTGGGTGTACAGGAAAAATGATAGGAATGTTATTTGAATTTTCTATTATTTCATCTATGAGCTCTTTTAAAATATTTTCTTCATCTACATTTGCAGGTCGATGAAGTGTCATAACAATATATTCTCTTTCCTGTAACTCTGCTTCTATCCAAATAGGCGGTTTCCTAAAATTCGGACGATGTTTTAACAATGTATCAATCATAGTGTTTCCAACATAGAAAATGTTATCTTCAGAAATACCATTTTTTAATAAATTGTTATTCGCAGTTTCTGATGTTGTGAAAAAATAATCTGTTATGCTATCGGTCACCATCCGATTAATTTCTTCCGGCATGCTTAAGTCCAAAGAACGGATACCCCCTTCTACGTGAATCACTTTAATATCCATTTTTTTTGCTACAATTGAACAAGCCATAGTAGATGTGACATCACCAACAACTAAACAGTAATTTGTCGATTCTTTTTGCAATAATGATTCATACCCTACCATTATTTTTGCCGTTTGTTCCGCTTGTGTGCCACCACCTGCCTCTAGGTTTATATCTGGAAGGGGGATACCTAATTCTTTAAAAAAGTTATCACTCATATTTTTATCATAATGTTGCCCGGTATGGACAAGGCGGTATTGTATACTTTCCCCTTTGGATTGTGCAACTTTAATTGCATAAATAATAGGTGAAACCTTCATAAAGTTTGGGCGTGCACCAGCTATTAAATCAATTTTCATTCTTATTAGCCTTTAGCTATTGGATTATGGTTGTAAGCCTGATCAAATTTTTGTGATAAAAGCATTAATCTGTCTTAGCGAGATTTGATATACCTGAAACAAAAACCCTTTGAGTTTGGAATTTATGTCCATATTTGTAAGTAGTTGAGAAATCCACAATAAATTTATTAATTCAATTATCTTTTTCTGAATATCCAATTTTTCAAAAATACGCATAAGGGATAGTTTTGGGCTATTAAATGAATGTCCAAATACCAAATGCTATTTTATCTCTATCCATTTTTTTGTTTTAAGAGACTCTATGGCTCCAAAGGAGGCTTTTGTTACGTTGATAATTTCATCGATAGGGATTAATGGTTTGCCTCCATTTTGAGTTCTTCGAATTAATTCATGGAATTGTTTCTTATGCCCCTTATCTATTTTTGTTTTTATTGTTTTGAACTCCTTCACTCCAAATGCTTCCGTCTTTCTGTAATTATCTACAACCCACGTTTTTTCTTGGCAATAGACTTCAACTCTTTCTTTACTATATTTTTTTGATCCATTAGCAAAATAATTAATAACAGCAGCTGACCCATTTTTAAATTTCAACATGATGCTGGCATTATCGGTTGCTAAATCTGTTTCTTTTCCTAAAGAATTCATACAAACAGAATCAATGAGAGATCCAGCTAAGAAAACACATATATCCATTAAATGACAAGCTTCTCCTATTATTCTACCACCACCTGATTCTAAATCATGAACCCAATGCTTCTTCGGAATAAATCCTGCATTCATATTTGCTATGATATTAACTGCGCCTGAACTATCACCCATTGACTGTTTTACTTTAATTAAATGAGGAGAAAAACGACGATTGAAACCGACTGTTAGCGTTGGGCGATTGGCTGTTTGCTCTTGGATTTTAACGAGTGGCTGTTTGCTATTAAATGCTTGAATAATTTGGTCTAATTCATTTTGGTTTAAAGCTAATGGTTTTTCTACAAATGTATTTTTACCAGCGTTAAGAGATTCGATAACCATTTTTGCATGAGAATCATGACGGGTGGTGATAATTATCGTATCTATATCTTTATCTTTTAAGATTGTTTTATAATCTGTTGTGCTTTTACTAATACCATGTTTTTTGGCTAACTGGGTACCACTTAAGCCTCCCGAGCTGGCAATGGTTTTGATATGAGCACCACTTCCTTTTAAGGATGGCAGAACTGTCATATTGGTAAAGTTTCCTGCGCCAATAATACCTAAAACACCTTTTTGACCCATAAAGGATGAATCCTTTATTGTAATAGTGCTTGATTTCAAGTCTTCTATCACTAAACCTGGATATTCTAGAATGGATGCAATGGAATGGCTTGAATCCATATTATCATAAATCTGATTATAATCTTCTAAGGGGACTTTCTCTGTAATTAATTCTTTTACATTTAAGCTACCATTTTTAATAGCTTCAAGAATGGCTTCAAAATTTCGTTTTTCTGTCCAGCGTACATAGGGTAATGGATAATCTATTCCTTTTTGTTCGTAAGAGTCATCGTATCTACCAGGTCCATAAGAACAGGATACTTGGAAAGATAATTCTTTTTCGTAAAAGTCTGCCCGATTTATGTCTAAACCCACAACACCAACTAAAATAATTCTACCCCGTTTTCGGCTCATTTGTGCTGCTTGAGAAATTAAATCATTAGATTCTGTAGAAGCAGTAACTAGAACACCATCCGCACCATAATTATGGGTTAAATCCATGACTGATTTAACTAGGTTAGTTGTAACTGGATTTAAAGTTTTTATTCCCCATTTTTTTGCTAAATCACATTTAGTTTGATCTACATCAATCCCAACAACATTACATCCATTTGCTTTCAATAATTGGCAAGTAATTAAACCAATAAGCCCCAAACCAATAACTACGATTGTTTCACCCAATGATGGTTTTAATAATCGGACTCCTTGCAAACCAATGGAACCGATTATTGTAAATGTAGCATTTTCGTTTGAAACAGACTCTGGAATTTTTACTACAAGATTTTCGGGAACAGAGACAACTTCTGCATGCAGACCGTTAGAGGCCACTCGATCACCGATTGCAAATTCTAAAACACCTTCCCCTACTGCAATTACTTTACCCACATTACAATAACCTAACGGAATAGGTTGCCCCAATTTATTAAAAACGGCTTCCATGGTAGGTAGTAAACCATCTGTTTTTATTTTATCTAAAACTTGGATTACTTTCTCCGGTTGTTGACGCGCTTTTTCAATTAAACTAGCTTTACCAAATTCTACCAACATTCGTTCTGTACCAAGGGAAACCAATGAGTGGCTTGTTTGAATTAACACAGAGCCATACCTAATATTTGGGACAGGTAAGTCTTCAAGATTAGTTTCTCCGGTTTTAAATGATTGTAGGATTTGTTTCAAATTTCACTTCCTTCCTTCAATTAATTTAGTAAGCCCCGAATTTGGCATGAAGAGACGAATAAACCATCTTGGCCAAAGTTTTTTAACCAATGTAAGTAAGCTAGTGGAAAAATCATATCACCCTCTAATTCATAACGGGATCTTGCCTGGTTATCATAACCTTTCTGGTCAGTACTCCTTAAAAGAAGTTCTTCACCACAGGGAAATCGATTCCAGAAATCATATACAGCTAGTTTCTTCTTCATATTGTCCAAGGAAATTGTTTAAGCCAGCTTTGAATTGATAATAAACTCAATATATTGTAGCTATAATCTGCTTTGCCTCTATCATTATCCGTAATCATTTTTTCAATTACTGGGTAATTATAAATACCATCCTTTTCTATATTTTCTTTACTCAAATCTTTTGAAATAAGATTTGTAAACTCATTTTTCATTAGCTCCTTAACAGGTGCGCCAAAACCTGTTTTTGAACGATTTATAACATCCTTTGGGAGATATTTTTCAGCAACTTTCTTTAATATATATTTTGGTATGTTATTTTTCATTTTCATACTTTGCGGTATATGTCCTGCAAGTTTTACTAGATCAAAATCTAGATAAGGCACCCTTGCTTCAACACCCTCCACCATGGATAGTTTATCCGTATAATTTAAATTATGATCAATTAAAAAAGTCTTCTGCTCTAAAACTAACAATTGATCAAGCTTTGACATGACGGAACATTCTGATAATATTTTTTTACCGTAACTATATGGGTTATAATCTAAAATCTTTGATAATGATTTATTAGAAAACATTTCAAATACAAAATGATTTGACGGTAACCAATTAAAATAGCCTAATAATTGATCAAAATCATCCGCACCCCAATCTCTACTAAATTTCTTTAAACGACGAATTTTTGTATTCGAAAATGGAATATCCTGTATAAGACTGGACAGCATTTTAAATAAATAGCTCGGAAAATAGTCTAGCTTACTATTTAATAATAAAGCCTGATGTCTACGGTAGCCCGAGAAAACATCATCACCACCAGCTCCACCAATTAAAACTTTAATGCCCATGTTTTTTGCAAAACTTGAAATTATTGACACATTAATTGGCGCAAGATCAGCTTGGGGTTCATCTAATTGCCAAATCATCTTATCAAATAAATTAACCCAGTCATCTCTGCCATCAATAATATTTAAAGAAACATCTAAATATTTTGCAACTTTTTTTGCATATGGAAGATCATCTATGAAACCATCCCCACTACTATCTTTAAATTGATCTATTGTAAAACATTCTAACTTATTATTTGGTCTTTGAGTTTTAGCTATAGCGACTAACAAACTTGAATCTAAACCTCCAGATAAAAAATAACCTAATGGTGCATCAGAAAGCAATTGCTTTTCAACTGCAACATTTAATTTATCATCAATTTTTTTGATCCATTCAGATTCAGACAGATCCCAATATTCTCCATTAAATAATTTGGAGGGAGGTACTCTATTTTGCTTGGTCGCTAATGTCTTTGTATCAATTTCTATTATCTGGCCTGGAATCAATTTATTAACGTATTTATACATCGTTCTAGGCCCTGGTGACCATAAAAATGTTAAATAATTCACGATGGATTCAAAATTAAGAGTTGCATCAAAATCTTTAATATTAATGAATGCCTTTATTTCAGAAGAGAAAGCTATTTCCCCACCTTTACTATAAATGTATAAAGGTTTAACACCAAAGTGATCACGAACTATAAATAACTTATTTTCCTTCATATCATGTATTGCAAATGCAAAAATACCATTGAAATAATTAATAGCATCTTGCCCCCATTCAACCCAGCTATACATCAAAGTTTCTGTATCTGATGTCGAGTTAAAAGTATACCCTTTCTTAATAAGGTTTTCTCTTATTTGCCAATGATTATAAATTTCACCATTATACACTAATGTAAACCTGCCATCTGAACTTTGCATGGGTTGATTCCCAAGCGATGATAAGTCTTGGATACTTAAACGTGTATGACCTAAAAAAACATTTTTAATATTAATAAAGTCTTGATAATCCGGACCCCTGTTAATGATACTCAATAAAGGGTCTTCAGACCATTTTATATTTATACTACCTACTATGCCACACATATATTATCTATGGTATTGAATAAATTATAAGTCTTAATAACTATCCCAGAAGAAGATAACGGAGGCAAGTAGTCAAAAGAGTCTTTAAGGGATAAAGGATATCCAACAACGCAACACATGATTACAGATAAGAGAAAAACTGCTTTAGCCGCATATCCGAATCGTTAGCATCTACGAATGCCCGAATACTAGTCTGAAGTTGAGCAAAATTCTTATTTATAAACTGCAAGGTTGCAATGTCGGAGTCTCGACCTTGGTCAAGCCTGAAGACAAAAGGCGCGGAGAGGAAATTAGGCATTCCAGTAATCGCTATAGGGAGACCTCTTGATAGTAGTGGCAATACCTTATTAGGGAAAGTGATAACATCTACGTCTCTGACTCCAGATCGATAAGGAATAAGACCTAAAAACACATCAGATAAATCAATATTTTCTAAGTCTTCCGAAGGGTATACTCGAACATTTTCATGACAAGTGATTTTGCTAATCAACGATCGGTCTTGATTTGGTCCAACAAACAAAATCTTGAAATTGCTACTAAAGTCAACTAAACATTTAGCGAGATTAGAAATGAAATTGATATTAATTCTGTAATTTATGTAACCCCAAAATAAAATGGTGCTTTTGGTTGATACTAAATCTGGTGATTTATAACGAATATTGCTCCATGGATAAAAGAGCTCAACAGAACAGAATTGGCTCAGTTCATTTTTCAGAGTCAATGAAACCGTCAGCACTACGTCGCTGGATTGCAAAGTTTTTATCAGTGCCCATTTAAGAGGTCTTTTATACCCTCCCAAAGCATTACTCCAAAAATCATCATTTATAATTGTAATCAATCGATTATTTCTGAAAATATCTTTTAAATAAAAGTAGTCATAATTAAAGTTAACTATAACATCGTTTCTATCAATACAATGCTCAAGCATTAGACTAAGTATCTGATTTTTTTCAAAAAGTGCATTGAATCTGTGCAATACAGTATTAATTCGTAGCTTGTGGTGTAATAATTGGCGGTAGCGGAAAAGTTTTATGTGTTGTTCGCCAGAGAAATCTTTCCCAAGACGCTGCCAAAGGTAGTAAGGACGTTGAAAGAAAATAACCTCATGCCCAGCATTCGCTAATAAACGGGCCATTTGATGTCTTAACCTTGGCGGTTCAGTCCAATCTGTCTTTGTGAAAAAGAAAAAACGCATAGCTTTTAAGTCAGTCCAAAAAATGAACGGACAGCGCTGACTACTTTATTTACCTCGGTATCGGTCAAATGCTCTCCCATTGGAAGGCTCAATAACTGACTGCTCATGGTGATAGCAAGCACAGGCTCTTTAGATTGATGTAGATTATCGTAGGCCTTAAGTTTCGGTAATGCGATTGGATAATGAATTCCCGTTTCAATATCGAGCTTAGTTAAATATCGCTGTAGTTCATTACGACGCGGGGTTTTGATGACAAAAAGATGAAACGCATGCCTTACATCAGAAGAAATTGACGGTAAAGAAATATTCTCTACACCTCTTAATCCTGTCCGATAAATCTGCGCGATAACGTTGCGTCTATCAATCCAGCGATCCAGGTGCTTCAGTTTCACTCCAAGTATTGCAGCTTGTAAACCATCTAGTCGGCTATTGCGTCCTTCCATCAGATGATTGTACTTATCTATGCGTCCGTGGTTGGCAATCATCCGGCAACGAGTTGCCAGATCGTCATCATTAGTGAGGATGGCACCCGCATCACCGTAGGCACCAAGATTCTTCCCAGGATAAAAGCTGAAGGCCCCGATATCACCTAACGCACCAATACGGTTGGTCTTGTATTCCGCACCATGCGCCTGCGCACAGTCTTCGATGATTCTCAAATTGTGCTTATTTGCCAATGTAAAAAGACCATTCATTTCACAAGGATGCCCATAGAGGTGAACAGCAATGATGGCCTTTGTATTTGGCCCAATAAGTCTTTCGGTATCTTCTAGCGAAATAGTGTAGGTATCTGGATCAATATCTGCGAAAACAACTTTATGCCCGCACCTTGTAACGGCCTCAGAGCTCGAAATAAAAGAATTGGACGGAACAATAATTTCTGAACCAATAGGGAGTTCCAACGCCTCGATCGCGATTTCTAATGCGTCAGTTCCATTGCCGACACCCACGCAATGCTTTGCCTGTTGATAATCAGCAAACGCCGTTTCAAACTCCTTTAATGCAGCCCCACCAATATAGGCAGATTGCTCTATGGTAGATCGAATAGCCTGATCGATCTCGGACTGAATTGAGAGGTATTGATGATAAAGATTGAGAAACTTGATCATGATTTGATAACTTTACGAATGAAACGTGCTGGATTGCCGGCATATATACCTGGCTCTGTAATATCACGCGTCACAACAGAACCAGCTCCAATAACCACATCATTACAGATATTTACCGGTAGAATCGTTGCATTCGAACCTATTGAAACACGATTTCCAATATATGTGTCTCTCCATAGTTTTCTATTACCTTGGGCGGGTCCTCCTGTTTGGAAAGTGTCATTAATAAACATCACACCATGAGCGACCACACAATTATCACCAATTGTTACCAATTCGCAAATAAAGGAATGTGATTGAATCTTGGTGTCCGATCCAATAACAACCCCACGCTGAACTTCAACGAAAGGTCCTACGAAACAGTTGTCACCAATTTCACAGTCATACAGATTAGCTGGATGAACAATAGTAATGTTTTTGCCAAACACTACGTTAACGATTTTGGCCGATTTAAAATAGGGTTTAGACATTTTTATGACCAAGTCGGCAAAATTTTGGCTGAAAGTTTAAATAAACCTCACGGCCAGTTTCGACGGATTCATAAATTGCAGAAATTAGCTCAAGACTCTTTCGACCCTCTAGTCCATCTACCAATTGCTGCCTATTATTTAATATGCAATCGACCACATGCTCGTAATAGGCTTGGTGACCAAAACCATAGACATTCGGTGGATTGACCGAGAACTCGGTTAACACTTCTTCATCCCCAGCGATCTTGTCAACAAAGTTCCAGGTTTTCATTTGATTAACAGCAAATCCATCGATGACGACTGAGCCACCTTCGCCAAGAATGGAGATCGATCCCTCCAGATCCTTGGGTCGAACAGCGGTTGTTGCCTCGACTACACCAAAAGCACCGTTAGCGAATTTTAGCAGTACTACAGCAGTGTCCTCAGCCTCAATATTCACCAAGGCTGTCTTCGCTATGGCAAATACACTCAAAGGTTGACCTAACATCCACTCCAACAAATCAATGTGGTGACTTGCTTGATTGGCCAGAACACCTCCATCCATGGCCCAAGTTCCCCGCCATGCATCTTGATCGTAGTATTCTTGAGAGCGAGACCATCGTACCCGGACTGTACCCATCACCAATTTACCTAAACGACCGGAATCAAGTGCTTCACGAAGCTTTACCACCGGCACATTGAATCGGTTTTGTTTGATTACAAAAAACTTTATTCCCGCCAGATCGCAAGCCATAATCATTCTGTCCGCATCTGCAAGTGTCAAAGCCATTGGTTTTTCGACAACAATGTGTTTCCCATAAGGAGCAAGAGCAACCACATGATCTGCATGAAGGCCACTGTCGGTGAGAACTACAACAACATCGATTGACTCAGCTTTCATCATTTGATGCATATCCGTATAATAGGGCACACCCATCTTTGTGCCAATATTTGATGCCCTTTCTTCATTAACATCACAAACTGCTGCCAAACGAGCATTTGAGATTTGACCAAGACCAAGTAA
Source organism: Rickettsiales bacterium (assembly GCA_002706585.1). Next base: position 12,200 of record PALU01000061.1, read on the forward strand.
TTCAGAGTGACGTTTTGCAATTCGACCACAACCCACAAGTGCAAAGTTCAATGATACCATATTATACCTCTTTCTTCTATAATTATTTAGCCCAAACCTATAATTTTCCGGTCGGCGAAAAGTAGAGAAGCCCTAGACATACAGGCTTTCCAATAAGTCAATTGACAAAATTCCAAGCATATTAAACTTTGTTTATAATTTTGTTTTATTTTAATTTTTTCAAGACCTTATTTTGTCAATAATTTATTTCTAATTGCAGAAAGATTTTCATACAAATTACGCTCTGATGCATATTGATCATGCTCCACTAATGGCCTTTCCAGATAATCATTAAGCTGGTTCTTAGTCCAATTCATTTTTTTTAAAAAATAGTTTTTGTCATCATCTAAAGCTTGTTGATCATGATAAGGCAAACCTTCCAAATCTTTCAAAGCTTCAACTCGGTCCATCTGGTCAGCAACAATTAGCGTACTCAAATGCAATCTTCGTTTATCAACTGAAAATTTTTCAGGTAAAATAAACCCTTGATAAAAACGTGTAAATATTGATTCGTAATGCTTATATGGATAAGGCTTATAATTATAATGTTTAGTTAATTCGTCCATCGCATCAAACTTCTTATAATCTAGATAATCTAAAAAGTCTATCCATTGAAAGTTCCTTAATACCTCAAACCATATTCTATCAAAAGTACCTACTGAAGGAAAAGTATTTAATTTCACATTACCAAACTTTTTTGCAATCGCTCGAATATTTCTTTTGTCATATTTGTGCCAAGCCCAAGATCGCGGCATAGACATACCTTCGCTTGTGGTATTGCACCCAGATAAAATATAGTTTACTCCAAACTTTGCAGCCTGCTGAAAATTAACGGCCAACATAGCATTATCATAAAGCAATTCAATATCAATTACATCAGCATCAAAAAAAGCCTGCATCAAATCACGGTATTCACCCCAGTCAATTACATGCGTATATAAATCAATACCTAATCCCTTAACCAAATTAGCAATATTATTTTGCGCCAGTTCTGAATTCCACCCATTGTCCATATGAACTGCTAGTGGTCGAAGACCCAGCTCAACAGTCTTTACTAATACCCAAGAGCTATCTACCCCTCCCGACATTCCAACTATGCAGTCGTAAGGCTTTCTCTTGCCATGCTTTTTGACTCTAGTAACAAATGCATTTAGACGCTTCTTTTTATCTTCCTGATTTTCATAAAATATATGCCCTGAACGATTTAAAAATTCTGTGCAATAATGACAAATACCTTCATCGTTAAACGAAATATCTAAAGCACTTGTATCCATCACACAGCGTACACATATTTTATAATTTTGATTCATATTATATCTATTCATTTATGAATTATTAATTACAATATTCATAGGTTTTGCCGTTTGCAAAAAGTGTTTCAAGCTCATTATAATCCGGATAAGTAATCAATACAGCGCGATGAGGACCATGAAAAACGAAAAAGGCTCCCGCTGCTACAGCACTAGCACCTGAATCTACTAATGCTTTAATATCTGATAAACTAGCAACACCACCCACAGCAATCAAAGGAACCGAAAGTGCTGAACTAGCTTCACGTACTAGTTCAAAGTCTGGCCCATTTAAAGTACCATCACGGTTTACAGCATTGAGCAATACTTCACCAGCACCGGCATTGACTAATCTCTGTACCATTAATATCCAAGGCTCGGCCAGAGCTCGACCTCGAGCAGAGCCATATACTTTGGGGTTACCTAAAAAATTCCGTTTAATATCCACTGAGACTACCACGCTCTGTGCACCAAAACGTTCAGCTAATTTTGTCACCAAAGAAGGATTTTCTAATGCAGCGGTCTGCAAACATATCTTTTCTACTCCAAGGCTGAAAATTTGTTCTGCCTGCTTAACACTTGCAACCCCACCTCCATAGGTAAGTGGCATGAAACACTCACCCGCGAATTCCTCAATGAGATCATAGTTTGGTTCTCGAGATTCTTTACTAGCTGTAATGTCAAGTACCATCAATTCATCAACTTCTTTTTCATTAAAAATCCGTATGGCATTGATAGGATCCCCTACGTATTTAGGTAGCTTGAATTTTTTAGTTTTGACCAAACCTCCATTCCGCAATAAAAGTGCTGGGATTACACGATGCTTTAACATACAATTAGATTTCCAAAAAATTTTTAATCAAAGCCATGCCAAAACGGTGACTTTTTTCAGGATGAAATTGGGTACCATATAAACGCTCACGACTAATAGCTGCTGTAAGATTGACTCCATGCATTGTTGAAGCTATCTCATCGTTGGAGTCATCACAAACCACATGGTATGAATGTACAAAATAAAAACGCTGCTCATCAGATCTAGATAGAAATAATGTATTGGATCTGTGGATGTCCAAAGTATTCCAGCCCATATGCGGTACCTTGAGACTTGAACCAGGGGGAAGAATTATACGTTTTACATCCGCCTTAAACCAACCAAGACCAGGTAAACTACCTTCATCACTTCGACGGCACATGAGCTGCATGCCTAAGCAAATACCATAAATGGGTACTTGACCCTGCTTGGCTAAATCATTTAACGGTTTCAACCAACCGCCTTCAGCAAGTGTCCTCATTCCAGCATCAAATGCACCCACACCTGCCAGAATAATGCGCTGAGCACGATATAAATCTTCTGGAGTATCCGTAATAAAAGCTTCCCCTCCACATTTATGGACCATTTTAGCCACAGCACCTAAATTGCAGATGGGCAAAGCTGGAATTATAACTTGAGGTTTCAAAGGCGTATAAGGTTTCGTTTCAAAATTTATCTTGTTCAATTCAGACCAAGTAACTTGTCATAGGAATCAATCAAGCGAGGTCCAGATTCTTCTTCCCAATTATGCCCCTCATTCATCACATAACGATAACCATTTTCAGCAAAAGCATTTCGATTATTAATATCTTCCGAAAGTGCTATTATTTTTTGGGCACAATCATTAGGGTCACCAGCTGAAAATACCATACCTGCATTTGCTTTTTTAATAGTTCGAGACAATGGAGGGGATGATGAAACAAGAATTGGACGTTTGGCAATCATATACTGAAATAGCTTGTGAGGAATAGTATTATCAGTATGAGGATTAGAATGATGTGGTACACAACAAACATCTGCTTTCTTGATATTTGCTAAAACATTGTTTGAATCAACCCAACCTGTAATCTGTACTTGCTCTTTAACACCGAGCTCGGTAATCAACTCCTCAAGCATGTTCAGATATTGACTCGGTCGAGCACCTATTAGTTGAATTTTTATATTAAGTTTCTGCTCCTTGATTGGCACCATAGCTTGTATAAGGGTATCAATTCCGCGATGAGGACCAAAGCCACCAATGTAAAGAATAGAAAAGTGATCTTTTCCAAAAGCAGCTTTACCTGAAAAAGGATCAGCTATAAAGAGTTTACTTTCAAGGTTTTCAACATTTACAACCTTGTCAGAGTTTAAATGTGGATGATTTGCAAGAACACGATCATGAGCTTCTTGGACCACAGTCAAGATTAAATCACTTTTTCCTAATAAGTTTCTTTCGTATGAAAAAATACGTGATCTTCCATGAAACAATAAACGAAACCACAACTGAGGTCCTCGAAAACCTTTTTGGTATTCTACCACTGCTGCAGGCCAATTTTCATGTAAATCAATAACTACTTTTTGCTCTGTTTTAACAGAAAATATCACTCGACCCAACCAAACATCATGCACATGGATTATATCTGGACGATATTGTTTGATTGCTTGATTGATTGCTCTATACCAGCATAAACTAAAAAGTCCTGCTTCTGATAACAATTTATCAAAAGTAGATCGATCTTTTAGGATTTTTGGACGAAAAAGCTCAATACCTTCCCATACTTCATATTCTGGTTGATCTTTTTCTGGAGTGCAAAGAACAGCAGATTTATACCCGCTTTTTTGAAAAGATAATCCTTCTTTTACTACCCTAATTTCAGAAGGAAAGCCGCCTTTGGATATTTGGAGAATTTTAATCTTTTTCCTTCGATTATATTTTGAGAAAGTCATACCAAAAAGATTTTTACTATTATATAAACGAGAATCATAGTGAAACCAATTCCACCCATAATCAGACATAAATATTTATAATTCCCCTGATATTTCTCGATGCCAAAAGCAGTCAATAAAACACCAAATGGAAGATATTGAACTATGTGGCGAATTGTAAAAGTAAACATGGACATCCCCACAAACAATAATAAAAAAGCAACCACAATTAATCTCCAAGAAGGATGCCCCATTCCATTCTTAATTCCAATCCACAAAAATGGCAAAAATAATAAATGGATGATTGTACCTATAGACAACCAAGCTTTATAAACGGGAACATAGGACAATGGAATGGGACTTATCAAAGCATAAAGTGACCTATAAATCCAGCCAAAAGGAAAAATGGAAGCTTCAAAAACTATAGAGCTCAAGCCTCCTCCAACGGAATCTCCGCTTCGATAGTCACTATAAAATTTTAGAAGATCAAGAATGTAGAAAACGTCTTTACTTAAAATGCTATAAAACAGTGAAATTATGTAAACACTTATCAGAGCGACTGGAAGGGATAAGAAAAAAAACCTCAAAGGATTATATGAATGTCGATTAGTGAATATTGCAAAAGCTGCAAACACCAAAAAAACTAAAGCTTGTGCTTTCCGAATTTCCCAAATGGGCAACATAATAAAGCTCGATATTAATAGCAAAACAGGCAAAGAATACCGCCAACGACTATTATAGTCAGGTAGCCAAAGAAAAACTAACGTCACTAGTAATAGTGTTTGAACAATATCACGCAGAGTTTGTACGGATACCCACATCATTAGTGGAAGGCCACCAACAAATAGAGCTGCAATTAAAGCAGTATGCTTTTGTAAGCGCAAGCGCTGACCCATATTGAACACTACTACTGAAAGAAGCGCTAGACATGCTGCATTGAACAAGCGCGGTACCATGGTATGAAAGCTGCCAAATACCGCACTAAATTTGGCGAGCAAACCAACTAGATAGACATAACCTACGGAGTTGTGATCTCTATTAACGATCCCTCCACGAATCGCACCGTAGTCGAACAAACCTAAACGTTGAGCAAACTCGATGCCCTTTCTTTCATAATGCAGTTCATCTGAACCACCACCAACATATGGCACTCCATATTCATTTGAAAGAATAAAAGATAACATGACAGCTACTATTGATGAGATGCCATAAATGATGATGAAAATTCGAATCGATGTCCCTCCAGAGCGCCATACCATTGCTAAACCGGATATGCCAAAAGTATAAAACGCTATCAATGTTGTTAATGAATGTTGAGTCATTGCATATAAAATCATCACAAAAGTACCAAGCATAATAGCTAAGGGCGCTATCTGTTCTAGCTTCAACCATAGATTATATCTTTTTGGAGGGTTAGTTTTTAAAGAGAAGCTTTCGACTGACAAATGTTCTTTTAGCGATAAATTAGGAATTGTCATCTAAGTTTATTTGCATCCATAGTTTCAAATTCAATAATCTCCAGTCCTGTGGTGAAAATGCTTGGCCATTATTGATGATGGATTTAAAGTGTGCGCTAAGTTTCCTCTCCTTCCATAAATAACCTCTTTCACCAAATTTATCTGACCATGCCACTTTGCTTGCCAAATTGGCTACCCAATCACCCATTGGTGTTTCAAACCCTACTTTATCACGTCTATCAATTATCTCATTGGGCACAATTCCTCGCATAGCAGTTCTAAATAAATATTTTGTTTGACCATCCTCTGAGATTAAATATTTTTCAGGAAGACTAAGAAGAAATTCTGCCAAGGGTATTGTAAGAAATGGCACTCGGTTTTCAATAGAAAAGTTCATGGCGTTACGATCACCATAACGCAGAAGTGATGGCAATCCACCTTCACTTATAGCACGAAATAAAACCTCAGTTACCCGTCGACCTGAAGCTGATTTTTCACGATCTAATCTGATTGGTTTAGTGTTAATATTAAGGTCTTGCAATAATTTTTCATTCATCCAACTGGGTAACGAGCGCACGCCAGCAAAAGCTTGTAAGCTTTTGTATAAATTATCAGGGATTAATTGACCAACTAGTGCACTCCAAGGAGAAAGTCTTTCGCGTCCAGGCCATTTTTTCCAACGGTAAGCAAATCGTAACATATCCAAAAATTTTCGTTGCTCAAATAGACTTCGCATACGTTGACCATGATATCCATGGTATCCTGCTAATAACTCATCTGCTCCCTGTCCTTCTAAAACCACTTTTATGCCTGCATCTTTTGCCTCTTTAAATACTCTATATTGTGCATACATACTTGTGGTGCAAAATGGCTCCCCTTGCACTTGGATAAGACTTTTTATATCATTCTCAAGATCACCAGTATTTACCATGATTTTATGTGATATAGCATTTGTGTATTTGTTGACTATGTCAACCCATGATTCTTCTGAAAGTGAGGACTTAGTAGCCACATAACTAAATGTGTGTAGTTCAATCTTTGGTTCTAAATAACGAATAGCACAAGTAATGGCAGAAGAATCTAGTCCACCAGAAAGCGCTACACCTAATGGCACATCACTTCGTAGATGAAGCTTTACACTATCAAGAAATAGTTCACGTAGATGGCTTGCAGCATCATTAAAACTTAATGTAGAAGTTTGATTTATTTTTGGATTCCACCAACGCTCAGTTACGATCTTAAAAGGTTTACCTAAATTGATTTTAAGCCAATGAGCTGGTGGAACATGGTTTACGCCATCAATAAACGTATCAAATCCTTTATCCTGAACTTGATAAATCAAATAATCATAGGCTCGTTGCGCATTTAGTTTGGATGATTCACAACGCATGCCCAGCATTGATGGCATCTCAGAACAAAAAAGAATATTATTGCTTTTCTTTGAAATTGCATAAAACAA
>PALU01000062.1 GCA_002706585.1 Rickettsiales bacterium
TATTTCTAGAAAACCAATATGAACTAATTAGCAGTATTGTAATTAAAATTATTATTATCCACGAACTTCTAGGCATTTCTTTTATATTGAAATAACATTATTTTTTCTTTGGATTGGTATTTTTGATTTAATAGTATCAATTATATTTGAGTTTTTTTTAAAATAGATAAGTTTTGGTTTATGTTTTGAAACTAAGGACTCTTTGATTTGGGCGTAAGCGCAAATAATTACTAAATCATTCTTTTTTCCTTTAAAAGCTGCCGCCCCATTTAAGGTAATCACTCCAGTATTTTTTTCTGCCTTTATTGCATAAGTACTAAATCTATTCCCGTTGTTTAAGTTGTAAATATGTATCATTTCATATTCATTAATACCAGATGCTTGCAGGATATTTGTATCAATCGCACAAGAACCTTCATAATCTAAATGTACGTCGGTGATGGTAGCTCTGTGAAGTTTTGATTTTAAAATATTAATTTTCATTTTTCTTATACTAAAAACATAATGATCATAGATAATCAACAAAAAATATATTATAATGTAGCGTTTATGAAATTACGCAAATGGCAACAAAAAGTTATTGATGAATTTCCTGATATTGTAAAAAATTACAGGAAATTTATTTTAAAGGCTCCAACAGGGGCTGGAAAAACGGTTTTAGCAAGTGAAATTATTAATTCATTTTACAGTAAAAAAAAAATAGTTGTTTTGTGTCACAGATTGGTACTTTTAGAGCAACTTGAAAGAGGTTTATCTACAGATCATAAAGTAAAAAAATTAGGATTATCTGAAGAGGGTAAACCCTTCGATAACTATGATGTTTTAATTTCTACAAATCTAAGATCAAGAGATTTTTTGATGCGAGCAATTAAAGATTGTGATCTATTAATTATTGATGAAGCCCATAGAGTATCGCCAAACGGCCAGGCCTATAAGGAACTTTTAGATCAATTTGATAAGAATGCACCAGCAACCTCTAAACTTTTAGGTCTTACTGCATCACCTGAGAGAAGGACTGGTGATCAAAAAGATCAGTTAGGCCTCGCTTTTGATGCTATAATTGATTGCGCAGATATAGAAGAGTTAATAGAAGAAAAAGTCTTAGTTCCAGCAGATTATTTTTCATTTTTTATACATGATCTCGAACTAGAAAAAATGGATATTTCAACAGGAGATTTTCCAGTTGAGCAATTATCTAATGCTATCATAAAATCTTCTATGATTGATTATGCATGTAAAATATATGAGGAACAAAAAGGAAAGATAAAAAAAAACCCAATTTCTGCTTGGTTTTGTCCAGATGTTCTGGTTGCAGAAGAAACCAAGAGAAAAATTATGAATTATAATCTTAAAGTAGAATTAATTACTGCAAAGACTCCATTAAAAGAAAGAATGAAAATACTTGAAAAACATGAAAAAGGAGAGTTGGAATGTTTAATATCAGTTGGAGTATTATCGGAGGGCTGGGATAATCCAAATTGCAATATTATTGTTCATCTTAGGCCTACTTTATCAAAAGTTTTTTGGGGACAATCAGTTGGAAGAGGATTAAGATCTGCAAATGAAAAGTCAAAATGTGTTGTTATTGATGTAAGTTCTAATTTTACTACTTTTGGACCAGTTGAAAAGCTCACTTGGAAACTTTGGAATCATCGTAAATCATACTTAGAATTTAAAAATAGGTTTAATTGGATTAGTAAGCAACAATTTGTAGAAGATAGAGATTATACCTATTTATTATGCGAGGGTTTAAATGAAGATGGTAAACGTTGCTCTTTAGTTTATAAAAAAAAACTGCTTTCGGATGAAGCTTGTCCAGTTTGTAAATCATATGCATCAACAGACTTATATAAAGATAATAAAATTGATAAACCTAAAAATGATAATAGTCTACACAAAGTATTTTTTGAAAGAGTTCCGAAGATTTTTTCCGATATGAATATTTCTATATGGAAGAATATGGAAAGTTCTGCTTGGCGTGATGCTAATATTTACGAAAAACTATTTCTATCTTTTTGTTTAGCTTTTGATTATGTATCCGGCGAATCGACTAATAATGAAAATGAATTTTGGAATTTAACACTTCAAGCTGAAAAGAAAGTCAGGCAATTCCTTTTTGATAGAGAAATTACAATACCGCAACAAGAAGAGTTTATTTTTACAAATTTAAGTGATGGATTAAGTAAAGGAAGGGTTATTAGACCAGTTCAAACAAATTATGGAGTATCATTATGTGGAGAAAACTTCAGCAAAAATCCAAGTGATGTGAATGAAAGAAAATTTCAAAAAGCTTTACAAGTTATTGAAAGGATAGCAGCAATGGGTGTTACTAACACAGAAGAACTACCTTATTATAAAATTAATTAAGAAACTTTTTGTCAGGCTTGTAAATGCAAATTAAATAAACACCAGAATTTCTTTTGTGTACAATATTTACTTCTTCTTTGGATATAATAGTGTCTTTTAGACTGCATAAGTTAACAATTAATTTTTCTGTTCTTATCTTAATATCGTAAGTAATATATAACTTATCACCCTCGTCACAAATTTTTAGCTTTTCCTTTAAATTCTTAAGATTTTTTATGTTTGATAGTTCACAAACTTTGCTTGAAACATCATTGGAGAATAAGAGAAATATAATTACAAAAAAAAAAATTATTTTTGTCATAAAACTTGTGAAACTTTTCCTAAATGTTTTGTTAATCTCATATTTTCTGAATAATCTACCGGAACACCAATTATTGCTGGTCCTTTTTGCAAGAATGCTTCTTCTAAAGCAGGCAAGAATTCTTCTGCAGAATTGATTTGTGTGCCCCACATATTTAGAGATTTTGCAAGTGTACCAAAGTCTGGATTATCAAACGTTAAATTTGAATGATCTCCATCAAATTGAATTTGCTGTTTCCATTTTATTAAACCATACTCACCATCGAGCCAAACAACAGCAACAATGTTAATTTTTTCTCTTACAGCAGTTTCAAGGTCTTGAACATTCATAAAAAATCCAGCATCACCATTAATTGATAAAACTTTTCTTTCGGGAAATACCATTTTGGCACCCATTGAACCAGGTAAAGCGAAACCCATTGTACAAAATCCGTTAGAAATTAAGCATGTATTAGGTTCAGTACAGTTATATTCCCTCGCAACCCACATTTTATGCGCTCCAACATCAGATAGAACAATGTCATTCCCTTTCATTACCTTTCTTACATCAGATAGAACCCTCTGAGGCTTCATTGGAAACGAATCATCATCATTATCCTGATTTAAATGGTTTAGCATAGTTGTACGTGCTTTCATTCTTGATTTTATATCAAAAAATGGTAAGTTATCTTGCCCAATTTTTTCAATTAAAGCATTATTTAGTTGATAAAGAGCTCCGGCTAAATCTGCAATAATTTCAACGTTTGGTAAGTAGTTTCTATCTACCTCAGCAGGTGTATAGTCAATATGAATTACATTCTTTTGACCTTTTTCAATTCTGTTCCATGCAGAGGGACTGTATTCAACAAGGTCATAACCAATTGCAATTACTAAATCAGATTCGTCTATTGCAAGGTTGTTGTAGTCACCACTACCTAAACCAATTGTAAATAGACTATGTTCATCGTCTGATGAAACTGAACCTTTACCCATAAAAGTATTAATTACTCCAACCCCTAGATTTTTTACTAATGTCCTCATTCGATGAGAAGCTCTTTTTCTTATTGTTCCATTTCCAGCTAATATTATAGGGTTTTTTGCTTTAATTATTAAGTCAATGGCTTCATTAATAGCTCTGTAGTCTGCAGCTGGTCTTCTAATAAGAGTTGGTTTAATTGGTTTTTCTTCTATTTCTTCCTTTGCAACATCTTCAGGTAATTCTATTACTGTTACGCCTGGTTTTTCGGTCTCAGCAACCTTAAATGCCTTTCTAACAACTTCAGTCACATTTTTTGCAGAAAGAATTGTCTGAGCCCATTTTGATATTGGGGCAACCATGCTAATTGAGTCCATTATTTGGTGACTTTCTTTATGTAATCTTTCAGTAGATCCTTGTCCAATTATTGCAACTACCGGAGCTCTATCCATATTAGCATCAGCTAAACCTGTCATTAAATTTGTTACTCCTGGACCTAGTGTAGCTAGGCAAACACCTGCTTTTCCAGTTAATCTACCGTAAACATCTGCCATAAACGCTGCTGCTTGTTCGTGTCTACATAAAACAAACTCAATTTTACTTTTTTTAAGAGAAATCATTAAATCTGCATTTTCCTCGCCTGGGATTCCAAAAATTTTTGTTACACCCTCTGCTTCTAGACATTTTACAAATAAATCAGACGCTTTCATTTATACTCCTTTTTTTTATTTTCTTAAGACTAACATTTTATCAATTTGCATATCTTCAATTGTATATTTTATACCACCAACACCATAACCTGAATGTTTAAGACCTGCAAAAGGCATCCAGTCAACTCTGAATGCTGTGTGATCATTATGAAAAACAGCAGAAGCATTAATTTTTTCATAAAAGTTTAAAACCTCTTTCACTTCATTTGAAAAGATTGATGCTTGAAAAGAAACTTCTGTCAAATTTGCTTGTTCAATTGCTTCACTTATATTCTCATATGTGTAAATACAAACAACAGGCCCAAAAACTTCTTTTTTGGAAATTTTATCATCTTTTTTTGGATTAACTAATATTGTCTTATCATATACTGTATCCGAAATTTTTCGACCACCAGAAATAAGTTCTGCACCATTATTTACTGCTTCATCAACCCAACTTTCAACTCTATCAACTTCACTTGGTCTGATTAATGGACCAACATCAGTTTCATTATGAAGAGGGTCTCCAACTTTAAACTTTTTCAATTCTTCAACAAATATTTTTAAAAAATCGTTAAAAATTTTTTTGTGAAGAAAAATTCTTTGGACTGATACACAAACTTGACCCGAATGGTAAAAACCTCCTCGAATCAGTAATTTAGAGGACATTTCTAAATCAGCGCTTTGGCTTACAAATGATGGTGCCATTCCACCATGTTCTAATGCGCAACGAGTGCCGGGTGATAACTTTGATCTCAACATCCAACCAACTTTTGCAGATCCTATAAAACTTAAAAAATCAATTCTGCTATCTGAAACTAATTTTGATGCTAAATCTAAATTTTCAGGCATAACAAAATAACATTTGTCTTTAGGCAATCCCGATTCATAAAGCATCTCTATAATCTTTAAGCAAGACAGCGGGGTATCTTCCGATGGTTTAACTATAACTGGACACCCAGCAGCTATTGCTGGTATTACTTGATGAATAATTAAATTAAATGGATGATTGAATGCACTAATTGCCAAAACCACACCAATTGGTTCTTTTTGAGTAAAAGCAATCCTGTTTTCCGATGCTTTATTAATATTCATTGGAATTACGCTTCCGGATTCATTTTTTATTAATTCAATAGCAGTTTTAACACCTTCCGCTCCTCTTTCTATTTCGATTATTGAATCTTTAATGGGCTTACCTCCTTCAGAAGAAGCTAACTTAGCTAGATCAATAATGTTAGAAGAAACAATTTTGAAAAAATTTTCAAGAACATCAATTCTTTTAATTAGATTAAAATCTAATCCTTTTTTTAGAGAATTTTTATTTGCGGATTCTAGAATTACCTCTAAATCATTGGGTGTATGAAATTCAATTTCTTGGATTAGCTTTTGATTCCAAGGAGTCTTAACTTTTAACATATAGAAAATATTTCAATCATTATTTTTGAATTTAATTCTATAATAAGGTATGTTAATTTCAACTAATTACATTATTAAGACGTATGCCCTCATTTGATATAGTTTCAAAAACAGATTTAGCTGAAGTAGATAATGCCATAAACGGAGCAATGAGAGAAATTTCCTCACGATATGATTTCAAGAATAGTCAATCTAACATTAAAAGAGAGGATGATGAAATCCATCTCGTAGCTGAAGATAATTATAAAATTGAACAATTACAACAAATCTTTAGAACTCACTGTGTGAAAAGAAAATTAGCAACTGGTGCATTTGAATTTTCAAAAATTGAAGATGCAAGAGGGGGCCTTTTAAAGCAATTTTCAAAGATTATACAAGGGATAGAAAAAGAAATTAGTCAACTGATTAATAAAACACTTAAATCTACAAAGTTGAAAGTTCAAGTAGCAATTAGAGGTGATGAAGTAAGAGTATCAGGAAATAAAAGAGATAACCTTCAAGAGGCTATTCAGGTCATCAAGGACCTTGATATTAAACAACCTCTTCAGTATATAAATTTTAGGGACTGATTGGCATAAATATTTCATAAGAAACACTATGAAAAAACAAAATGATAAAATAAAAAAAATGTTGGGTGACGGCTCTAATACTTTTGTAGATAAGTTAGCATCTATTAAATACATAACAAAAAAAGATTCAAAATTTTTATCTTCAGTTGTTTCCAGCGTTTTAAAGAAAAAAAAATAACTATTTTTTTATAATAAAAAAACAACAACCTTGGTGCCAATCACTGTTTTCGCCAGTTATTAAGGCACTTGAATCATCGCAAGTTGTTTTGATTTCAAGTTGAGAAATTATCTTTAGGTTTAAATGATCTACAGCAGATAATGTCCCAGCTCTAACTTGTTTCCAATTCCAGTCATCAACAATCAATATATAATCATCCTCTAAAGCTGGCTGAACGAGCCTTATTCCATCATAATGGTCTTTTAAATGATGGGGTCCGTCATATAAATATATATTATGCTTACCAATATTATTATAATTTACATCTCTAAAATCTTTATTAATCAAATTTAGGTTTGAACTTTCATTCAATACGTTTTTGATGTTTTTGTTAAATTCAACCATTGGATTTTTATCTGCGATAAAATTTTGGCTCCAATTATCAATGCATGTAAGATCAACCGTATTTTTATAACAAACAGAGCATGCCGTTGAACCGTGCCACGTTCCAATTTCTAAGTACCTTGGTGAAGTGCATATTTCAATTAGGTTATTAAGCATTGATCTGAATTTACGACCAGAAAGACCGTTTAAGTTTAAAATAAAATCATTTACTTTTCTCTTTTGAGCCATAGCATTATCAAAAGAGTTTTTTATTTTTAAAAATAAATCATTTTTTTTGTCTCCATCAACTGATACTTTCATTTCGTCAAATGAATTGATATGATTTATTAATTGAGTGAGACGTTTTTTTTTTTTATTAAAAGTTTTTTTTCAATACTTTCCATTAAGTGATATTAGTATATTAATTTTATGAGTAAAATAAAAAAATGTCATAACATAGATGATTTTAGGAAGTTGGCAAAAAAATCTATTCCTTCTCCAATTTTTCATTACATTGATGGTGCTGCTGATGATGAAGTTACATATAAAAGAAATACTAAAGCATTCGATGAATGTTATCTTGTTCCAAAAGTTTTAAGATCTGTTGAAAATGTTAATTTAGAAACCAAAGTATTAGGTAAAAAAATTTCTCTTCCCTTTTTTTTATCCCCAACTGCACTTCAAAGACTTTTTCACCATAGTGGAGAATTAGCAGTTGCTAAATCAGCTGAAAAATTTAATACCTTTTTTGGAATCTCTTCTCTTTCTACAATACCTTTAGAAGATATAAGTAATATCAATGCTCCCAAGATTTTTCAGCTTTATTTTCATAAAGATCGAGGTTTAACAAATTCAATGATTGATAAATGTAAGGCGTCAAAACTAGATGCTTTGGCATTAACTGTTGATACGATTACTGGCGGCAATAGAGAAAGAGATTTAAAAACCGGTTTTACATCTCCACCACAATTAACATTAAAAAGTTTTTTAAGCTTTATACAAAATCCTAAATGGACTCTTAATTTTTTGTTAAGAAAAAAATTTGATTTGCCATTTTTAAGTGATTTTTTAAAAGAAGGGACAGATATAAGAATTTCTGTTTCAGACTATTTTACAAATATGCTAGATCAAAATCTAAATTGGAAAGATGCTGAGAATATAAAAAAAAGATGGAATGGTATTTTTTGTCTTAAAGGCATTATGTCAAAAGAAGATGCAATTAAGGCAGTTGATATTGGTGCTGATGCAATTATGATTTCAAATCACGGAGGAAGACAGCTTGATGGATCTAGATCTCCTTTTGATCAACTTGATGAAATAGTGGAAGCTGTTGGAGGAAAAATTGACATTATTTGTGACGGAGGCATTCGAAGAGGTACACACATTTTAAAATCTTTATCAAAGGGAGCAACGGCATGTTCAGGCGGGAGATTGTACCTGTATGCTCTAGCGGCTGGAGGAGAAAAAGGGGTAACTAAATCAATAAGTAACTTGAAAGAAGAAGTTATTAGAGATATGAAATTAATGGGAGTTACCAAAATTTCAGAACTTAACAAAAATAATATAAGGTATTAAAATGAAGTTTTTTATTTTTATTTTTATCTTTTTTATTTCTTATAACGTAAATGCTAAAAGTAATGATTCCCCAGATTTGAGTTTTAAAAGTGAAAAACAAATATCATGGAACCAATGGATTAGCGAAACAAAAGAGGAACTGCAGAAAGAAGGTTTTAGAGCATCCACTTTAAAAAACTTAGATAATCTAAAATTTAACGGAAGAGTGATTGAATTAGATCGAAAACAACCAGAATTTAAGTTAAACTTTAATCAATATTTAAAAAATAACTTAAGTGAGAAGAAAAAGAAAAATCTAAAAAAAAAATATAACGAAAATCAACTTTTACTAGAAAAAATTCGAACTCATTATGATGTTGATCCAAAAATACTTACTTCCCTCTGGGGTATAGAGACTTCTTATGGAAGCTATCTAGGTAAATTTGATATTTTATCTTCTTTGGCATCATTGGCTTATGATGGTAGAAGAAAAAAATTTTTCTTAAAACAACTCAGATATGCTTTAAAAATTTTAGAGGATGGTCATATTTCTAAATCTCAGTTTAAAGGGTCTTGGGCTGGCGCTTTTGGTCAAACTCAATTTATGCCTAGTACATTTAATAAATACGCTATAGATTTTGATGGTAACAAAAAAATTAATTTATTTAAAAAAGAGGATGCCTTAGCTTCAGGAGCAAATTATTTAAAAAAAGCAGGTTGGAATAACAAAATTATTTGGGGCGAGAAAATCAATGTTCCCATCACAAAAGAATTTATAAAACTATCTAATTTAAAAGAATTTAAAAAAATTAAATCTTGGAAAAAGTATGGAATTATTTTAAAAAATAAATACAATGAGAATCAATTAATGCGACTAGTTATTCCTGATTCTGAAGATAATCAAGTTTTTCTTGTTTCAAGAAATTTTGATGTAATTTTAGACTGGAATAGATCTAATTACTTTGCTCTTACGGTTTTTTTGTTGTCTGATGAAATTAAATAAGGAATTAAAAAAAAAAATTTTTTTAAAATTTGTTTGCCTAATATTTTTATCGGGCTGCTCAGAAACAACTTTTTTAATAAATTCAGCAAAAAGAATCGGTAGTTGGGGTGATGAACCTATATACAAAATTGGCACCCCCTATAAGATTAATGGGAAGTGGTACTACCCAGCTGTTAATTATGAATATGATGAAATTGGGATTGCTTCTTGGTACGGACCAGGTTTTCATGGAAAAAAGACTGCAAATGGTGAAATATTTGATCAAAATAAGATTACAGCCGCTCATAAAACACTCCCAATGCCATCTATTGTAAAAGTTACTAATTTAGAAAATGGATTAGTTTTAGAAAATGTTAGAGTTAACGATCGAGGTCCTTTCGCAGGAGATAGAATTATTGATTTATCAAAAAAAGCTGCTGAAAAATTAGGTTTTATGAAAAATGGTGTAGCAAAAGTAAGAGTGGAAATTTTAGAGGATGAGTCAAGAAAATATGTTTCAATACAGGAAAAAAATTCTTACAAAACTGAATCCGCCGAAGTAACTAAAATAAATAAAAAAATAATTATTGATGATTTCAATGAAAATACTCTTGTTATTAAGTCTGAAAACAGAGATGATTCAAAAAATAGTATATTAGAAAATCAAGAACTGGTAATACAAGTTGGAGCATTTACTGATCACAGAAATGCAAAAACACTCATAGCAAAACTTTCAGAGTTTAAAGCATACATTAATAGAGTTTTTATTAGTAGTAAGTATTTATACAGAGTAAGAATTGGACCAATAAGTAATTTAGATGAAGCTGAAAAGATGCAAAAAAAATTGTTTGATTTAGGTTACACGTCTTCTCATTTGGTAATGAGGTAACAATGAAATTTATTTTTTGCTTTATACTCACAATTTTATTTCTTTTTAAACAATCACAAGCTATAGATACAATTGCTAAACAAGCAATTTTATATGATTTTGAAACTAAATCTGTAATTTTTAAAAAAGACTCAGATAAGCTTATGTCGCCTAGTTCAATGAGTAAGATAATGACTATATATTATGTATTTAAAAAAATATCAGATGGTGAATTATCCTTGGAAGATGAATTCAAAGTTAGTAGGAAAGCTTGGAAAAAAGGTGGTTCAAAAATGTTTGTCAAAGTTAATGATAAAGTTAAAGTTAAGGACCTTATAAGAGGAATAATAGTTCAATCCGGCAATGACGCATGCATAGTTTTAGCTGAAGGTTTGTCAGGGAGTGAAGATCTTTTTTCAGAGGAAATAACTCAGTTAGGAAAAGAAATTGGTTTAAAAAATTCTTTTTTTACAAATTCTACTGGGTGGCCAGACCCGCAACATTTAACAACGGTGGACGACTTATTGACTTTGTCAATTAGGACTATTAAGGATTTTCCTGAATTTTTTCATTTTTATTCTGAAAAAGAATTTATGTATAATGGAATAAAACAGCTTAACAGAAATCCACTTTTATTCACTGACTTAAATTCTGATGGTTTAAAAACGGGACATACTTCATTAGGTGGATATGGTTTGGTTGCAACTGTAAAAAAAAATGGAAGACGTTTAATCTTGGTTCTTAACGGCCTTAACTCAAGTAAAGATCGAGCTAGAGAGGCTACAAGACTATTAAAATTAGGCTTTAATCAATATGAAAGCTTAAAAATTGCAGAGGAAAATTCAAATTTAAAACGACTTTTTGTTTGGGCAGGCAGCAAAAAATCTGTGGATATTTATAATAAAGCAGAGATAAGTATTACTATTCCGAAAAGAATAAAAAAAGATATTTCTTTTTACATAAAATATCTATCTCCAGTAATGCCCCCAATATCTAAAGATCAAATTATCGGAGAATTTGTAGTAAAAAACAAAAAAAATGAAATTCTTAAAAAAGTTGAACTTTTTGCAAGGGATGACGTAAAGGAAATGAATTTTTTCCAAAAAATTGGACATAATTTTAAATATTTACTACTCGGTGAAAGTGCATTTTCAAAATAATGAAAAACTTTATTGCTTTTGAGGGACTTGACGGATGTGGAAAGACCACTCAGATTAAACTTTTTGCCACATCCCTAAAGAAGGCTAAAAAAGATTATTTTTTGACAAGAGAACCAGGGGGCACAAAACTATCAGAGAAAGTTAGAGAAATTCTTGTTAAAAAAGATAAAGAAAGTTTTTCATCAATTACAGAATTATTACTTATTTATGCTGCAAGACACGAACATTTAAAGAAAAAAATCATTCCAAATCTAAAAAAAAAAATAGTGTTATGTGATAGATTCTTTTATTCTACATACAGTTATCAAATTTTTGCAAATAATTTGCCAATGAATTACTTAAATTTTCTCCATAAAAATTATGCTTTTAATTTGTTACCCGACATAAATATCCTTTTACAAATTGATTCAAAAATATCAATAAAAAGAAGTTTGAAAATAAAAAACATTGAGAATAGATTTGAAAAAAAAAGTAGAAATTTTCATAAAAAAGTATCAGCTGGATTTGAAAGTATTTCTCAGAAAAAAAATGTTTTTAAATTTGATGGAAATAATGAAATTAATGTATTGCATCGAAATATTGTTGACTTTATGAATAAAAAAAAATTTTTTAACTTTTTTTTACCCTATGCTGTTTGAGAATGAATGAAAAAACAAAAAACCATATTGAAGAATTTAATTTTTTAAAAAATTGTTTCAGATCAAATTTTCCTCACTCTTGGATCTTTTATGGTTCTGAAGGAGTTGGCAAATACCAATTTACTATTAATTTTATTAAAGAGATTAATAAGGGTATAAATTTGCACCAATGTCTTTTTGAAATAAACAATACAGAAATTTCAGCGTCAATAAATGATATACGAGATTTAATAAATAAAACTACATTAACAAATTCTTATAATGGAAAATTGAAAACATTTATTCTTATACATAGTTTAGACCTGTTAAATATTAATGCTACGAATGCCCTTCTTAAGATGATTGAAGAACCTCCAGATAATACAATTATTATTATTTTAGCTTGTAATTTAAAAGTTATTCCAAAGACAATTACATCTAGATGTTTGAAGCTTAAGTTGAAAGTAAATAATTCAGAAAATTTTAATAAATTAAAAAAACTCAATTCTGATAATTATTTATTATGTAATGATAACCCAAAAGTACTAGATATTTTAAATCAAGAGGAGGGGGAGATAATTAAAATTCGAACTTTGAGTATTCTAGAAAGTAAGAGATTAAATTTGAAGGATTTTTTGCAGTTATATAATGAGATTAATCATGACTTTAAAACATATTTTTTTATAATTACGCACTTAATTTATTTTAAATTAAAAAAAAAAATTTTAACGGATTTCACTGATTCACAAAGAACAAGGTATGCTTTAATGTATTTTGATTTTATAAAAAATATCAGTATAGAAAACCTTAAGATAGATAAAAAAAAAAA
>PALU01000063.1 GCA_002706585.1 Rickettsiales bacterium
CCCAACAGGTTTTCCGCTCTTCTAAATTTCCGCTAAGTCATTGATTTTAGTGGTGAGCCGTACAGGATTTGAACCTGTGACCCACTGATTAAAAGTCAGTTGCTCTACCAACTGAGCTATAGGGACGTTCTTAGTTTTTTCCAATATATATTGGTTATTTTCCTCTTTTAGCAATCTTTATCTTACGCTGAGCTACGTTAAGATTTCATAATTTGTCTGGCTCATTGTCTGGCTCATGCCCATTATAAAATGCACAATCGATCGTCGTTCAATCGACAAATGGACCAATCCCTTTTAGGTGCGTTCCATGAACAACAATCTGGGCCATAGAAAATCAATCCGTCAAATCGTTGGGTAACAGCCCAGCCGGTATGTTCTGGAAACTCACCGGGCGCAGGAACCGACGAATTGACATGGTTCCAACAGAGGTGGCTCCGAAATTTGTGGACGCCGGATAGGGCCCGCCATGCACCATTGCGTCAGCAACTTCAACACCTGTTGGGAAACCGTTTGCCAAAATACGCCCTGCTTTGCGTGTGAGGATAGTGACCAAACGCTGGGCGAGCGGGGTGTCACCCTCATCCATATGCAGCGTGCACGTCAACTGACCTTCCAGCTTCCGGGCAATCGCAATCATTTCTTCTGCGTTCTGTGCACGGACAATAATGCCGAGTGGTCCAAACACTTCTTCGCTCAGAGCATGGTTGTCCAACCACTGAGCCCCGGATGTTGAAAACAGATTAGGCGAAGCATCACGTTTAGTTTGTTCCGTTCTAACCAGAGTATCAACCCCCTCGACCCCGGCAATACGAGCCTGACCGAGGGCATAGGCGTCAGCGATACCCTGAGTCAGCATTGTCTGAGGCGCAACTTCGTCCAGCGCCTTGGATACTACGCTTGTAAACTTGTCTGCATCTCGGCCACCCAAAACGACCGCAATTCCAGGGTTGGTACAAAACTGTCCGACCCCCATGGTTAGCGAGTGCGACCAACCCGTTGCGATTTCTTCGGCGCGGGCTTCTAATGCTACGGGCAACAAGAACATCGGATTGACCGATCCAAGCTCTCCGAAAAATGGTATTGGGTTAGGTCTTTTGACACAGAGATCAAAGAGTGCACGCCCACCGGCAAGCGATCCTGTAAAGCCAACAGCAGAGATCAGTGGGTGCTGGACCAACGCTGAGCCAACAGCGCGGTCGCCGCCTTGAATCATCGAGAAGACACCTTGATGAATACCGCAGGCCTCGATCGCAGCCAAAATAGCCTGTGCGACAATGTCGCCTGTCCCTGGGTGGGCTGAGTGACCTTTCACAACGACGGTGCATCCTGCTGCCAGAGCTGCAGCCGTGTCGCCTCCGGCTGTCGAAAACGCTAGAGGAAAATTCGAAGCACCGAAGACAGCAACCGGACCAACAGGCATCTGCATAAGACGAAGATCAGGACGGGGTAACGGCTGACGTGCGGGGAGGGGTTCGTCATGCCGTTTGTCTAAAAAATCACCTTTGCGGATGTGATTTGCAAACAGTCGCAATTGGCCGGTCGTGCGACCACGCTCACCTTCCAATCTTGCTTCTGGCAAGCCAGTTTCCTGTGATCCGATTTTAGTTATTGCCGCGCCGCGCGCTTCAATTTCATCCGCAATTTTGTCCAAAAATGCGGCGCGCGTGTCTATCGATAAAGCGCTATAGGACCAAAAGGCATCTTCCGCCTGGGTACAGGCTTCATCCACATGTGCCACAGAACCAACTGCGAACTCATGCGCAGGAGCGTGAGCTGGATCAGACTGGAATACACGTTCCCCATCGACCCATTCACCAGCGATCAAGTGTTTACCGATAATCATTTCTTTTTTCCCATTAATTTAGATGCTTAAGTCATCCCAACTGGTTCGGCGAAGTCCTCTAACGCAGTTTTTCTTCGGTCAGAGAGAATGGCCATCAAACGAATTTGGATATCCTTGGCAGTTGGATCGCCCCAAATGTTTCTCATTTCGTTTGGATCGTCACCCAAATCGTAGAGCTCTCCAGCTTCTGAGAACTCATCAAACGTCAGTTTGTACCGCCCGTCGTGAACGCAGGTCAGACGCAATGGTACGCCGCAGCGCGATTCACCGACGCGCCATTCGCACAAAACGGGGTTGGAGCGCTTCTGAACCTCTCCTTCTAGGATTGACAGGATAGAGTCCCCATCCCATGAGGCCTCTGGCTTGCTTTTAGCGATGTGAGCAAATGTTGGCGCCATATCCAAAGTGGACACAATTGCACTTTCAGATCGTCCAGCTGGAATGCCTGGACCTGCCGCGATCAGGCCTACGTTGATTAAACTTTCATAGAGCATCGGCCCCTTCAAATAGAGCCCATGATCACCGAGGAAATCACCATGATCAGATGTGAAGAAGATATAGGTATTTTCCAGTTCGCCTTCTTCCTCCAATGTCGCAAGGATACGGCCAAGGTTGTGATCGATAAGGGAAATCATGCCGTAGTAGTTTGCGGTCATGTCACGCAATTGTTCTTCACTCTGATCCAACACCCGAGTGCCAGATTTCCGGAACCGCTTGAGTACCGGATCGTCCAGTTTGGGCTCCCCTTCCAATGCCGCTTTGTGCCACCAAGGGCGCTGTTCTAGGTCAAGCTCGCGATGTTGGGGTAGGTCAATCTTTTCAGGATCATGCAGCGACGCCCAAGGCTCGGGACAATCAAAAGGGTGATGCGGATCTCCAAAAGACGTCCAGAGCATGAACGGTTTGTCTTTGTTGCGCGCTTTGATGAAATCTATAGAGCGATCCCCAATCCACGATGTCGGATGCCACGCAACCGGTAGGGCCGAGTTCCAAGTCTGGTGAGCGCCTGTTATTGGCCGCGTTTCAGAGCCCCAAAGATCATAGCCGTTCGTTCGCCCAACACCATCGAAGAACCACTTTTCAAAGTGCTGTCCGTTTGGCGGGTACAATGGATCACGCTTTGGAAACCATTTCCCGAATAGCGCCAATTCAACATGTTCAAATCCCATATAGGGACCAGTCCAGTCTGGTGGGTAATCTGCGGAAGAAGTAGCACATTCTGCTCGGCCGGTGGGAGAAAATGTTGCTTTGGTTGAAAAATGGGCTTTTCCAACAAGTGCAGTTTGATATCCAGCACGTGACAAATGACCTGCAAACCCTTTGTGTGCAAGGTCGGGATCTAGGTCGATTCCGTTGTCAGCTGCGCCACTTGTGAACGGAAGAAGGCCCGTAAGTATAGCAGCTCTGGCCGGCTGGCAAACAGGTGAAGGAGTAATGCAGTTTCTAAAATCTGTTCCACGCTCCGCCAGCGCATCAAGATGCGGTGTTTGAACTTTTCGTCCTCGAAATCCGTAACAATCCCGTCGCTGCTGGTCCGTAGTGATGAATAGAATATTAGGGCGCATGAAAAAATAACTGGGAAAAGAGGTGGGCGTTTGCCCGCCTCTCTAAAGTTCGAACACTAGCGACCTAGTGCCACCATTTCTTCCACTACTGCGAGCATTTCAGGTGTTATCGAGCGGTAATTCTGAAAAGCCGAGATAGTCGAGGCCGTTGAATTAACGTGCGGGGCGTCACCAAATTGAGCCAACCATTTAGCCTGAAACTCGCCATCAGCCCAAGTTGACTGGTACGCTGTCCGCAAAACTTCCAACAATTCATCCGGGGTTCCCGGAGGAGCCACCATTGCCGGGGAAGTCGAATGCACGTTGGTGCGCAACCACTTGTAAGTATCCCATTTGATCCCCGAGGGTTCCGCACCATGGATCTGGATATGAAGATCCCGTAAGCTTGGTAGGTCAGAGTAGAACGGCGCCTCAGCTGGTACTATGATTTCCTTATTTTCATCAAAAAACGGATGATAAAACAGCATCATCGTTTCACCTTCATTAGTTGTATCGGTAAAAAACCTTGAGTACCCACCCGTCGCAGTATGACCGGCTTGGAGCTCACCAGAAAGGATCCCGGGTGAAATTTTCTTCATTGACTTGAAACCTGGAATATAGCGGAAATCAGCACCAATGATCGTCAGTGCTAAGTTACCAATCAGGTCGTTAGTGTTACTTGAGGAACGCCCACCGAGACGGAGCCCTTTAACATTTATGATATCTGCTGGTCGAGACATTCCTGTGCCAGCATCGGCACGCACGATAGTGCCGCGTTCATTTGCAGCTGACCCAATGGCCCCAAATTCTTCAGGCACGAATCTAATACCTTCGCCTCCTGCCAAAACGGCCATTGGATCCCAGTTCCCATAGTAAAACATCAAGCCATCTGGATCGGCCTTTTCGTATGTATAATTGAGCGCAACGGCACCACCTGCGCCCTCCTTATTCCGGACGATTATGTTGGGGTTCCCTGGAATATGCTCTGCTAGGCCGGCCATAAAGGTCCGAGCACTTACGTCACCGCCACTTCCTGCCGACACGCCGACAATGACAGTAATAGTCTTCCCTGCATAAAAATTCTCTGCAGTTGAATTTGTAGGTATCAGCAAAGCAGCCGCTGAAAACACAATTATTGAACAATGCATTAATCGATACAAGAAATTCATAGTATCCTCCCGGTAGAATTTTTTTTTAGTGTAGCCGTTGGATAAACAATTAAGCCATGATATACTGTGAGCTAGTGTATGACCGATAGGACATGGCAAATGAACTTCGATCAGCTGAGAACATTCCTTTCAGTCGCCGACGAGATGTCGATCAGCGGAGCGGCAGATCGTTTGGGTACTACACAGCCTGTTATAAGCCGGTCCATAAAAAGGCTCGAGACTGAATTGCACGCAACTTTGTTTGATAGACTGCCGCGCGGCGTTGCACTCACAGTGTTTGGAAAAGCACTTTACAGCGAAGCACAGAATATTTTAGCGTCGCATAGGCGTACCGTTGAAACGTTCGAAACATTGCGGGGTGTCGGACGCACCTATGTACGAATTGGAGCAGGTGCGACCTGGTTCGAAGAACGTTTGCCAGAAGTCCTTTCCAGTTTCATCATCAAAAAACCCGGAGTGCGCATAGATGCTTCGTTTATTCCCCGATTTGAAATCATCGAAGCTCTGCTTATGGGGCACATCGACATCGGGCTCGCCCAGTTCAGAGTGGAGAAACTTCCTTCCGATGACATCGAATACGAAGAACTCTTTACTGACCGACTAGTTATTATCGGCCGCAAGGGACACCCTCTGTGTGGCAAGTTAGAATCTGCCGAAGCAATCAGCAAACTGATTTGGGCAACGACACCGAGTGCAACCAGTGAAGAAAGGCTTCGAGGACTGTGCAAACGCTTTGGTTTTGATAATCCTAACATTCACATCAAATGCCATTCTATATCAAGTGTTCTAGAGATTGTGCGAAACACAGACTTTGTGACATTGGCGCCGGAATTCATGGCCAATGCGAATGGAAAAGAGGGATTTGAAATTTTGACAGATGGTCTTCACATCACACTTTCAAAAGGAATCCTGACACCCCGTCAGGGCTCTCTTTCCTTAGGCGCGCGATTATTTAGAACACACCTAAGGCAAGCATTCGGATAATCAGAAGAATAGCCACAGCGGCGCATTCACCCCAAATACATCTTTGGCCAATCCACCAAGAAGTGATGGCTGCCAAAAAATCGTAAGGACTCTTTCGTAGAAGCCAACAAGAACAATCCAGCCT
The DNA here is from genome assembly GCA_002706585.1 of Rickettsiales bacterium. The sequence continues at coordinate 5,665 of PALU01000063.1, forward strand.
GCAGCAGCATAGGCAAAAGAAAATGTCCATGAAAATTTTGCCCAGAACCTGCAAAACAACAGAATGAAAATCGGAATCGCAAGCTTTTGGCCAATTACCAACGCACCAGCGACTACCGCGCTAACGGCCAAAAGAAAGAATATCATCCCAACCAACACTTCGCGCTGGGCACCCATGAGCCTGTGGGTGACTCCAATCACGCGCATTCGCACCAATCCTTGGACTAGGGCGCAAATAACAAGCACTGCGCCCAAAATACAAGCTGAAAGTGGAAATAGCCGAACGCTGTAACTCCAGTCGAGTGCCAGAAACGCGCAAACGACAAAGACTACCAGTAGAAAAATCCCAATCCCACTTGAAACAATCGGGATCTCATCCAACGAACTTTGAACTTCATCGGGCTTTAGACCTGCCACAGTGGATCGGTTTTTTCTCATGGAAGCCACGATTGTCACCGCAATGATTGCGAGGATTACCAGAACAATTGGACGAGTAAGCCAGCCAAAACCCAAGTGGATATTCATAGTGATCAGAAACGAATTTTCCATGATAGCGCCCAAGATGAACGCAAGAATAATTGGTGGCCGAGGCCATCCTCCGCGTTTCATTAAATACCCAATTATTCCGGCAATGATTAGCGTTACCCAGTCGCCATATGTAGAAGTGTCCATCCAGGCGCCCATCAAAACGAAAAGGATTACACCCGGCACAATAAAATGCCCGGGCACAAACGCTAGATAAGCCACGCGGTTGGAGACTATCATCATTGCCGCAGCGCCAATCAGGTTCGCAATAATTATCATCCAAACCATGCTAAATGACAAAGCTAACTCAGTCGTCAGCATTGAGGGCCCCGGCCGTAACCCGTGGATGAGCATTCCGCCAAGGAGGATTGCATATCCAGTGGTACCGGGTATTCCGAAAACAATCGTGGGAATCAATCCACCACCTCTCATCGCGTTGTTAGCAGTTTCGGGCGCAATGACTCCACGGATATCACCCTCTCCGAACTTGGGGTCTTTCTTGGTGGACTGGACAGCGTGACCATAGGCAATCCAATCTGTGACGGAGCCGCCGAGCCCTGGAACAATCCCAACATAAGTACCAATTACGGCACTGCGGATAACGAGCCACCAGTTCTTGATTGCATCCCGTACACCCTGCCACATCAGTGCTCGTCCACCGGTATCTTTTATCATGCCGTCGCGGGCGATCGAGATGTTTCGGACAGCCAAATCAACCATTTCAGGTAAAGCAAACAGCCCTAATACTATCGGTAAGAGTGGCGCGCCATCCAACAGGTAGTCGCTGCCAAAAAAGTACCGAGGCACTGCTTCGTTTTGAGAATATCCTATTGTTGCAATCAGGACACCAAGCGCCCCAGTTGAGAGCCCCTTGAAGACGGATCTCCCACTTAAAGCCCCTACCATGCTGATCCCAAGTAGACCAAGCATGAAAAGCTCGGCGTTTGTGAACGAACGGAGCAGAGGCTTCAGCAATGGAAGCGAAGCAGCGAGGATAAGTGCACCAAAAAGCCCGCCAAAAGCCGAACAAGCGAAGGCTGCGCCAAGCGCCCTTTGCGCCTCACCTTTTTTTGCGAGGGGATATCCGTCTAGTATAGTCGCCTGGCTAGCTGCTGTTCCTGGAATTCCTAGCATCACGGATGTGACAGTGTCACCAGTCATTGTAACAGCGTACATGCCCAACAGCAGTGCAAATGCGGCGGTACTATCCATGCCGAAAGTAAACGGCAAGAGCAGAACAATACCAATGCCACCACCGAGCCCGGGGATAATGCCAATTGTGATGCCGCACAAAATACCGATCAAAAGCGCAATGAATGCATCAGGTTCAAAAACCATGAAGAGGCCTTGAAAGAAAATTTCTAGCATTTGTTCCTCCCTTTCCTGCCCGGAACATGTCGTCGAACCAGGAAGGCTAATTGTATTTTGGTTATGCAGCCTGTCGTAGAACGCGGCTCGCCATTTCAACGCCAGCAAAGTCTCCAAGTTCGCTAGCGCGTTTGAGCATGATCTCCGCCAGCTCTGCTATGCGCGCAGATTGATCCTGAAAGTGCTGATATTGTGTTTGCTTGTCCCAACGGGGCACATCAAAGATGTTTAGCTCTTCTTCAGGATCGACGGTCAGATCGTATAGTTCATGAACTTCATCCCAACTTAAAATAAGTTTCCAGTCTGTGGTGCGAACGCAGCGTTGAAGCGTGCGAATTTTGCGCTTTTCAGTCTGGACATAATACGCCTGCCGCCAGTCTTTCCCTTCAAATAGGTCATAGATGTTGGAACCATCGAGGTAATCAGGCTCGGCAATGCCTGCCGCATGGAAAATCGTTGGCATCAGATCTTCCAGCCCCACAAGCGCATCCATTGTTTCACCTACAGGCACACCTGGCCCCTCCATCAGGAAGGGCACACGGATTGAGGCATCTTGGCAAACCCATTTGTGTGGGGCGCTTTCGTCAAAATTGAACGTTTCACCATGATCGGACACATAAAAGACCAATGTGTTTTCGGCCTGACCTGTTGTTTCAAGCGTCGTACGAATTCGACCTACCAGTTCGTCAAGCGCTGTTACGGCAGCGTAATACCCAGCGAATGGGACACCCTTTCCACGATACGGGGCATAGCTTTCGGTTGGTGCTGTAAAAGGATTATGGGGTGGATAGTAGCTTTGAACCGCGATGAAAGGTTTATTCTTCGCCTGATCACTTTCCAGGAACTCAATCATGATTTCGGTCTGCGTCTCTGGCTTGAATTTGCCACCCTGGAAAGATTGTTTGCCATCTTCCCAGTGACCACCATGAGAGTTAAATCCGTTCCAAATGTCAAACCGGCCTGAATTTTTCTCGCCCAGGTGCCACTTCCCAAAATAAGCAGTGGTGTAGCCCGCATCTTGCATCAGCTCAAACATCGTGGTCGGGACCTTGCTTTCGTAGGAAATAACATCATCGATGCCGTATCGGTTATAGATCACGCCGTGATTGTTTGGGTGTACGCCTGTCCACATGCTGGCACGCGCAGGTGTGCAAACGGGAAACGGTGTGAATGGCTGAGTGAAGTTCGTACCGCGCGCAGCCATAGCATCTAGGTTAGGTGTTCGAACAAAGCTGTTCCCGTTGCACCCCAAGGAGTCCCAGCGCTGCTGATCGGAAACAATAACAAGCATATTTGGTTTGTTTTGCATAGCTTTCTCTATTGGTTATTGGACATGGCAAAGCATCGGCGTCTGAATTGCGATGCCCAAGCCTGCGTCGGTTGGAATCTGAATACGACCATTTTGCGGTTTAAGCAGATCAGGCTTCTCTACGCATGGCGGTTCATCGCCCTCGGCGAATTGCAGTTCTATCGTCAAGGCAGAAGGTGCAATCGCCGCGATATGCAAGCTTGCAGCGGTCATGATTGGACCAAGATGGTTGTGGGGTGCAATTTGCACTCCGAACTTTGCCGCTGTCATGGCAATGTCGGACATATCCATGACCCCACAAAATCGCGGGTCAGGATTCATCACGTGAAATGCCTTAGTGTGCAGAAATGGCGCGAAGGCACGCACCCCAGAAAGAATCTCTCCGCCTGCTAATTTTGTCCCGTTTTCTTCTGCGATTTTTTTCAAGGCATTCAAGCTAGGTATTGAAAGTGCGTCTTCTAGAATCGGCGCTTCTACCCACTTCAGATCAAGATCGGCGCAGGCGTGCAATAGATCCTGTGCGCGTTGTTCGTCAAAGCGCCAGTGGCAATCCAGCATGAGTTCTGCGTCAACGCCGATTGTATCTTTGACCGCATGTGCACATTCCAGTCCCATGGTTGCATCACCCACGGATTTTCCATCCAAGCCAAGAGAAATCTTGTCAAAAGGTGCCAGTTTGACTGCTGGAAATCCTGCATTTACAGCTGCTTGGGCGCGATCAGCCCAACCATGAGGCTCACGGGTCTTTGTACCTCGATTAATGTTCGCATAACAAGGCACATGATCGTGTAGTTTTTCCCCTAAAACCGCGTACAGGGGAAGGTCCCGCATCTGAGCCAGAACATCCAGTAATGCGCATTGCAAAGCATTAACGCCAATTAACGAGGCGCGACCGCTTTTCCAGGTTGGAAGCAAACCCAGAATGGAAAGGCCAGTCGCAATTGACTGGTCTGCTATAATACTACTTAGCTGTCGAAGCGCCACCAAGACTTGCTCGTTGAGGCTGTTAAATGTGGCTTCTCCCCAACCCTGTGCGCCATTGGACATGCTTACTCGGACAAATAAGAATTGGGTTTTCTTGGATATCCGTTGGGTAAAAAAATCGACCGCTTTGATGAAGGCTAACGTCTCTGCGCCTTCAATTCCAGCAACTGTACGCGACAGCGCCATCATTTGAGCCCCCAGCTCGTCAGTATTTCCTCAAGCTCTGCCCGATCCTCTTGCGAGAGTTTTGCATGTCCTGGCATACGAACCGGACCAACATCTTTGCCTAAAGCGCGCATGGCTTCTTTCACGACCGTGACATTTGCACCGTTTCTAAATTTGGTGCGCATTGTTTCAAAACCGGCGATCTGGCTAACTAAGCCCCGTGCGGCTTCAAAGTCACCGCTTTCCAACGCGGCATGAGTATCGAGCGACAGCTGTGGGTGTACATTCACTAGGCCGGATGTGAAACCGCGCGCACCGACTGCATAAAACGGTACTGCCCAGCCTTCGGCCAAACCGCAAATCCATGCGGTGTCCGTTCCGGCGCTGCCCTCGATACAATCGCGCAGCAGCAGAAGATCAATAGTTGCGTATTTGACGCCGACCACGTTTGGATGCGCCGAAAGCTTTAGAATCTCGTCCAGACCCATTGTGGTGTCACGTAAGTAAGCAACCAAAGGTGTTTTGGACTTTTCTGCAATCTCCAGAAAATAGGCAATTTGACCATGCGGTGCGGCAAATGGATCCATCGGCATATGTGCCATAAGGAAGTCAGCCCCGTAGCCAGTCGCCCGTTTTCCAGTTTCCACGGCATCACTAAGAGATCGCCCGACAGCCATCATCATGGCCGCCCGACCATCGTTTGCCTCGGCGGCAATAGCGTGGACATGATCCACCTCTTCCATAGTCATGGAAAAGTATTCGGCCGTATTACCGGCAGAGACGATCGTGTGGATGCCCGCTGCGGCGATCTCGCCCACATTGGCCCTAAGCGACTCTTCGTTTAGGGTATTGTCTGTAGTCCATGGCGCGATGTGTACGCCAGATATACCAGTCAGCGTCCGTTTGGTGGCCATTTTTCCTCCTCTTGACATTTTTCCTCCTCTTGAACTGTATTCCGTGCCAATCAAGTCGCAGTTCCGAGTAGAGACATAATGACGTGAGAGCGGATCGCAAACCAATGATGCATCGGTCATAAGTCTATGTCACTTTGGTCATACCTTTGCAAAAATTCTTCATTTAAACTAAGTGTTACCCGAAATCAAAGGTAAAATTCATGAGCTGTTGTCCCAAAAGACCTGAAACTGATGAAGAGTTAACAAAATCGGCTAAGCTGACATCTGCTGCACCTAGTCGCGATTTTTTTGAAACCGTTAACCTGCCTCCCGCACGGTTCAAGATGGGAACATCGGATACTCTTTTGCCGCAAGATGGCGAGAAGCCTGCGCGGCGGGTGCGTGTCGCAGGGTTCGAGGTTATGACAACCACGGTTACGAATTCGCAATTCAAAGCATTTGTCCAAGCCACTGGGTACCAGACCGATGCAGAGCGCTTTGGATGGTCCTACGTCTTTCAGTTATTGCTTGAAAACCCTGACCAATACGAACGCTTGCCCGGTGCGGAATGGTGGTGCGCGGTCCCTTTAGCCACGTGGGACAAACCAGAAGGGCCAGGCTCTGATATATCAGACAGTTTGAACCACCCTGTGACCCACGTCTCGTGGAATGACGCTGTGGCCTTTGCAACATGGGCCGGAGGCCGCTTGCCAACCGAGGCAGAATGGGAATATGCAGCCAGAGGCGGGTTGGATGAAAAGCGCTATCCATGGGGCGATGAAGAACCCAACGACGAAGATCTCATGCCGTGTAACATTTGGCAAGGTTGGTTTCCGAACGAGAACACTGTGGCGGATGGTTATCTTGGTACGGCCCCCGTGAAGAGTTTTGAGCCCAACGGCTTCGGCCTGTACAACACTGTCGGCAATGTTTGGGAATGGAAC
>PALU01000053.1 GCA_002706585.1 Rickettsiales bacterium
AATAAATTTATTAGATATAATTTAATAAATTTAATTTTAATACTTTTCTGTCCAACTTTCCCCCTTATAATTAGTATAGGTTGTAAAATCTCCAACTTCTCCTTCATAATTTTCACGAATTCCCCACCAAGATTCCGTACAGTTTTGACTTCCACCATAAACTTTTACACTCCATTTTCGCGCTGCTCGCCAATTAAATTTTTTTCCATCAACAGATTTATATTTGGGGACCTCAATTCCTTGAGCCTCAAAGTTCTTTTTTTCCAAGTCTGTAAATAATTCAACTGTCTTCACAGGACCAATAACTCTATAGTTTGAAAATCCATTATCTAATCCTACACAAGGAACTCTACCTCTATTTTGAACCAAGAATATCTTGAGTTTTTTTATTTCTTCTTCAGAATAGTCCAAAACTTCTTGTTTTTTTTCATTATAAATTCTTTTTTCGTTTTTTGCTCGTAATAAATAAATATCCTTTTGATCATCTGTAAGATTTACCCATTGTTCCCTCATAGCTTTTGTATATAACTGATAAGCAGTTAATGGTTTTGGAATATTTTGTAGTTCCTTTTTAATAGTATCATTGTGTGTTTTGACATCGAAATCAGTAAGAGAAGCCATCTTATACATAATAATTTGTAAGTAAATCCTAATTCAATTTTATAAACTATATAAACCGTATTAAGTAATTATAAGTAATGGAAATAGTGGGAACGGCTGAAATAAAACCACAATTTGAATTGGAATGCCATTGTTGTACAAGTACTGAGGATGTCCATATATGTGAATTAGATAATTGTGATTATCCCCTTTGTTCTACTTGTAAAGAAAAAGCTTTAAAATTAGAACACAAATGTCCTGGTTGTAGGAGAAGTGTTGCCGTAGATATAAATGATGATACTGATTCTGATTATGATTCCGATGATGAATTAGAACCAGATTTAGATTTTATTAATAGAAAATGTAAATGTAGTGATCAGAATATTGATATTATTATTCGTTTTTTGCAAGACTTTATATTTAGTATGGGCGTGTTAATTGCGGGAACAGTTGTTTTTTTCATATTATTAATGATGGGAAGATTAGTATCAGTTATATTTAAAATAGGTCCTATGGATTATTGGTGTCTTTCATTGGGGCAAGATGCTTGGGGATTTTTTATAGGTTATGGTTTATTGGGAGCTACATTAGGATTTTTTATTCTTTGTTGTGGTGGTGGATTATTATTTGAATGTTTATGTAAAGACTCAGATGATTATTATTAACAAATATTTCCCCAAGATTTTGTAAAGTTTTCGTGTTGACACATTTCTTTTATGATTCTCAAAGAATTTCTAGCATCAGGAAGTAATTCATTCATATCTTTAATTACTTCATTTATTTCTGATGCGGTATGTGCCGTATATCCAGTAATAACAAAAAGAACAATAACACTAAGAATTGCGGAGATCGATGCCGAATAAAAAAAAGAGTAATTTTGTCTAGGAGTTCCTACAAGTGGTGCGTCCATTTAAATTAATATAAATTAAGTTATTTATATTAATTTGTTAAAACAATTAAAAATTTAGTCCATAGCGGGATTGAACCGCTGACCTTGGGTTTATTAGACCCACGCTCTACCTACTGAGCTAATGGACTTGGTGCTGTTTTCATTTGGTCATAAGAGTTGGAATTGAACCAACGTAGAAGGAGCTTGAGTCCTACGCTTAACCACTAAGCTATCTTAAGATTTGCTGTTAGAAAACAAGTTGCCCGACCTGGGACTTGAACCCAGGGCCACAAGATTAAGAGTCTTGCGCTCTACCGACTGAGCTAGCCGGGCTAAAATACTATCAACATATAAACAGAACCTGCTTTGACCTCTTGCATACTAGGGCATTATACCCTAGGCAGGATTCGAACCTGCGAAGCACAATGGCGGAAGATTTGGAGTCTTAATTGTTTTTGATTTTTGCTGTTAGTTGATATTTACCGTGCTCCCCAAGTGCCCCACCCAGGATTTGAACCTGGAATCTCCCGCTTAGAAGGCGGTTGCCTTAACCATTAGGCCAGTAGGGCAAATTAATATTATAGCCTCACTATAATATTAATTACTATTGTTGTTTCTTATACCAGCAACGTGATTCGAACACGCGAAGGGATAACCCACTCCCTCTTGAGGGGAGCTCCTTTGACCGCTCGGAAATACTGGTATTTGATAGGGAATTTTTCTTATTTTGGAAAATTTTCTATCTTAATGATACTGGTTCCATAAATCTACGCACTCTACCACTGAGCTACCTTGTTTTCACAAGGGCGGGGATCGAACCCGCGACCACGCCTTTATAATAGGATGATTAAGAATTGCTGTGAAGAACCATAAATAGCGACGAGTGGGATCGAACCACCGACCTTCTGGTTATGAGCCAGACACGCTAACCGCTGCGCCACGTCGCTTGAAATAATATTTTTTAATTGTTGGCTGTGGGGTTTGAACCCACGCGTACGAATACATCACGGCCTTAACGTGACCCCTTAGACCACTCGGGCAAGCCAACCATATTTTTTTTCTTTATAATAATTTGGTCTTTCCCCTATTCTCCTGCCGTTACTGGGGCTTGAACCCAGGACCACGCGCTTAAAAGGCGCGCGCTCTACCAAACTGAGCTATAACGGCTTTGTAATTTCCGTGCTCCCCAATATCCTTCCCAGACTCGAACTGGGTCCTCCAGCATCAACGCCGTGGTGTTACCGTCTAACCAAGGATTTGTTTTTCCAGCTCCCCATTGAATATCTTGTCTTGCTTACCTTTTATCATCAGCTACATCTTATTCTGTGGTGTATTACGGCTCACCAAGCCTCGCTCGAAACAGGGGTCGAACCTGTGACCTCACGATTAACAGTCGTGCGCTCTAACCAACTGAGCTATTCAAGCAAGTTTAAAATTTTTTTATTCCCACTACGGGACTCGAACCCGTGTCTCCCCGGTGAAAGCGGGGTATCCTGAACCACCTAGACTAAATGGGAACTAACCGTGCTCCCCCAAGGCACCGACGGGATTTGAACCCGCGTTACAGCATTCAAAGTGCTGCGTCCTAACCGCTAGACGACGACGCCATGTCTCTTGACTACTTAGACTGATTAGATACTATCAACTCTCCTATCAATTCAATTTTCAGAAGTTAACATAGAAATAGTATAGGATTATATCTTTCTTGACATCATTATCGTCTCTCCATCTTTTTCCCTCCGCAAATATATATTACCATTATGCTTTAAGTCCTTTAATTATAATATTAAGTGCGTATTATAAGTAAAGATTTTAATTTAATAGATTATCTTTTTTATATTCTTCATACCAGTTTTGGTTATATTCATCTACATTTTCTCCTAAACTTGTTATAAATAATTCTATTTGATTCTTTGCTTCTGTTTTATCAAATCCATATTTTTCAACTACTCCTATCCACATCGCAACACTTGTTATATCATTATAACTAACATCTAATACCGCTTTCGTTTGAATATCTTTTCCCTTTTTTCCTATTCTTAACATTATAAATTTATTATATAAAATATTATGGTGTTATAAATTTAAATTTTATATTTGGTACGCCTTTATTGTGGGATGAAGATGCTGTTGGATATGAATTGTCTCTATACCAAGCGTGACTTCTATCCGATGGAATTACTCTTCCTTTTACTTTACCATAACCACTCGACCAATCTCCATCACGATTTTCCCAAGAAATTAATATATTATTGACACCATTATAATCAAAACCTATATCAAAATCTACAAATGTCGAAAAATTATTGTAGGTCCAAAATGAAAAATTATCCTTTACTGTTGTTGTATTTTTTAATGCAAGTGAACGATAATCTGGATAACCAGGATCTGGAAATCCTGAAGCACCCACAACGTGAGATATCTTTATTGTTTGATTATCTCTTCTATAACCTGATGTATAACCATCCCATTGAAATGCTATTCCCATTAAATGCCCCGGTTTACCTACTGTATCCGTTGCTGTTTCTATATCTTCTTTCAAATAAATCATACCTCCTTGAGAATAATCATATAATCCATAATAAGGTATATGCCATATACTATCACTACCTGCTGTTGGTGGAAATTGATAAGTTCCGTCTGGAATCTGACCAGAACTAGGAGTTCTACCTCTTAAATCTGTATCTATACTTATTGCTCCACTCGCAGGAACTGGCAGACCTGTTGTAAAAGTTTGCCCTCTAAAACTACTTAGTGATATTGCATCTGTTCCATTATGATCTGGATTATTAATAGCATTATAAATACTAGAAAAAGATACATTTGTTGTTGGTATTGCCATCTATATTAAATTATATTATTAATAAATTTTAATATATTTACTTATTTTCTAATAATTGTTTTACTAATTCTTTTAATTCATCTATCTCTTTTTGTTGCTTTTCTATTTGTTCTTGTTGTTTCTTCATACCTTCTATCAATAATGGTGTTAATTTCTCATATCTAACTGCCTTATAACCTGATAAACCTTCTTTCATTATTTCTGGAATTTCTTCTTCTATCTCTTGAGCTATTACACCCAATTCTTTCTTTTCTAAATCTACGTTTTCATTTATTGCTTTTGCTTCATCATTCCAATTAAATCTTACACCTCTAATATTTTTCAAAATCTTAATTGGATTTTCTATTGTTTCAATATTTGTTTTCAAATTTTTATCTGATGAATTGTAAAATGCTGTAATATCACCTGTGGCTAAAATATCACCTGCTACTTCCAGTGCCTTATCAGGATTAGCTTCTCCTATTCCTACTCTTCCTGTTGCGGTAATTGTTATTTTTCTATCTGATGTTAGATTTACACCATCATAACCATTTTCCTTGTAAGCTATAGAGAAACTACGTGCCGGAGTTCCGTCGTTATCCAACCCTATTGCCCAAGTTGAATTTTGTTGTCCCTCTCCTGCCATAGCCTTTCCGTGTGAAAATATGATCATCGCATCCTTGGAAGAAGCTAAGGGCGATTCTAATATTAATTTACAATTCTCACTACTTTCTTTGAGATGTAAAACTCCATCTGGATCATTAGTGCCAATGCCTAAGTCTCCACTAGCTGTAAATCTACCATATTCTACTCCTGTTGTAGTATTTGCTCCATTAAATGTAATTACACCTGTTGCCGTATTATTAGCAGATTTTAATGATAATTCTCCATCTTTATAAAAAATCGAAGCATACTCTCCTGTGTCACCTGTTGTTAAATACATTTGTGGATTTGAAACACCATTACTTGTAAGTTGTAATCTTCCACTCGAACCAGCCGCCGCACCTATACTTACATTGCCTGCTGTATAACTTATATTACCACTTGATATTGCCCATCGCGTTCCAGTGGTTGTGCTGTATAATGTATCGCCATCTAATGCCAAACCTGAGCCTGTTTTTACTCCTAATCCACTTGTTGTCCATTGTAAACCTTTTCCTACATTATTTAAACTAGCATCTACTTCTTGAATTGACTTTATCATTGGACAAATAAATTCTGTATAAGTTAATCCATATCTTGGTGCTAATTCATTTCTCCATTGTTCAATTCTATTTCCTGACCCATCCACATATGATTTTTCATATTTTTCTTTATCTGTAATTGAGTTTATATCTCTTGCTGGGTTAAAAAAATAACCAGCAAATCCTGTTGTTTGATGACCCTGTTTGCCTTCTCCACCTCCAGTAAATGTTATTCCTGCTGCTCTTAATACTGTTTCTACTTCCTGTGCTATTAAACCAAAATGAACATTATTGCTTGGATCATTGCGATTTGTATATTGTCGTGGTGTTAAACTTTTTACAAAATCTAAACCTAATGAACTATTCGCTATGTTGTTTTTTGCTGTTGCATCAGACACCGACGTCACACCGTTTTCAGCATATACTCTATCCCACATATAAAGTGGATGACCTAAATATATAGATTCGACATTTCCTGATGAATCAAATGGAGGTCTTACATATGTGTTTATGCCATATGTGTTTGGCATATTTGCACCTATTACTACATCTTCATATTGCCATTCTCTCCCACCAAAACCTAAATATAAAGGTGATGCCTCTAAATGTGTCCATCCGACAGGATTATTACTAGTATCGTATGCTCCCGCACCATAACTCTCTATCGCATCAATGGAATTTCCTCTAAATGACAGTCCTAAACCGCCACCACCAGGGTCGTCTGTGTTAGGAATATGGGCAGGACAAAAAATAAAAGTGCTATTTTTTACTGCTCCTCTAACGTCCACGCCAGACCAAGTTAAATCCTGGCATCTTTCTCCAGTTAATGCACGCTGAATCACAAAAGAGCCTACATTCGCGTCAGCAAAACCATTGGAAACACTGGAATTTGATTGGGCACCTGAGAGATAATTAAAAATTTCAGCACCTGAAAAATCATAACCAACTCCCACACAAGGAATATTTATTACTGCCGGATTTGAAGGAAACATTGTAAACATAGAATTATTACCATAAATATCTCCTATAAGACTTCTTGTTTCTTGTGGTTTTCCTGGAATACCGTCTTGAACTGTAGTTGTACCAGAATCAAACTGTGGCCAGAAACATAAATTAGCAGACGTGTCGCTACCACTAGTATATTCAGGTGTATTAAATGAAGCGTCTGATACTAATCCTTGATGCCAAAGTGGGGCTCCCTTTAATCCAAATCCTATTGTAGGTGGTGCTCCTGATATATCTTCTATCGCAAATGGGTATCTCCAAATTGTTGAACCATATAATTTTGTATTGTTACTACCAAATGCTAATCTATCTTCTCCTGTATCAACTCCTAGAGTATTATCAGTAACTGGTTTTTGATATATTTGCCAACTACGCGTCCTATTAGTAGCGCTATTAGCATTCTTTGTTTTAAACACAAATTCAATACCATTACCTATATTATCTCCTTCCTCTCCTGTTCCAAATTCTAAGGTTTTTGTTAATAATAAAAAGTTATAACTGACATCTCGTCTATTTTGGTCAATTCGCATTGGATAACTTTTTGTAGATTCAGCACCAGTTGGAAAACTTCCTGGAAAAGCACCAAATGTATAAGTTTCATCTGTTACTACTAATCTGTGTCCTTTTAAGGGTTCGGCGTTTGAGGCGAAACCAGTAAAGGTTCGTGAACCTATTACTACTAAATTTTTTGAACAATCTGCCATAAAACTGTCCTGTGGTCTGGCACTCGCACCTGGTTCTGTGCAAGTTGTATCTAATGTCGCATCTTGACCATTAACACGTAAATTACTGCGTATATCAACATAACCATCCATATTGCTTCCATCTGCTTGGGCAGGTGATCTGCCAAGTAACTGTAGTCCAGGATTATAATTTCTCATTTGAAACTTTATTCTCTCATTTGTACCATCGGTTGGATTGCTGCCTTCCATTGACATAAACCCATAATTCGCACTTAAATCAAAACGAGTATTACTTGCGTCTAATATCATAAAAATGGGTCCATCTTGTCCTCCTCCTACAGGATTTCCTGCTCTATCAATATTAAATTCAATTGAACCATCAGCAGCCGCAAGTCTTATAAGTTCTGCTGATATATCTATTACACCTCTTTCACTAGTTTTATTTGGATTAAGGACATCTCCATCCTTGGTAGGAACTTGACTGAATTGTGTAGGTTCCTGTGTTATATGCATTTCTGGACCATTCGAATCATAGTAGTTTTCTAAGTAGAAATGCATTTGTCTTGATGCGTCTGTAATAATATTTCCTCCTGTAGAATTTGGATCTCCTATATCAATTCCTCCTCTTCTTACTCCTGTTGCTGGATCCCTGGTATATAAAGCAGTATATCCCGTATTACCTTTTATATAAAGTCCTGAACCGCCATCGATACCATTCATATTGGTTGAAATATCAATAAAATTATTTGTCGCATTGATGACTAGCTTTGGTCCATTATTTGCCTCAGCACCTATATTTATAGTATTACTACACAAGTCTATTATATTATTTTGTATATCTGTTAATAATCTGGTTACACCTGAAGCACCCGATACATCTAATGTTCCGCTTATATCTGTTCTACCGCTGTAACTTACTTTGAATATATTAAATCTGTTTGAGGCAGATGGACCACCGCCTATAACAAATGCTGGATTATTTGGATTAAATACTGTATGATCCGATAACGTAAGGTTCACAGGTACTTCACAATTTCGTCCTATCACAAATTCGGATAAATAAGGTGCTGAAAGATATGTACCAAATGCCGAAGCATAATTTCCAGATACTTCTACCATAAAACCTGAACCAAAACTGTCCACACCACTCACATCCGCATTTATAAATGACACACATCTGTTACCTTTTGCGATACCGTTTTGAGCCGCAAAACTGAGGTGGGCTCCAGCCTGGATTTGTCCACTTTGTAAACCCATTGCGTTCGAAGCACCAGCCGCAATATTCACATCATTGCCTATTGCTGTAGAATATTCGGCCTCCACCACATTACCGTGTCCAATGGCAACTGCGTGGGGAAAGTGTGTCTCATTCCCATCACCAATAGCAACACTATAATTTCCGTATGCTTTTTGTGTTGAATTTACAGTTATAGAACTGAGAGCCGGCGGTATAAGAAGTTTACCAGCACCCATAGATATAGAGAAATTTCCTGAAGCATCACAACCTGCTCCACTCGCAAAAGCATTCATACCAGTAGCACTACAATCAAAGCCTATTGCCACCGCACCATAATTCTTTAAATTAGTATTTCCACCAGTATCTATACCCGTAGCAATTGATTTATAGCCCATTGCTATTGCGTGATAACCGCCAGCAGCTCCTCCACTAACAATTTCTTCTCCAAATGCCATTGAATAAGGAGACGACGCATCATTATCTGAACCCATAGCAAAAGTACCTAGCTGAGATGCCTTAACAGCATTTCCAGGTGCGGGGCCGCCAAATCCAAACGCAAAGGTACCCTGAACATCATCGTTCGGACCTAAGGCAATACTACTAGTTCCTAATGTTCCTACGTTTGGATTTAATCTATGTATTATACCATTGTTTGTATATAATAAATTGGTAACATCAACAATATTAAAACTAGCATCGTGAGCATCTATGTGACCATCCTCAGTCATTCTCAAATTTCCTGAAATATCAATGTTATTAGCACTAATATCATAAGCATTAATATGACCTTGATTAACCATTGATAAATCTTGATGTATGTATATATTCGCACAGGATACGTCTGTATTTTGATTTATACTACCTCCGCCACTGCCTGTAATATTAATACCATTTACTATAAGAGTTTGTGTTTCTATATAAGATGCGCTTATATCGTTAAAAGAAGCATCATTCCCACTAACATCCCCTACAATTAAAGTCCCTAATATATTATTACTAAAATCTTTATGCATTGTAAAAACTCCACTAGCATCTGCCATCAAATTTGTTCTAATATAAGCTGTTCCTTCACTCCAATTTGGACCAGTTCCTTCCACTAAACTAGTAAAATGCATTTTGTTATCATTTAATCCTGTTCTCCAAGATTTACCTACCAATTCAGGTCTATTATTCAAAAACATAACATATGCTTCTCCTGCCGCACCATTGACATCTGGACCATAATTACTTTCTAATTTAATAGAAGCATCTCCTATTCCAGAATATATATTTATTCCTGGTTCTAACCAATCATTATTAGATATATCTATCTTTCCTGTTTTTAATGATCCATATTCTTTCGAACCTATATATCTAAAAATATTACAACTACCATCTGCTTCCATTATAATACCAGAAGTTTGTCCATATGTTGTTTGAGTCCAATTCCCATTCAATCCATTACCCTGATTATTATATATTATTTCAAAAGCGTCTGTATCATTTAATCCTGTTCTCCATGCCCTACCAGTTCCACCACTACCACCAGGTATCTCAGGTGCGGTATCTGTATTGGAATTTATATATTCTATCGTTGCTTCTCCTGCTGGACCAAAGTTGGCGCCGGTAGATGCTTGCCACAACGCTTTTATTCGCATAGAAGCTTCACCCACACCATAAGTACCAGGTATATTTTGACTACTATCTATAATTAAACCAGGTTCTGTATTTACCCTCTTATCAGATTTAATTTCTAATGGTCCTGTTATTGTTTGTTTGGTAATATTTGGATAAGTAGAAAATTTTTCTTGAACTATATTTTGTTCTCTATAACGATAAATATTTATTAATCCTGTTAATGTTCCTCTTCCTTCTCTCCAAAATTGGTACACTGAATTTCTTCCTATTTGAATAACAGGAGATAATGGCTGCATTATCCAATCAATTGGACCAAATATAGCATAATTATTGGGATATCCCCCGGCGACGCCACCTCCTGCTCTTTCTATTAATATATAATCTTTAGTTTTAAGTAATTCATTACCAGACACATCTTTTATTATACCATTAATTCCCTGTGTGGTAATTGTATATGGGTTACCTGAACCATCAATCATACGCAAATTAATATAATGTATATTTGTACTTTCCAAATTATTACTATAAAAAACTGGACCTGGATTGTCAGATAGATCTGCTAAATTATATGTGCCAGCAGTCATCTGTCCTGGAGCATCGGTTGTAAACTCATCCCAAGTTCCCAAATAATCTACCGCTCCTGCTGAATTGCGAGGAATATCATATCCTACTACCTGTGTAAATTTCTGAAAATCCATTTGTCCAGTATTATGACTTGAGCGCCATCGACTTGCTGAAATATCTGCTACATTACTAGATAAATCCCAAAAATTTGTTGAAAGGTCCTGTACATTACTAGATAAATCCCAAACCCTTCCTGAAAGGTCTGATATATACCCATTCGCACTTGGGTCCCAAAAATTTGTTGAAAGGTCCTGTACATTACTAGATAAATCCCAAACCCTTCCTGAAAGGTCCTGTACATTACTAGATAAATCCCAAAAATTTGCTGAAAGATCTAATAAATTATTTGAAATTTCATTTATAAGAGTCGCATTTTGTGCTAAATCTAAAAGATTCATACTGGAATTCCAATTGGTACCATTAGCACCATCTTTCATAAGATTAATTTCGGTAAGATTCTCTCCTATACCTATACCATTTGTTTGTATGTTTCCTAGAATATCGTGGACGGTATTAGTATCATCTACAAAATTTAATGAATTATCTGTCGAAACATATAACATTGATGTACCCGCAGTCATTGTTGCTGGCAAACCACTATGCTCAAAAATTAATGCTATTGGATCTATTATTCCTACTACTTTCAAGTCACCAGCAACATACATATTATTACTACTTACATCATTGAAACTTGCGTCATTTGCGCTTATATCTCCAGCAACATACATATTATTATGTATGTAAACATCATTCGCACTTAAATCATTAAAACTGGCGTCATTCGCACTTATATCACCATTATTAGAAGCATCAATATATAAATTTTCTCCAATTATATTTGCTCGTAATACTCCCAATGTATGAATATCTACAGCTCCAGTATAAGCTCCTGAACTATCTGTTAATCCTAATGTGAACTCTTCATCTGCCTCTTTAAATCCTATAAAAGCATTTTGACTTGGATCTGTTACTCCTCCTCTCATCATAACAATACCTGTATCATTCGCATTTACTGTTATTCCTAGTCCACTATTCATTGTTATCAGGTTATCAGATATATCCAAATTTGTTGAATTTATTTGTGTAGGAGTTCCATTTACTGTGAAATTACCAGTTACTGTTAAATCACTATTAATTGTTTGTGATGTTGTTCCATCATATAAGGTTTTTTGAATATAATTGTTGGAAATGTCAAGGATATTATTTGAAAGTTCATTAATAGAAATATCAATATTGTCTATCTCATTTTGAATATCTGAGATATTAGTAATGTTTGTATCCACTTCAGTGTGAATAGAATTCAAAGCTTCCCCTACATCGTGACCATATCCACTTGCTAGATCCGTATTTGAATTTAAAGCATATAATCGTCCACCACTTAAATCATTGAAACTTGCGTCATTCGCACTTATATCTCCTGTGGTTCCTCTTATATGTAAATTTCCCCCATTCGCACTTATATCACCATACAACCAAACTGTAGTTGAGTTATGTAAACCACCCTTTTCTCCTATATTAATATGATTTTCAGAAGCATCTACCCTGAGTGTATTCATTAATCTTCCTGGGGGGCCGGTGCCTGGCGTTTTTTTTGAAGATACATAAAATTTTGAACCTACTCTTATTACTCCATCCTTTGGCCAATCATTCGTGGTTCCTGTATCAATACCTCCTTGCATATCTATCATTGGATTATGTTCCTTTATTCTTAATCGTATTCGTGGTCTCTCTGTTCCAGCTGCCCCTGCGAGATTACCCCAATCAGTCTCTTTCATAAAGATTTGTGATTCATTTGTGCTTAAATCTATTATATTATCACTCCAATCAAATAAAAATCTTGCGTTTCCTCCTGATACATCCATACCACCACTTATATCTAACATTGATTGTCCTGACGCATCATAAGGATGTTCTGTAGGTAGAATTCTTAATTTACCAATCATATTATTACTCCCATCAATAGATAATTTTTCCTTTACGGTAAGTAGACTCGTCGCACCAACAGTTGTACCATTTAAAGCCGCAATATACTGCGATTGGTTGTAATTATCACTATTTATATCTACCAATGCTTGCCCTACATCTTTAAATGTACCTCCGTTTGCTCCCGGGTTAAGATATAATTTGTTAGCACTTAAATCATTAAAACTAGCATCTACACCACTTATATCCCAATGTAATCTAATGTGTCCTCCAGAATTATCATATCCCATTATAATTTCATTATCTGACCCATCTACTTGTAATATCTTGAAGGGTTGATTATTAACTTTTCGCTGAACATTGAATTTTGGACCCACAATTACTTTTCCTCCACTTGACCAAGTTAAATCATTACCTAGTTCATCTGTAGCTGATGTTGCCGGAATCATATTTAGCACTGGATTATGGTTTAAACCCATCAATTGAATTAATTTTTTACCTCCTCCAGCGTCCGATAATAATGATAATCTTGCTGCGTTAGAACTTAAATCAATATTTGATTCACTAATATCTATTAAAAATCTAGATTGTAATCCAGATGGACCGGCGCCTGAAATATCTACGCCACCACTAATATCTAATCCTGATTCATTATCAACATTAATAAGTAATTTTCCGGTCATTGTGTCTCCGCTTCTGTTTACTTTTGCTGTCAAAAACCCGCCTGCTAATGTAGTAACTCCAGACGATGCATCTTGAGCCGTGGTATATGCTGATGTTAGTGTTTCTTGAATGTTTCCTACTCCTCCTACAGGACCTACTGCCATCGTGCTCATAAATATGTTACTAACATCTACTATATTAAAACTTGCGTCGTTCGCACTAATGTCACCTTGAAGTAATATATTTGTAGCACTTATATCATTATGAACATAAAGATTGTTTACACTTATATCAGTAGCACTTATATCGGTTGCTGTTACATTTCCTTCTACATTTCCTGTCACATTACCTGTTACATCACCTTCTAAATTTCCTATAAAATTAGTATCAGCAGTAATTGTTGTCCCTGTTATAGCAGCAGGTATAGTTCCACCAATTGTAGTATTGTCAATATTACCACCATTAATATCTATATTATCGAATGTACTTGTTCCAGTAGAGGTTACATCCCCTATTAGATTACCAAAGAAATGACTAGAGGCACTTATATCAGTAGCACTTATATCGGTTGCTGTTACATTTCCTACTACATTACCAGTCACATCGCCTTCTAAATTTCCAACAAATCCAGTATTGGCGGTGATTGTTGTTCCAGTTATAGCAGCAGCAGAGGCAGTACCAATTATAGTTCCATCAATATTACCACCATTAATATCTACTGTTGGGAATGAACTAGTTCCTTGTCCTGTTACATCACCCGTGAACATAGCATCTGTTCCATTCGTTCCATTTTCAAGAATTTTAATTGCGTTATTAGAATATATGTCTCCTATTACATCTCCTGTTACATCTCCTGTTACAGTTCCTATTAGATTTCCAAAGAAATGACTAGAAGCACTTATATCAGTAGCACTTATATCGGTTGCTGTTACATCTCCTGTTACATCTCCTGTTACATTTCCTTCTACATTTCCTGTCAAATTTCCTATTACATCTCCTGTTACATTTCCTGTTACATTTCCTATTACACTTCCAAAGAAATGTGTAGCACTTATATCTACAGCACTTAAATCATTCACACTTAAATCGTGTAAATTACTGTGACCTGTAGTAGAATGAATATTTCCAAAAAACGAGGCTCCTGATGTAGAAAATACATTATTCGCACTTATATCCATAAAGCGAGCATTATTGGCACTTAAATCGCCTACTATCTTAATATCATTATGTATGTAAGCATTATTGGCACTTAAATCGTTAGCACTTAAATCGTTAAAGCTTGCGTCATTCGCACTTATATCGCCTGCTATGTATATACTACTATTTGTTATGTATTGTGATGTTGTTCCATCGTATAATGTTTTTTGAACATAATTATTAGAAATATCATTTACATTACTTGAAAGATCATAAGAGAAAGCTGTAGCTCCTGTTATCGCTCCCCAAATTTCATTATATGAAACATCATTTAATAGTCCTGTCATACCTGTCATACCTCTTAATCCATTTAATACCCAGGATATACCTATATTGTCTCCAACTGAAAAATCATTACCATCAGCATTTGTGCTACTTCCAGAAACATCTAAAGTAAAATGGATTTTATAATATGATCCTAATGCCTCAACAGCACTTGTCTGTCCAGATTCTATACGTGTTGTTCCTGTATAAAATATTTTTGGGTCATCTAAATTTGTTAAATTAACTATAGCAGTGCCATTCTTTCCGCCTACTGTTGTATGATCTATTAATTGTGTTACCCAATGACTCATATCCGGGACATTTCCCATACCCAGGTCCAGACCTCTGTCAAATGCTATAAATACATTTTCAGAAGGATCAGTGGACTTTGAATATTCACATTCACCACCATTGCCACCGATGAATTCGACAAGCTGCCATCTTAAAGTATTAGCACCGTACGCCCCTAACATACCAGTAGCACCTGTTGGTCCTGTAAATCCAGTATTTCCTTGGGGTCCCTTGGGTCCTCTATAACCTTTTTCACCTGTCAATCCCTGCCATCCTGTTAATCCTGTGTGTCCTGTTAATCCTGTACCACCTGTTACACCTTGATGTCCTGTCAATCCTGTGTGTCCTGTTAATCCTGTCATTCCAGACGCACCTATAAGTCCTGTTGGACCTGTTGGTCCGTCTCGTCCAGGATCTCCTTCCTCCCCTGTTAATCCTTGCCATCCTGTTACACCTTGGTATCCTGTTAATCCTGTGTGTCCTGTTAATCCTGTTTGACCTGTTACACCTTGATGTCCTGTTAATCCTGTATGGCCCGTGTGTCCTGTATGGCCTGTTAATCCGGTTACTCCTGTTAAACCCGTCACACCTTGATGTCCTGTTACACCTGTTACTCCTGTTAATCCTGTGTGTCCTGTTACACCTGTTAATCCTGTTAATCCTGTGTGTCCTGTTACACCTTGATGTCCTGTTAATCCTGTGTGTCCTGTATGGCCTGTTAATCCTGTTCCACCTGTTACACCTTGATAACCTTGATGACCTGTCATACCTGTTAAACCTGTCGTACCTGTAAATCCTGTCATACCTTGAACTCCTGTTTGTCCTCTATAACCTTGGGGTCCCTGAGCTCCTCCCGTTCCTACTGTTCCTCTTGGACCTTTTTCTCCTTTAGCACCTGTTACACCTTGATAACCTGTTAATCCTGTTAAACCTGTATGACCTGTTAAACCTGTATGACCTGTTAAACCTGTATGGCCAGTTAATCCTGTTTGACCTGTTACACCTTGGTGTCCTGTTACACCTGTCTGGCCTGTTAATCCAGTCAAACCCGTGTGTCCTGTTAATCCTGTTACACCTGTTAAACCTTGATGACCTGTTACACCTTGATGACCTGTTAATCCTGTTTGACCTGTTACACCTTGATGTCCTGTTACACCTGTTAAAC
Organism: Rickettsiales bacterium; assembly: GCA_002706585.1. The sequence goes on from PALU01000053.1 coordinate 16,164, forward strand.
CTGTATGACCTGTTAATCCTGTTTGACCTGTTACACCTTGATGACCTGTTAATCCTGTTAATCCTGTATGTCCTGTTAATCCTGTTAATCCTGTATGTCCTGTTAATCCTGTTACACCTGTTAAACCTTGATGACCTGTTACACCTTGATGTCCTGTTAATCCTGTATGGCCAGTTAATCCTGTTAAACCTGTTACACCTTGATAACCTGTAGCGCCTGTTAATCCTGTTCCACCTGTAATACCAAATCCACCTTGATATCCTTGAGGGCCTTGATGTCCTTCTACCCCTTTTTGACCTTGTGCTCCTGTATGACCTGTAAATCCTGTATTACCTGTTACACCCTGATAACCTTGATGTCCTGTTAATCCTGTGTGACCTGTTAATCCTGTTTGACCTGTTACACCTTGATGTCCTGTTAATCCTGTTTGACCTGTTACACCTTGATGTCCTG
>PALU01000054.1 GCA_002706585.1 Rickettsiales bacterium
CTCCTTGTGCTCCAGTGCCACCTTGACCTCCACCATTGCCTTGATATCCTTGATATCCTCTAGATCCTTGTGCGCCAGTGCCTCCACCACCTCCTTGTTTTCCTTGTGCTCCTTGTGCTCCAGTGCCTCCACCACCTCCTTGTTTTCCTTGTGCTCCTTGTGCTCCAGTGCCACCTTGACCTCCACCATTGCCTTGATATCCTTGATATCCTCTAGATCCTTGTGCGCCAGTGCCTCCACCACCGCCTTGTTTTCCTTGTGCTCCTTGTGCCCCCGTGCTACCACCAGATCCTTGAGCTCCAGTGCTTCCACCTGCTCCTTGTGCTCCTGTACTTCCACCTGCTCCTTGAGCTCCTGTGCTACCACCACCACCTTGTTTTCCTTGTGCTCCTTGTGCTCCTGTACTTCCACCTGATCCTTGTGCTCCAGTGCTTCCACCTGATCCTTGTGCTCCTGTACTTCCACCTGCTCCTTGTGCTCCTCTTGCTCCTTGAGCTCCTGTGCTACCACCACCACCTTGTTTGCCTTGTGCGCCTTGTGCTCCTGTACTTCCACCTGCTCCTTGTGCTCCAGTGCTTCCACCTGATCCTTGTGCTCCTGTACTTCCACCTGCTCCTTGTGCTCCTGCTGCTCCTTGAGCTCCAACTGTGCCTATTCCTTTTCCTCCTTGTTTTCCTTGTGCTCCTTGAGCACCAGTGCTACCACCAGCTCCTTGAGCACCAGTGCTACCACCTGCTCCTTGTGCTCCTGCTGCTCCCTGAGAACCTTCATTTCCTTTACTTCCTAAATCTCCTTGAGCCCCAGCTGCTCCTTGAGCCCCAGTACTACCACCAGCTCCTTGTGCGCCAGTGCTTCCTCCACCACCAATTTTTCCTTGTGCTCCCTGTGCTCCTGTACTTCCACCTGCCCCTTGAGCTCCAGTGCTACCACCTGCTCCTTGAGCTCCTTTACTTCCACCTGCTCCTTGAGCCCCAGTACTACCACCTGCTCCTTGTGCTCCAGCTGCTCCTTGAGCTCCAGTGCTGCCAGTTGCTCCTTGTGAACCAGGAATACCAACAGCTCCCTTAGCTCCTTGCGCTCCGGCTGCCCCTTGTGCGCCAGCGGCTCCTTGTGCTCCAGTGCTACCACCACCACCTTGTTTTCCTTGTGCTCCTTGAGAACCAGGAACGCCAACAGATCCTTGTGCTCCAGCTGCTCCTTGTGCACCAGTGCTACCACCTGCTCCTTGAGCACCAGTACTTCCACCAGCTCCCTGTGCTCCAGTGCTACCACCAGCTCCTTGAGCTCCAGCTGCTCCTTGAGCACCAGTACTTCCACCAGCTCCCTGTGCGCCAGTGCTACCACCAGCTCCTTGAGCTCCTGCTGCTCCTTGTGCCCCAGTGCTACCACCTGCTCCTTGAGCTCCTGCTGCTCCTTGTGCGCCAGTGCTACCACCTGCTCCTGTATCTCCTTGAGGACCTCCACTACCTTGAGGACCAGCAAGTCCTCTTAAACCTTGTGCTCCATTGCTACCACCACCTCCTTGTTCTCCTTTGGCACCTTGTGCTCCTCTTGCTCCTTGTGCTCCAGCTGCTCCTTGAGCACCAGTATCTCCCTTTTTTGCTAGTTCTATACAATAATTTCTATCAACTGAATAATTTGACCCTGTACCAACATTAACTACCGCTACATTTAATTGAATATGGTCGGCCACATCTCCTTCCCATTGAGGATCTGCTGTTAATGTATATATTGAATAATCATCTCCATGTCCATACCCTCTAACTATTAATAAATCTCCATTCTCAAAGGTTCCAAACCAACCAGTAGCGTCACCACCTGCTCCTGGACCCTGACCAATACTATTTCCAAAAATATCTTGTTTATTAATTTTAAGAATTTTAACATTATATTTAGCGACTGTATTGGTAGAAGAGTTGGAAAATGCCGAAAATTTTCCAGCAGTAAATTGTCCACTTCCACTAGAATTTTTAAAGCTCCAAACGAAAGAATTAGAATTTACTCCTATTATTCCCTGATGACCTTGTGCTCCAACAGCACCTTGAGCTCCAGCTGCGCCTTGTGCTCCCGTACTTCCCGTAGCTCCTTGTGCTCCTGCTGCCCCTTGCGCCCCTGTATTTCCTGTAGCTCCTTGAGCTCCTGCTGCTCCTTGTGCGCCAGCAGCTCCTTGTGCTCCTGCGGCTCCCTGTGCGCCAGCTGTTCCTTGTGCTCCTGCTGCCCCTTGCGCCCCTGTGCTTCCTTTAGCTCCTTGAGCTCCTGTACTTCCAGTAGATCCCTGTGCTCCTGTCGCACCTTGACTACCTGTAACACCATTTATACTATATGATAAAATTATTCTATCTCCAGTGCTGGCTTTTTTTTCGGGATTCCAATCTATTAAAGTAGATGTTACTGTCCAATAACCTGTAGCACCAACTACGGTGGCGGCAACAGCAGTAACTCTAACAGTAAAAAAAGTTGTGGGATCATCTTTTTTTTGTATAGACAATGTTGCTCCTCCATTAAATTTTGTCATCATTTCAATCCATGGTGATGTGATAAGTGAATTAGCATCTGTGCTACTTATATACATATAAGGTGATTTCCCCCAAGCCATACTGAAACCAACTCTACCGTCACCGGGTGGTGTTGGTGTATTGCCAACTTCTTCAGCACCCATTATGAACTCGTGTGAATTTGTTGTTCCTCCTGTAGCTCCTTGAGCTCCAGCAGCTCCTTGTGCGCCAGCAGCTCCTTGTGCTCCAGTATTTCCCTTAGCTCCTTGTGCTCCAGCAGCTCCTTGCGCACCAGCAGCTCCTTGTGCTCCTGCTGCTCCTTGTGATCCTACTTCTCCTCTTTTACCTTGTACTCCTTGATGTCCTCTTGCTCCTTGTGCCCCAGTGCTACCACCTGCTCCTTGGGCTCCAACAGCTCCTTGTGCTCCTGCTGCGCCTTGAGCTCCAGCAGCTCCTTGTGCTCCTGTACTTCCCGTTACTCCTTGTGCTCCTGCGGCCCCCTGTGCGCCCGCTGCTCCTTGTGCACCTGCTGCTCCCTGAGCTCCTGCTGCTCCTTGTGCGCCAGTGCTACCATCATCTCCTTGAGCTCCAGTGCTTCCACCCGCTCCTTGTGCTCCTCTTGCTCCTTGTGCTCCTTGATCCCCTGAATCTCCAGTTCTAGCAAATGTTAAAATACATTCATCACCATTAGATATAGGTGTGCTACTACTTGAATTTAATATTGTAACTGTAACTTCCTCATAACCAACTTGTGTTCTATTTCTTGTAATTGTAAATATAGCATATTTTGAATTATCTCCTACTTTTGATATTTTTACATGACCTTTTATTGTAGATGTAGAATCATCAATGGTTTTTAAATAAGAAGCAACACTATTACCATCTGCATCCGTATTATTAACATTTAGAATAGTAATATTAGTCCAATCACCAGGAGAATTAGTTCTAAATTCGCCATTATCTGGACTGGGTTCTGAATTAGTATTTTTAGAACTAAATCTATATTTAAAGGAAGCTCCACCAAAAGCACCTGTTTCTCCTTGACTACCTTGAGCACCTGCTGCCCCTTGTGCCCCGGCTGCTCCTTGTGCGCCAGCTGCCCCTTGTGCCCCTGCTGTTCCTTGTGCTCCTGCTGTTCCTTGTGCTCCTTGAGCACCAGTATTTCCCTTAGGTCCTTGAGCTCCAGCTGCTCCTTGAGCTCCAGCTGCTCCTTGTGCTCCAGTTGCTCCTTGTGCACCAGCTGCTCCTTGTGCGCCAGCTGCCCCTTGTGCGCCAGCTGCTCCTTGTGCCCCTGCTGCTCCTTGTGAACCAGTTGCTCCCTGAGGTCCAGCCGCAGCACCAGCAACAGTTTGAGGTCCAATTACACTAAACCACCAAATTTGGTCTGTAACTTCCACTTCTGTAGTTGCACTTGTATAATAAATACCTCTGAGATTAGATCTAGGTGGAGTTTGATATGCTCTAGTTTTTGTCCTATAACTTTTATTTCTTGATCTAGGAAGTGTCATCGCGCCACCCCCAATCCATCCTGTTCTATCGGATACCCCAGTTGTTTCTATTGGAGTGATAGTTCTTCCCCATAATGTTACATATGGCGGTTGTTTAGATAGAGTAGGAGTTGTACCCCAAAAATCTAATTCAAAATCTCCTATATTTTGAGAATAAGTTCCATATGAAACTAAATATTCTGTTCCTTTTGTTAATTCAACAGGAGACTGAAATGTAAATGTAGATACTTTTCCATCTACAATTTGGTCAACATCGCCTGTCCAACCACTGGTTTGTTTGGCGCTATTATATGAAATACTTGCGTATGCTACAGCTAATCTATCCATAGGATCAGCAGAATTTTCATTATATTCATAAATAGAAACAGCGCAATAAAAAATATTATTTCTTTGATCACTAGTTTTAGAATTTGCTACTCTTACTTTCATTTGAGTATAATTTCCAGTTGTAGGAGCTACAAAATATTGTAAATATTGATATCCACAAGCACCACCATATCCAGAAGGAGCATCTATAGGCGCATTAGTCCAATTTGGATCTAATATAGATTCAACCATAGTAATGGCAGTAATATCATAATTTTCATACCATACATTGATTCCGCCAACCCCTTGTGCTCCTTGTGCTCCTTGTGCTGCTGTAGCCCCTTGTGCACCAGCTGCTCCTTGTGCTCCAGCAGCTCCTTGTGCTCCAGTATTAGCAGCACCTTGTGCTCCAGTATTTCCCTTAGGTCCTTGAGCTCCAGCTGCTCCTTGTGCTCCTGCTGCTCCCTGTGCGCCAGCGGCTCCTTGTGCTCCAGCAGCTCCTTGTGCTCCAACAGCTCCTTGTGCGCCAGCAGCTCCTTGATGACCTGCTGCTCCTTGATGACCCCCCACACCTTGTGCTCCAGCAGCTCCTTGTGCGCCAGCTTTTCCTTGTGCTCCAACAGCTCCTTGTGCACCAGCTGCTCCTTGGGCTCCAGCTGCTCCTTGTGCTCCTGCTGTTCCTTGTGCTCCTGCTGCTCCTTGTGCGCCAGCTGCTCCTTGGGATCCTGTATCTCCTTGTGCTCCAGCTGTTCCTTGTGCTCCAGCAGCTCCTTGTGCGCCAGCTTTTCCTTGTGCTCCTACTGCTCCTTGTGCGCCAGCATCTCCTTGTGCTCCAACAGCTCCTTGTGCCCCCGCTGTTCCTTGTGCTCCAGTATCACCTTTATCACCACTTGTAACGAAACTTACGATAACATCTTCGTTGTTGCTAAATGGTGATGCTGCTGACGATGCCTGATTTGTGACATTAATAAGATATTCTTAATTTGCCGGGTCGACATCTTGACGAACACGTGTAATCTGAAAGAGAAGGAATTGTGAAGCGTCATCCTTATTCGATATGCGCACATACCCTTTGATTGTTGATGTTACATTTTTAATTGTCGTGAGGAACGGCACAATACTTGTACCTGAGTCATCTTTTTGATGCATGTACAATGTGGTGGCTGTATTCTGTGTTGTCTTGTCCAAGGCACAGTCCCCTTGGTCCTGAAGAGGAAGTGCGACGGCGGTGTTGAAAGTATAGTCAAACGTAGCACCTCCAAAATTTCCATCAGAACCTTGTGCTCCTACAGCACCTTGTGAGCCTTTAGCCCCTTGGGGACCAGTATTTCCAGTATCTCCTTGTGAGCCTACTGCTCCTTGTGCTCCTGCTGTTCCTTGTGCTCCTGCTGCTCCTTGAGATCCAGCTGTTCCTTGTGCTCCTGCTGTTCCTTGTGCTCCTGCTGTTCCTTGAGAGCCAGCTGTTCCTTGTGCTCCAGCTGTTCCTTGTGCTCCAGCTGTTCCTTGTGCGCCAGCGGTTCCTTGTGCTCCTGCTGTTCCTTGTGATCCCGCTGTTCCTTGCGATCCTGCTGCTCCTTGTGCTCCTGCCGCTGCTGTTGCTCCTTGTGCTCCCGCTGTTCCTTGTGCTCCTGTTGCTCCTTGTGCGCCCGCTGCTCCTTGAGCACCAGTTTGACCAGTAGCATCACTTAAAGTAGTCATTCGAGTTCCATCGCTGAAAGTAATACCAGCGACCGCCCCATCTCTAGCAGTTCCATCTGCTATAGAATCCGTACCAAAAATAACACTAGAAGCTAATAAACTTAATCCTGTTTTATTACTATTACTTTGTCCGGGCGTTAAAGTTTGTAAAGATTTTGTATTAGTTCTTACTACAAAATTTAATGCTGTTTCATTATCATCTACTCTATTGTTTAAATTACCAGCATATATTTTATTCATACTAAGATCTGTTGTTTCTATATAACCGTTAACACTCATTCTATATAATTAATACATATATTTTAAATGCTAAAATATATTTATTATATGCTATTAAGTAAATCTTACATATGCTGTAATATGTGTTGGTCCTCTTGCTGGATCTGAAGAGCCTGCGATATCTTGACAAGCAAAAAGCCATGTATTAGGTTTGACAACTATTTTATAGTCTAAATTAATAGTTGATGACGCGAATGGTTCATTATTACCATTAGCTACAATTTTTTCTGTAAAACGAACATTTCCGTTATCTCCTTCTGCGTCTGCTCCAGTTGGATCGTAAGTAAAAACATAAAATGTAGCCTGTCTAGGAAATCCACAAAAATCAACTGAAAATCCTAATATTACCCCATCAGCTGGCATAAGATATCCAAAAAATGCGTTATGAGCACTACGACCATTATCTGCTGGAGTCATATTTGGACCTTGTGAGCCTACTTCAACTGGAAAAGATGGAAATTTATTAAACATCATATGTGTTCCAGAAATATGTAATAATTCTAAAGTTTGTAAATTTGTAATACTACCTGCTTGATTAATTACACTAGATGGAGGTTTTCCTTTTATTGCCCAATTATTAACAGCACCACTCAAATCGCTTAACCATTTATAAGAACAACATCCTTTATAACCTGGTCCAACAATACCTTGTGCTCCTGTCCCTCCTTGTGGGCCAACTGCCCCCTGTGCTCCTTGAGCCCCAGCTGCTCCTTGCGCTCCTGCTGTTCCTTGTGCTCCTCCTGCTCCTTGTGCTCCTGCTGCCCCTTGTGCTCCTGCTACCCCTTGTGCTCCAGCTGCTCCTTGTGATCCTGCTGTTCCTTGTGCTCCTGCATCTCCTTGTGCCCCTTCTGGACCATTTGCTCCTTGTGCTCCTGCTGTTCCTTGTGCCCCTGCTGCTCCTTGTGATCCTGTTAACCCTTGTGCGCCTGCCGCACCTTGTGAGCCTACTGCTCCTTGTGCTCCTGCTGCTCCTTGTGCTCCTGCTGATCCTCCAACCATATCTTGAATATTTATAAAAGTTGTTCCGTATGTATTACTTCCTATTATATTTATATCACTATCGTTCTCGCTGTCCCAAACAACAGCTCGTATAAGCCAGCCGTCTGTTATAGAAAGCATTATACTTGATGAATTACCATAATAATCCGGTGCTTGAGACGGAACAGCAATCGTTATTGTACTATTTAAAATATTATTCCAAGAAGCACCATTTGTATCACTATATTGTAATTTCATCCAAACACTATCGTCATTTTCACTATTTCCATCAACTGTAGCGCCATATGAAATAAATGCTTTGATATTGGAATTTACTTTAATTGTTGTTCCTGTAGTTCCTGAATTATTTGCTGTTACAGTCCATATTCCTCCTTCTGTAAAAACAGGTGTAGAATTAAATCGTACTCCAACTGGATTTGCGGAACTATTAGTCATATTTGTTTGTTCAGAAGTTAAGGCTAAATGTATAGCAGCAGAAGCACTACCAGCCGTTCCTGTTACACCTTGTGCTCCAGCAGCTCCTTGGGCTCCTTGAATACCCGGTCCTCCTTGTGCTCCTGCTGTTCCTTGAGCTCCAGCTGCACCTTGAGATCCTGCTGCTCCTTGATTACCATTTGTAACAAAACTAATAATAACATCTTCACTGTCACTAAAAGGACTTGGGGCTGAAGAACCTTGATTTGTTACTGTTAATTGATAATAAGTATTTGGACCACTAGAAATTGTTTGAATAGTTGTAATTTGAAATAATAAAAATTGTGAAGAATCTAGTTTATTAGATATTCTTATAAAACCTAATATAGGATTACTAACTGATGAAATAGTAGACATAAAAGAAGTTATACTATTACCATCATCATCTGAGTCATCTATATTTATTTGAGTTGATGCGTTTTGATTTGTTTGATTAAAACGAACTCCTCCTGGAGCATCAGGAGCAGCTGTATCGGATGGTAAATCAACATGATAATCAAAAGTTGCTCCTCCAAAATTACCATCTGGTCCTTGTGCGCCAGCTGCTCCTTGTGATCCTGCTGCTCCTTGAGCACCATTTGTTCCTTGAGCACCATCTGTTCCTTGTGCCCCTGCTGCGCCTTGTGCTCCATTTGTTCCTTGAGCACCATCTGTTCCTTGTGCCCCTGCTGCGCCTTGTGCTCCATTTGTTCCTTGAGCTCCATTTGTTCCTTGTGCTCCAGCTGTTCCTTGTGCTCCAGTAGCACCTAATAAATCATCTGGTGTTAAATTTTTAATTACAATTGTTCCACCCATACCTTGATGGTATCGACATATATAATATAGATTATCAGGTGCGTCAGTTGGTACAAGAAATTCAAAAGAGGCAGCTCCTGGTAATGGAAAGGCACTACCTCCTGAGGTAAATGTAATTCCTGTATTATATATAGTACCTGGTACACCATTATATGCTGGCGTGGTCGTTTGTATTACTAATGGATGACCTCCAAGAGAACTATGTAATGTAAAGTTATATCTATGACCTCTAAATAAATAAATAGTATCTTGGTTAACACCATCAACAGCATATATATTTCCTCCTCCTGAATTTACAACAGTAAAATTAAAAGTCTGTTCAATAACTTGTTCTCCGATAGATCCTTGAGCTCCTTGAGCCCCCACGTCTCCTTGAGAACCAATCGCTCCTTGTGCCCCAGTTGGACCCAATACACCTTGTGCTCCTTGTGCTCCTACTGATCCTTGTGCTCCTTGGTCTCCTTGTGATCCTACTGCTCCTTGTGCTCCTTGGTCTCCTTGAGGACCAGCTGCTGCTCCAACTGCTGTTTGTGGTCCATAAATTAAAAACCAAAATGCTCCTTGAGCATCTGGAGCAACATCATCTGTAGTCGCTGAACCAACAGCAGGTAATCCAGTTGGTGTATATATGTCTACCTTTTTATAAGTAACATATCTCGCAATACCATCAGCAGCATAAAAAGTTGTTGGATTTCCTACATATTTTAAACCAATAAAATATATGTTATTTCTTTGTAATGTTATATTTCCTATAGGAATACTGATGAAAGAGTGGTTCTCTGTTATATTTGCTTGACTAGTTGATGTTCCCAATAAAGCATCAGGTTTAGGTTGTGTCCAATTATTATTACTAGAATAAACACTAGTAAATACTGTAACGGTACCACTACCTTTTTGAAAACATCTAATTTTTATATTGTTATAAACTCCTGTTTGTTGAGCAATAAATCCGTGAAAATATACAAAATTTGACTGGTCTGCTCCATTTTGACCCTCCCCTTTTGCTGCCAAATCCCACGCTTGATACCATATATTAACATCACCATCTGCTCCCTGAGCACCATTTAACCCTTGAGCACCATCTAATCCTTGAGCTCCAGAGGCTCCCTGTGCTCCTGCTGCTCCTTGAGCACCATTTAATCCTTGAGACCCCGCGTCTCCTTGAGAACCAATCGCTCCTTGTGCTCCAGCTGCTCCCTGAGCTCCTGCTGCTCCTTGGGCTCCATTTAATCCCTGAGCACCATTATGTCCTTGTGCTCCAGCTGACCCTTGAGCCCCATCTAATCCTTGAGCTCCACCGGGACCTACTGCTCCCTGAGCACCATTTAACCCCTGAGCACCATTCAATCCCTGAGAACCTCCAGGTCCAATAGGTCCTTGTGCTCCATTTAATCCTTGAGCTCCATCGGCACCTATTGCTCCTTGTGCTCCATTTAATCCTTGAGCCCCGTTTAATCCTTGAGCACCATTTAATCCTTGAGCCCCATCTAATCCTTGAGCTCCATCAGGACCTATTGCTCCTTGTGCTCCATTTAATCCTTGAGCCCCATTTAATCCTTGAGCTCCATTTAATCCTTGAACACCATTCAATCCTTGAGCACCGTTTAGTCCTTGAGCACCATTTGCCCCTTGTGCGCCTTGGGCTCCGTCTGGACCAGTATAACCTTGAGGTCCTGCTGGAACATCTTCACCTGTAAGTCTAAACCAAAATCCTGCTCCACTTAAATCTACTATTGGTCCATTAGCATTTGGCCAATTTGAAGCATTTCCAGGTAAGTCTGCAAATGTATGAGCTATAGATGTTTTTTTAGTAAAAGAAGAATAACTATTTTCCCCTACTATTTGAGATTTTGCTGTCAATAAACCAAATGAAGTTGCTGGGGTGGGAGAACCATCTTGCCATTTTACTCCAATCCAATATACATCTCCTTTATTTAAATAAGCTCCTTTATTATCTATAACATTTTGAGAACCATCATAATGGGCTCCTGATGATGTTAAATCTAATTCAATTATAGCACCAGCATTTACATTTGGTTGATTCATCTGTGGAAATTGACATAAATTATCTGTTGCTTGTGTTAAAGCTATGTAAGGAGTATTCCATCCAGTATCAGGTAAAGCAGAATTTCCTAGAAAAGAACCAGTGGAATTATATAAAACAGCTTGTAATTTTACTTTATAACCATTATCCCCTGTAATATTTTGAACTTTTAATTGTAATTTTGTAAAAACACCGTTCGTTGGAGCAATAAATCCGTGATAATAAATAAATTCTTTATCTTGTCCTCCTTCTATAGAAGGTCTTAAGGTAGTATTTGCTAAATCCCACGTTTGATAAATTGTATTAGCAAAAACGGTTCCCCCTGTTGACCCTGGTTCACCCCTAAAACCTTGTGGACCTTGAGCTCCTGTAGGTCCTGTAACCATACTATCAGCACCAGTAGCTCCTTGTGCTCCTGTCATACCAGTAGGTCCTGTAACTTGACTAGTTGCTCCAATTGCTCCTTGAGCACCTGTTATTCCTTGATAACCTTGAACACCTGTTGGTCCTAAAACAGTTCCTGCTGGAGTCCCATATAATTGAAACCATATCCCGGCTAATGGATTTGGAGATATATTTATACTAAGGGCATCAGTAGGTAAAGCATCCTGCCAATAATTTGCGTTAGTTTTCCATAATATAGAACCTGTATCGTCTTGAGTATCACCACCATTATCTGAATCTCCCCAAAATGTAAGATGCGATACTGCTTGATAATCTTTATTACCATAATCTTGTCTTAATCCAATAAAATATACTTCTCCTTCTTCTAAAGTAGGTGGTTCTGGCGAACTAAATTTATAATAATCAAATGTAACAAACTGATTATTTATAGGGTCAACTGTAAGACCTATAGCTCTTCCATTTCTAGAACTTGGCTTTAAACTGACAGTTCCTGCCACATTTGCGTCACCCGTAATAACTTCTCTACTATTATATACTGCTAATTCAATATATTGAACACCTGTTGGTTTATGAGGAGGAGGAGTATTATTATCAGCAACAGACTGACCATTTTTTACTCTTATTTTAATTTGTTTTATAGTAGTGTTCATACCAGCTACAAATCCTTCAAAATATATATGATTATTATCGCCACCCATAGCACTTGAAGAATTTTTTAATTCTGTTAGTGATAAATTTTCATAGAAAAATGGAGCGTCATTTCCTGTTGCGCCAGTTCCACCTCCTCTTCCATCTCCTGCTGTGCCTGCTCCTGTCGGTCCTTGTGATCCTTCTGGTCCAGAATAGTTAAAAATAAGTCTATGTTTATGATCTGGAATCAATCCATTTCCTAATACAGTTAAATTATCTATTTCAAAATATCTATATAGAGGAGGAGGATTACC